>NZ_JBJDWZ010000025.1:0-25947 GCF_051866355.1 Anaerovibrio sp. | reverse complement strand
CAGCGTACATTTGCATCAGATTCCTTCCAGCCTCTGAATGGTTTCCTCAAATCCCTGCACCTCGAACACTCCCTGGCACAGAAAATCGTTTATCGCATCAATCTTCTGGATGGCCTCGTCAATCTTCTGGCTTGACCCCCTGACATAAGCGCCAATGTGAATCAAGTCCTCAGCCTCCTTGTACACCGCCATCAGGGCGCGGAGCCTGCGGTTCGCCTCCATGTGCTCCTGCGGCACCACCGCCGACATAACACGGCTGACGCTGGCCAGCACATCAATGGCCGGAAAATGGTTCTGCGCCGCAATATTTCTGGAAAGCACGATATGCCCGTCCAGAATACTGCGCACTGCGTCAGCAATAGGCTCATTCATATCATCGCCATCCACCAGCACCGTATAGATGCCGGTAATGGACCCTTTGGCGCTGGTTCCTGCCCTTTCCAGAAGCCTCGGCAGCAGGGCAAACACCGACGGCGTATAGCCGCGGGTGGCCGGCGGTTCCCCGACGGTCAGCCCCACCTCCCGCTGTGCCATGGCAAAACGGGTGACGGAATCCATCATCAGGATGACCTTGCGCCCCTGGTCACGGAAATACTCGGCAATGGCCGTAGCCGTCAAGGCGCCCTTGATGCGCACCAGCGCCGGCTTGTCCGAGGTAGCCACCACCACCACGGAGCGTTTCAGGCCTTCCTCCCCCAGATCGCGCTCAATAAACTCCTTTACCTCACGGCCGCGTTCACCGACCAGAGCGATAACGCTGATATCGGCCTCGGTATTTCTGGCAATCATGCTCAGCAGGGTGGACTTGCCCACGCCACTGCCGGCCATGATGCCGATACGCTGTCCCTGCCCCATGGTAATCAGGCCGTCAATGGCACGGACACCCACGTACAGGGAATCATTGATAACAGGCCGCTCCAGCGGTGCAGGAGGATCTGCCTGTATCGGGTACTCCTGCCGGCAGAGGATAGGCCCCTTGCCGTCTATCGGATTGCCCAGGCCGTCTATTACCCGGCCCAAAAGCTCCGGCCCCACCTTTACCTGCAGGACCTTCTGTGCCGACACCACCTGACAGCCGGGGCCTATGCCCTTTGTTTCTCCCAGTGGCATCAGAAGCACATATCCCTCGCGGAAGCCCACCACCTCTGCCGGCAGCGGCTCCACTCCCGCAAAATGGGATTGGACATAGCAAAGCTCACCCATGCTCACATTCGGCCCGCTGCACTCGATTACCAGTCCGACAATCTGTACAACCTTGCCAAGCATGCTCATGGATTTGCATCTGTCAATGGCTTCATTGAATTTCTCCAGATTAATACCAAGCTCCACTCTACCATATCCCCAACATCACGGCTGTCGCCAGCCCGACTATCTCAATTGCTCAATTACTCAATCGTTAAGCCACTAAACTTCCCCAATTGCTTTACTACTTCATCACGCTTATTATCGCCTGCTTCACCAGCTCCAGCTGGGTGGCAAGCCCGGCATCCACCAGCCCGTTAGGCGATTCCAGCACGCAGTCGCCGCTCTTCAGCGTCTCATCGGACTTTACCTCCAGCGTGGCACTTCCCTCCAGCTGGGACTGGAACTCCGACCGCGCCATCATCACCAGCTCATAGGCCTCCGGCGCCACACGCACCAGCACATGGGGCTGGTCCTTTACCTTGCCGATGGCCTCCCGCACCAGCGGCAGTATCAGCTGCGGCACATCTATAAAATGCTGTGGCAGCACCTTGTCGGCTATCCGCATCACCATATTGGCGATGGTATTTTCCGCGCCTATCACATAATCCCGGCAGGATTCCCTGGCCTCCGCGATAGTCCTTTCCGCATTGGCATTGGCATCCAGCAGAATCTGGCGCTGTTCCTGCCTTATCTGCTCCGCGCCATCCCTGCGCCCTTCCTCAAGGCCCGCAGCATAGCCCTGCTGCCTGGCCTCCTCATGAATCTGCTCGGCGCGGTTTCTGGCAACCTCCATAACCTTGTCGGCGGCGGCCTTGGCCTCCTGCTTGACTATCTCCGCCTCAACCTTGGCCTGATTCAGCATGCGGGAAGCATGCTCCTCCTTCTGGCGGATGGTTTCCAGCATATTCTCCAAAGCCTCGGCATTCAGGGCTTCCTCCTGCTCCGCTTCCTCGGCTTCCTCAGCCACGCGGCTCACAACAGGGGCAGGCACCTGAACTATCTTCGGCTCGTCATCATAGATAGCATATTTTATTAACCTAGACAATCATTTCGTCACCCTTTCCGCGGGAAATGACGATATCACCCTTATCCTCCAGCTTGCGGATGACATTTACAATCTTCTGCTGGGCTTCCTCTACATCGCGAATCTTGACAGGGCCCATGTACTCGATTTCCTCACGCAGCATATCGCCGGCACGCTTGGACATGTTCTTGTATATCTTTTCGGCAACCTCCTGATTGGTAGCCTTGAGGGCCAGGGACAAATCCTTGTTGTCCACCTCGCGGAGTACCAGCTGCAGGCCACGGTCGTCCAGCATGACGATATCCTCGAACACAAACATGAGCTTTTTGATTTCCTCGGTAAGCTCCGGATTGTCCACTTCCAAATTCTCGATAATGGACTTCTCCGTGGTGCGATCCACCCGGTTCAACACCTCCACGATGGCCTTTACGCCGCCCGCATCGGTGAAATCCTGGGTAACCAGCGCCGACAGCTTCCGCTCCAGCACGCGCTCCACCTCGCGCAAAACCTCCGGCGACGTCCTGTCCATGACAGCGATGCGCTTGGCCACCTCCGCCTGCCTGTCCTGCGGCAGCGACGTGAGAATCGTCGCCGCCTGGTCAGGGTCCAGATAGGCCATAATCAGCGCAATGGTCTGCGGATGCTCATTCTGAATAAAGTTCAGAAGCTGGGCCGGGTCCGTCTTGTGCAGGAAGTCAAAAGGACGTACCTGCAGGCTGGTGGTCAGGCGGCTGATAATGGTAGACGCCCGCTCTGCCCCCAGTGCCTTTTCCAGAATGTTCTGGGCATACTCCAGACCGCCCTGGGACAGATAATTCTTCGCCATGGCCATCTGATAGAACTCAGATACAACGGCTCTCTTTTCCTCCGGGGTAACCTGCTTGTGATTGGCAATCTCCAGCGTCAGCTTTTCGATTTCCTCATCATTCATGTGCTTGAACAGCATGGATGAATACTCAGGCCCCAAAACTATAAACAATATCGCGGCCTTCTGCTGATTTGTCAGCTCCGGCTCGTTGTTACCATACATATCCATGACGATTAATCCTCCGACAGCCAGGTCTTAACAAGCATAGCCATTTCGGCAGGCTTGTTGCGAATAAGCTCTTCGATAGTCTGACGCTCGGACAGATGCTCCTGCTCTTCCTCGGTCATTTCCTCCGGCTCTATCTCGCCGCTCTCAAGCAAGGCGGCACGCTCTGCCTCCAAACGCAATCTTTCCTCCTCGGCCAGCCTCTCGGCTTCCTCGATAGCGGCCTGCTCTGCCTCCAAACGCTTCTTGCGCTTCCAGTAGAAGTAACCTGCCACGCCGCCGATAATCAGCAGAATCAGGCCCACAATCAGCATAATCTTCATATTCTCCGCATCCTTTGCGGCCTGCTCCTCGGCGGCACGCCTGTCGGCGGCCTCCGTGCTGAACGGCAGCGGCTCAACGGACACCGTATCGCCCCGGTCAGGATTGATGCCCACGGCAGAAGCCACGGAACGCTGAATGCTCTCCTGCTGTGCCTGGGTGATGTCCTCATTTACCAGCACGGCAATGTTCACCCGCTTGATGGAACCAGGCGAAGCCACCGTCTTTTCCTTGGCCTCGTTTATCTCATAGTTCTTGGTGGTTTCCTTCTTGGAGTAGTTGGCATTGCTGTTGTTGTCCTGTGCCACGTATCCAGGCACGTTGGACTGGGTACCGGCAGGGCCGCCCGGCGATGTGGACGTGCCGCTGTAAGCCTCGTTGATGGTCTGTTCACTGCGGATAATGCCCGAATCATCCACCACCGGCGTATAGGTCTGCTTGTCGGTCTGCCGCTGGTCAAAGTCCAGCTCCACATTGACGCGGACATAGGAATGCCCCTCGCCCAGAGCCTGATCCAGCATGGACTGCACATCCCGCTGCATGCGCTCCTGCACCTTGCGGGTCATGTCCAGCTGGGTCATGGTCTGCTGGCTGACGTTGTTTTCCTCTTCATCGTCAGGGTCATTGAGAATCCTGCCCGTCTCGTCCACGACGGTGATATTCTCCGGCAGCAGTCCCTGAATGCTTCTGGAAGCCAGATTTACGATACCCTTGACTTCCTTCTTGTTCAGCTCCATGTTCGGCCGCAGTTTCAGCATGATGGAAGCTGTAGCCGGCTTCTCATTCTTTTTGTAAAGGCTGTCTTCCGGCAGGACAATATGCACCCTGGCCTTTTCCACAGCCGCAATCTGCTCAATAGTGCGCGTCAGCTCACCCTGCAGTGCCTGCAGGTAATTTACCTTGTTCTGGAACTCAGTCACGCCCAGCTTGCTGTCATCGAATATCTCAAAGCCCTTGTTGCCCCGGGGCAGTCCCTCCGTGGCCAGGCTCAGCCGCGCCTCATGCACATCCGCAGACGGCACCAGTATGGTAGTCCCCTGCTTCGTTTCCTGAACCTCATAATTTACCTTGGTTTCCTTCAGCTTGGCAGCAACCTCGCCGGCATCCTTTGTCTCCATGTTGGTGAACAGCGGAACCATGTCCGGCTTGCCGCCAAAGGCAAAGCTGGCCGCCACGATGGCAACCACCAGCAGCACGGCGCCGCCGATAGCCAGATAGTGCTGTCTTTTGGTTAGCCTGCCCCACAGCTGCAGGTATTTCTCTTTCAAATCGCCCATTACCAAATCCCCTTGCTACGCAGTAATAATATAATTGCCAATCCGCTCAAAAATTATACCTGCATACGCATGATTTCCTGATATGCCTCCACGGCCTTATTGCGCACAGCCAAAGTCAGCTGAACGGCAATATCAGCCTTTTCAGCGGCGATTACGACCTGTGATATATCCTCAACCTGACCGGCGGCCAGAGCCGCGCTCATCCTGTCAGATTCCTTCTGTAAGCTGTTTACCTCACCGATGGCGTTCTTCAGGTACTCGCCAAAGGTCGGCAGCGCCTGCTGCGGCTGCTCCTCTCCCAGATGACTTTCCGCCCGCATCTTTACAGGCGTCATCTGCAGTGCTTCTATCTCCATCATGTCACCTCATTTTACTTGCCTATATTCAGTGCCTGCTGCGCCATGCTCTTGGCGGCATTTATCGTCGTCACGTTGGCCTCATAGGCCCTGGAAGCTGTAATCATGTCCACCATCTCGGTTACGATATCCACATTCGGCATCTCCACATAGCCGTCAGCATTAGCATCCGGATGGTTAGGGTCATACACCAGCTTGCCTACCGAATCATCCACACCGATGCCCAGGGCACGCACGCCGTCCCCGGCACGGTTTTTCCTGCCCTTGCTGCGCCCCAGCTCCCCGGCCAGCATGCCGGCAAAGCTGTTCTCCTGCGCCTCCCTGGGCTGGAAAATAACATATCTGCGCTTGAACGGCCCGCCGTCCACCGTGCGCGTGGAATTCACATTTGCTATATTGTTGGATATAACATCCATCCTCAGACGTTCCGCTGTCAGGCCGGAGGCCGCAGCATCAATACCGCCAAACATACTCATTGAACCTGCCCCATTCCATATAAAATGCTTATTTGTAATTAGAATTTCTTATTCATGCTCAAATTCACTTGCTCGTTATTACTGTTTTGATGCCCTGGATATAGCTGCCGATTTTTTTGGCCATGGCGTTGTAATAAATCTGGTTCTTGGCCAGGCTCGCCATCTCCGCATCAATGTCCACGTTGTTGTCATCCACCCGCATGGTGGTGCTGTCATCCAGCTGTATCACGGCTGACGCCTTGCCATTCAGCGGCGCCATCGGCAGATGCTTGTCGCGGGTGCGCACCAGCTTCAGCTTGTTCTTATCCTCATCCAACCCCAGCTCCTTGGCCAGCAGGGATTCAAAAATCACATCGCTGCGCTTGAACTTCGGCGTGTTCACGTTGGCAATGTTGTTGCTGATAACCTCCTGACGGAGATTCGCAGCCGCAAGTCCCCTCTGCATATAATCCATGGTTGGTGAATTCAATATCTGTTCCAGCATAAAGATTCACTTCCTCATCTCTCAAAATCTCATTCAGGCCGCGCTTCCTGTCATACTCTTCAAGTCTTATATACGACACAAAAAGCGAAAATCCTTTTCCTCGGCCTATAAATATTCATTCCCTTTTATATTCTAGCATTTTTTTCGCAATTAAAGAAGTAATTTTTCATTTTAGCTTCATAAAGAGCAAAAAATAGTGCAAAAGTTGCAACTGCAAAGGCGAGCTGACACAAAATTTAAGCACAAAAAATGCCGCAGGAAAAAATCTCCTGCGGCAGCAGACACATGCAGGCACCTCCCCTGCATCACAGCCATAGTTATTTGCGTATAAACTTCCTGACGTACCAGGACAGCATATCCTCCGGGCTCACCTCGGCAATCTCCAGCCCGTTGTCCTCGGCGTAGAGCTTGTAGCCCTTGTCCAGATCTATGTCCGTCAGGTCAACCACATCCAGATTCAGCGCCAGCTGGCTCTCCCATATCTTGTTGGCCAGCGCGCGGATATCCCCGTTGCTGGATACATTATGCTCCCTGGCATGGTTCTCCACGTACTGCTTCGTCAGCTTCCTGCCGTACTCGGCAAACATCTCGTCAATGTTCATCTCGGTTTCATCGGCCAGCTCTTCCACGCCGTGCCACAGGTATTCATTCAGCACCTTGATGTGGGTTCCCTTCATGCCCTGGGACTTCGGCTCTACGACACCGGCCGACTCCAGCTTTCTGAGGGCATTGACGATTACCGAGCGGGTGATGGTCAGCATATCGGCAATCTTGGAGGCATTGACAGGGCCATCCTTCTGCTTCAGCTTCCTGAAGATGGCAATGGTGGCCTGTCCCTCGGAAATGGAGAGGGTGCCGAGCGCCATGCGCACAGTCTCGCGCTTCTGGCTTTCCTCCTGGCTGCGCCTTGCCCTGTCATGCAGCATTTCCATGCCCACTACGGCCGCACCATACTCCGCCAGCAAGAGATCGTCGTCAGAGAAATCCACATCATACTTTGCCACCATCAGCGTACCGATGCGCTCGCCTACTCCGTAGATAGGCACAATGGTGGTGTTCTTGCCATTGAACTTGCACATGGTATTTTCTTCGCCAAAGGCGCAGGCGCCGCTCTTGGAACGGATATTGGCCGCCGTTTCGTCAATCTTTTTCAGCCAGTTCACGTAGTGCTTCGGGAACTTCCCCGGCACCACTACGTGATCCATCATCACATCGCATTCAAAATCATCCAGAAAAGCACAGCCATAAATCACGCCGCTGGTATCAACTATATAAACGTTGGCATCAATCACATTGCTCAGCACTGTGGCCATTTCTTTGTAATCCACATTGTGAAACCGCTGCAGGACGCGGTTTATCTTTCTGGTGCGCTCCAAAAGTGTTGACATCGACACATCCTCCTTCTTTACATCTCACTCAAAATCATATAAAAATCCGTTCAATATGCAGAATAAACATTAGGTATTGACTGTTTTCATACTAGAGTATATTGTACCATAAAAAAAAGAAATAATCACAATATTTTGTGATTATTTCTAAAAATTTTATAATTTTATCCAATAATTAGATTCTTTTGGCGATTTGAACACGTTTTCTGTCTGATTACAGGATAAACTGGCTGAGGTCATGGTTCACAACAATATCCTGCAGGGCATTGTTCACATAATCCGTATCAATGAGGACATCCTTTTCCTCCAGCTCCGGCGCACTGAAAGACAGCTCCTCCAGCAGCTTTTCCAGAATGGTATGCAGGCGGCGGGCGCCGATGTTTTCATTCTGGGCATTGACATCACAGGCCAGCTGTGCCAGGCGGTCGATGGCATCATCAGCAAACTCCAGATTGATGCCCTCCGTGCCAAGGAGCGCCTTGTACTGCTTCAAAAGGGCGTTCTGCGGCTCCGTAAGGATGCGCTTGAAATCGTCCTTTTTCAAGGATTTCAGCTCCACGCGGATAGGGAAGCGCCCCTGCAGCTCCGGAATGAGGTCGGACGGCTTGGAGGTGTGGAAGGCGCCTGCCGCAATAAAGAGGATGTGGTCGGTCTTCACGGCGCCGTACTTGGTCATGACGGTGGAGCCTTCCACAATCGGCAGAATATCGCGCTGCACGCCCTCGCGGGAAACATCATGGCCGCCGGTATTGCCGCTGACAGCCACCTTGTCAATCTCGTCCAGGAAGACAATGCCGCTGTTCTCTGCCAGCTTGACGGCGGTTTCCTGCACTTCCTCCATATCAACCAGCTTCATGGCCTCTTCCTGCTGGAACAGCTTCCTGGCCTGCTCCACAGTTACCTTGCGCTTCTTGCGGCGCTTCGGCATCATGCTGCCGATCATATCCTGCAGGTTGTCGCCCATGCCTTCCAGGCTGGAGCCTGCAAACATGCCCACCATCGGCTTGCTGCTGTCCTCCACATCGATTTCGATAATCTTGTCCTCGTACTCGCCGGCCTCCAGCTTTTTGCGGCACCACTCGCGGCCTGCCTGATACTGCTTCGGCTCGTCTTCCTGCACAGCTTCTTCCTCCGCCTCACCGTTATTGGCAAGGTTGCCAAAGAGCTGCCCAAAAGGATTGGTGGATTTCTTCGGCTCAGGCACCAGCACATCCAGAATACGCTCCTTTGCCATCTCCCTGGCCTTTTCCTGCACCTCCTGCACGCGCTGCTGGCGTATCATGCGCACGGAGATTTCCGCCAGATCCCTGATGATGGACTCCACATCCCTGCCTACGTAGCCCACCTCCGTAAACTTGGTTGCCTCCACCTTGATGAAAGGCGCATCCACCAGCTTGGCAAGGCGGCGGGCAATCTCGGTCTTGCCCACGCCGGTGGAGCCTATCATGAGGATGTTTTTCGGCACGATATCATCCTGCATGCTGGCATTGTCCAGCTGCCTGCTGCGCCAGCGGTTTCTCAGGGCGATGGCCACCGCCCTCTTGGCCTCCTTCTGGCCTACAATATATTTATCCAATGCTTCTACTATCTGTCTTGGTGTCTGCTCGTTCAATGCAATTGACCTCCTGCTTCTCGTTTCTCCGGATACACTGCCAATACTGCCCCTGACGGGAGCCTTAGTCCCCGGCCAGCTCCTCCACGCGGATGTTATGGTTGGTAAACACGCAGATATCGGCGGCTATCTTCATGGCCTCGGTGCAGATATCCTTTGCCTCCATGTCGGTATGCTCCACCAGGGCGCGGGCGGCAGACAGGGCATAAAAGCCGCCGGAGCCGATGGCGCACACGCCCCCGTCCGGCTCGATTACCTCGCCGTTGCCGGAAAGCATGAGGATATTATCCTTGTCAGCTACCAGCAGCAGCGCCTCCAGCTTTCTCAGCACCCTGTCGGTGCGCCAGTCCTTGGCCATCTCCACAGAAGCCCGCTGCAGGTTGCCGTTGTATTCCTCCAGCTTTGCCTCAAACTTTTCAAACAGGGAAAAGGCATCTGCCACGGAACCGGCGAAGCCCGCCAGCACCTTGCCGTGGTGCAGCTTGCGGATTTTCCGCGCCGTAGCCTTCATGATGGTGCTCTGACCGAAGGTCACCTGACCGTCACCGGCTATAGCCACCCTGCCATTTTTCTTGACTGCAACGATTGTCGTCGCATGAAACTGATTCTCCATATGTAAACTCCTAATCAAACCTTTTGCTGCAAATGATACAATTCCCGGCCCGTACCGCCATATCCCGCCTGCAGTGCAGTTCGGCCCGCAGTGCAATACGGCCTGCTCTGCAGGGACCTGCCCCGAAAACAGGCGCGGCTCAGACCACGATATTGTTTTTCCGGCTGAACTCATCCAGCATATCCAGCGCCCTCTGGGCAATACGCTGTTTTTTCAGCTTCTTGTCACGGATTTTCTCCTTGATAGGCGACATGATGCCAAAATTCACATTCATGGGCTGAAAATGCTTTGCCGGCGCCGTAGTGATGTAGTGGCACAGGGAGCCGTGGGCTGTTTCAGCCGGAAAGACGACAGGCTCCAGCCCCTGACAGATGCGGGCGGCATTGATGCCTGCCACCAGCCCGGATGAGGCTGATTCCACATACCCCTCCACGCCGGTCATCTGCCCCGCAAAAAACAGGTTTTTCCTGTGCCTGAACTCCAATGTCGGCTTCATGGTTTCCGGCGAATTGATGAAGGTGTTCCGGTGCATGACGCCATAGCGGACAAACTCGGCATTTTCCAGTCCCGGAATCAGGCCGAACACCCGCCGCTGCTCCGGCCACTTCAAATGCGTCTGGAACCCTACAATGTTATAGAGCGTCCCCTCGGCGTTATCCTGCCGCAGCTGCACCACCGCGTGAGCCAGCCGCCCGGTATGGGGATTCTCCAATCCCACCGGCTTCAACGGCCCGAACAGCAGGGTATCCTCTCCCCGGGAAGCCATTTCCTCCACCGGCATGCAGCCCTCAAAGAAAATCTCCTTTTCAAAGCTGTGGGTTTCCGCCTTCTCCGCATTTACCAGCTCCTGCCAGAAACGCTGATACTCCGCCTTGTCCATCGGGCAGTTGATATAGGCCGCCTCCCCCTTGTTGTAGCGGGAGGCCTTCCAGGCCTTGGACATATCAATGGAATCCAGGGTGACGATGGGCGCGGCCGCATCGTAAAAATACAGATACTGCTGCCCCATCAGCTCCCCGATGGCCTCTGCCAGCTTCCCCGCCGTCAGCGGCCCGCTGGCCACGACGGTCACGGCATCAGGCTCAAAGGGTATCTCTTCCAGCTCCTGATGAATGACGTTTATCAGCGGATGGCCGCTCACCCTGTCGGTGACATATCTGCTGAAGCCCAGCCTGTCAACCGCCAGTGCGCCGCCGGCCGGCACCCTTGTGGCATCCGCCGCCTCCATAATGACGGAGCCCAGCCTGCGCATCTCCTCCTTCAGCACGCCTACGGCATTTTCCAGCCCGGCGCCCCGGAGGGAATTGCTGCACACCAGCTCCGCAAACAAATCTGTCTTGTGGGCGGGGGTATTTTTCACAGGGCGCATCTCATACAAATCCACGGGAATCCCCCGCCTTGCCGCCTGCCATGCAGCCTCGCTGCCTGCCATGCCGGCACCTACGACAATAACCTTATTCATCAGGATTCTCAGCACTCTCTTTCGCTTTGGCAGCCTTTTCACGCTGCTTTTCCAACTCTTTATTTATCGGGTGATTGACGCGCGTACTGCAGCTGTCATTGCTGCAATACGGCAGTACCCGTCCATTGCGGTACACATGCTTTAGCTGCAGGCTGCCGCATTGCGGGCATTTTTCCTCCATAGGTATATCCCAGGTGACAAAGTCACAGTCAGGATAATTCCTGCAGCCATAAAAATTCCTGCCCCGGCGGGATTTTCTCTCCACGATGGTGCCGTCGCACTTCGGGCACTTGATTCCCGTATCCTTTAACAGAGGCTTCGTGTTGCGGCACTCCGGAAATCCCGGGCACGCCAAAAACTTGCCAAAGCGCCCCTGCTTCACCACCATCATGCGTCCGCACAAATCACACTGCACATCGGACACCTCCACGGGGAGCTCCACATGGCCGATAGCCTCGTCAGCCTTGGCCAGTTCCTCCGCAAAAGGCGTATAAAAATCCCTCAGCAGCTTGTACTTGTCCAAATCGCCACCGGCAATGCTGTCCAGCCTGCTCTCCATGGTGGCCGTGAACTTCTCGTCCACAATATCCTTGAAGTATTCCTCCAGCAAATCCACCACCACAAAGCCCAGCTCCGTTGGCTGGAAGGCCTTGCTGATGCGGGACACATAGCCGCGGGCCAGAATTGTTTCAATAATCGGGGCGTAGGTACTAGGGCGCCCTATGCCCTTTTCCTCCAGCAGCTTGACCAGGGAGGCATCGTTGTACCTCGGCGGCGGCTCCGTAAAATGCTGCTTCGGCACCGTCTTCATGAGCCGCAGCTCATCCCCCTCGGCCAGCTCCGGCAAATTCATGTCCTTGTCGCCCTCATTGTCCGCCATGATATAGACGGCCTGAAAGCCCGGAAATTTCAGCTGGGAACCGCTGGCTGCCGCCTGACAGCCGCCGTTTTCCAGCCTGACGGACAGCGTATCAAAAACGGCCGGTACCATCTGGCTGGCCACAAAGCGCTGCCAGATAAGCTGGTACAGCCTGAACTGATCCTTGTTCAGATATTTTTCAATTTCCTCCGGCACAAAGCCTACGCTGGTAGGGCGGATGGCCTCATGGGCATCCTGGGATTTTTTGCTGGCGGAATAGATATTGGCCTTTTCCGGGTAGTATTCCTGCCCGAACCTGCCTATGATGTACTCCTTCGCCTCTGCCTGGGCCATCTCCGAAATGCGGGTAGAATCGGTACGCATATAGGTGATAAGGCCGGACGGCCCCTTGCGCCCCAGGTCAATGCCCTCGTACAGCTGCTGGGCCACCATCATGGTCTTGCGGGAGGTAAACCCCAGCTTTCTGGCCGCATCCTGCTGCAGGCTGGAGGTGGTAAAAGGCGCTGCCGCCCTGCGGCTTCTCTGGCGCTTCTTCACCTCGGCCACGGACCACACGCCCTCTGCCGCCCTTGCCGCGGCGCGCTCTGCATCCTGCTGGTTGTGAATATCCAGCTTGTAGCCCTTGATGGCAGGCATGTCACCTATCATCTGGCCACTGCGGGAGAAATCATCCTCCATGGCAACCAGCTCGGCGCTGAACTGGCTGCTCTTGCCCTTTTTCAGCTTCAGGTCAATCGTCCAGTATTCCTGGGAAACAAAGGCCTGAATGGCCTTTTCCCGGTCGCAGATGAGCTTCACGGTCACGGACTGCACCCGCCCGGCACTAAGGCCCTTCCTGACCTTGCGCCAGAGCAGAGGGCTCAGCTTGTAGCCCACTATGCGATCCAGCATGCGCCGTGCCTGCTGGGCATCCACCCTGTCGATATTGATAGGGTGCGGCTCCTTGATGGCCGCCTGAATGGCAGGCTTGGTTATCTCATTAAAAACAATGCGGCAGGGACTTTCGGCGTCTATGTCAAAAATATGCGCCAGATGCCAGGCGATGGCTTCCCCTTCCCTATCCGGGTCGCTGGCCAGATATACCTTGTCAGCCTTGGCCGCATCCTTTTTCAGGGCCTTGATTAAATCCCCCTTGCCCCGGATGTTGATATATTTCGGCTCAAAATTATTCTCTACGTCAATGCCAAACTGGCTCTTGGGCAGATCCCGAAGGTGCCCCATGGAGGCGCGGACGGTATACCCCCTGCCCAGATAACGCTCTATGGTCTTGGCCTTGGTAGGCGACTCCACCAGTACCAGCGTCCCCCCCTTGGCGGCTTTTTTCGCCTTTGTCTTTTTGGCACTGCCGGCAGCCTTGGCGGTTCTGGCCATTTTTGCCACCTTTTTCGCTCCGGCTGCCGTTTCTTCCTTTATTTCAGCTTCAGCTTGCACCTTGCTCACAAAACTCCTTCCTTCACTGTACGGACATAGCGGTGAAGGTCATCAGACCGTACTAACCCCTTAAATTCCAGCTGCAATAATACAAACGCTGCATTGGCAACATCGCCGCCATGCAGGCGGTAAATAACCTCGTCTATGGACAGAGGTTCATCAAAGCTCAGCACGCGTAGAATTTCTTCCTCTGTCTCCGTTATTATAGCATGAGTTTTATTTTTTTCATCATTATTTTTCTGTTTGCTGCATTTTTTTGCAAATTCAGGATACTCCTCAATGATATCACAACTGTCAATAACCAGCTTGGCACCCTGCTGAATCAGCCTGTTGCACCCCATGCTGACAGGCGAAAAAATACTGCCCGGCACGGCGAAGACATCCCGCCCCTCGCTGACGGCCATTTCTGCCGTAATCAGAGAACCGCTCCTTTTGGCCGCCTCCACCACTATGGTGCCCAGGCTCATGCCGCTGATGATGCGGTTTCTGGCAGGAAAATTGGCGGCCAGCGGCCTCGTGCCGGGCAGATATTCAGAAATCACCGCCCCTTTTTCCGCGATTTCTGCCAGCAAGCCGCCATTGACCGGCGGATATGCCACATCTACGCCGCATCCCAGCACCGCCTCCGTCACGCCCTCTGCCAGTGCGCCCCGGTGACTGCAGGTATCCACACCCAGCGCCGCCCCGCTGACCACCGCAAAGCCATGCCCCGCCAGTGCCCGTCCCAGGCTCTCCGCCACATTCCTGCCATAAGCGCTCACCCTGCGGGAGCCCACCATGGCCAGCCGCGGCCTGTCCCCCATCAGGGTGCCGCGGTAAAAGAGCACCGCCGGCGGATTGCGTATTTCCCTCAGAAGCACCGGATAGGCCGCATCGGCCTCCGAGCAGAGGCGGATGCCCTTCCGGCCGCATTCCTCCTGCAATCTTTCCGGCCAGTCCGGCTTTTCCCTTCTGGCATGCAGCAGTTTTTCCAGCATGCCGCCTGACAGAATCCCGGCCACCGCAATCTCCCCTTCGGCGGCCTTCCATACCTCTGCGGCCGAACCAAAATAATCCGTCAGCCGCCTTATCCTTGTGCCGCCCAGCCCGTCAATCCCCTGCAGGGCGGCCAGAAAAAAGTTTTCCACACCTCTCACCTCGCCTGCCGCTATAATAGCTCTTTTCTTTACAAAAATCAATATTTTGTCAAAAAAAATAAGCTGTTAATTTATATTTCATTAACAGCTTTAATATACATATTTATATATTATTATAATATTATTACCTGGCCCGCCTCGTGACCTCAACCTCCACGTAATCCATCGGCCCGGTAATAGTTGCGTTATTCCTGCGGGCGGTAACAGTCACCTGGGCCAGGTTCGGATACTGCCCCAGCAGCTTGTCAGCAATATGCCCCGCCAGCGCCCTCATGTGGCTGAAGCGTTTATTCTCCACGGTTTCCTTCACCGTGGCATAGATAGCCGTAGAATGAACGCTGTCGTTCATTTCATCGTTCTCGATTACATCATCGTCCTTCGTCACAGCTTCCACATCAAAATAAAACTTCTGTCCCAGCTCACGCTCATACTCATAGGTTCCGTGAAAGCCGTAGAGCATCATGTTGACCAGTCTGATTTTTGCCACAACAACTCATCTCCATTCTAAATACAATTATGTCGCTTTATTATTTCGCCAAAAACATCCCATTTCCTGCCAGTCAGCAAAAAAATGTAAAAAATAGGACTTATGGGCAATATTTACTCACTTTGTCAGGCTATCAAGATGCATTGCCAGCTCGTCGGCAATGCCCTTCAGCCCCCAGGGCTGCTCCTTCAGCCTCGGAATCGCCCGCCGCAGCTGTGCCGCCGTTGCCAGCACCAGCACATCCGTATAGGGCGCCGCCAGATTTACCGTAGCCGCCGAAACGGCCGCCTCGCCCCCCTGGCTGAGCATGGTCTGCTTCAATATGTTGGCCGCCCTGGTGTCAACCCGTTCCAGCCTGATTGCCTGAAACAGCGCCTTTTCAGACATAATCTCTATGCCGCGCCCCGTCACGCCGATTGCCTGCATAGCCGCCGCCGCTTCCTGCATATTATTTATTTGTACAATTTGCATAAACAACCTCTTTCTACTATAATGTATGTATCGGACTTCGTGACGGCTGCCGGTACGGCCGCCGCACAGGCACACAGGAGGCACAATGGGAGATATCGCCGTATTAATCTTAATCCTGATGATGATTGCCTACACATTCTGGGAGGACATTTTCAGTGATTGAATAGGATTGGCTTATGCCGATTCTATTTTTTTGCAAAAAAACAAGGGGCGGACACGCCCCTTAAAAACAAATTTTACAGCACCCTGCGGGCACCAATGTAGCAGGAACCCCAGTAACCGCTATACAAAGAATCAATAGCCACGCCACGGCTGGAAGAGGCGTTGATGAAGCTGCCATCACCCAGATAGATGCCTACGTGGGACGGCCCGTACTCATAGGTCGAGAAAAAGACCAGATCACCAGGCACCAGCTCACTGCGGGATACCGGCGTACCAACCTCATACTGCGCATCTGCCGTGCGCGGCAGGTAAATGCCTGCGTTGGCAAACACGTAGCGCACATAGCCGGAGCAGTCAAAGCCGCTCGGGGATGTGCCGCCGAAAACGTAAGGCACACCGATGTAATTCATGGAATTGGCCACAATCCTGCGGGAAATGTAGTTTGAACTACGGCTTACCTGGGGCATGCTGCGTCCCATAAGCGCAGAATAGGTGCTTGGGCCTACCAGTCCGTCAGGCTCCAATCCCCTCGCACTCTGAAAGGACTTTATAGCCTCTGCCGTTGCAGGACCGAAATCCCCATCTGCCGCCACATCATAACCAAGGCTAGCCAGCTGTCCCTGAATCTCCGCTACCTCACTGCCCTGATCCCCCATGCGGAAGGCTGATGCAAAAGCCACCGCGGAAAACCAGCACATCATTACCATGGATAGCGCAAAAATACGCATTAAACTACCCAAAAAGACACTCCTCTCTCTTTTCGCCTGCGAGGTTAGCTGTCGGGTTAGGATGGAGATACACCCTTTTTCCACGGTCTTGCCGAAGCCGCCGCTTTTAATTCACCCCAATAACCTTTATGCCTCTGCCGCGTATACCCCTGCAGCATCCGCACTAGAATTAAGAATCTGGTTCCCCCGCTCCTGGGCTGGATTAGGCTTTTTATAAAAAATAAACCCACTTCTTGTTTTTACATTCGACATCAACAGAAAAAATCCTGCCTGATGCCAAAAAAATTTTTAAAAAATTATAAGTGCTCAATAAGCCGAGTTCTGTTCCGCCTGAGCGGTGACAATCATTTATCTGGACTGCCAGTTGCCTGACAGCTCTAGCGACACACCCGGAAGGTCAGCGGGCCGCCTCGTATCCTTCCCTATTCGGTCTTGCTCCATGTGAGGTTTATCAAGCCAGCCAGTCACCTGGCTGCTGGTGCGCTCTTACCGCACCTTTCCATCCTTGCCGGCAGGCAGGGCCTGCTTAGGCGGTTTCCGTTTCTATGACACTTTCTCTGGGGTCACCCCCGCTGGACGTTATCCAGCACACTGCCCTGTGGAGCCCGGACTTTCCTCAAGCGCACACGTACAGGTACGCCGCGCCAGCGATTGTCTTTCACACTTATAACGGCAATATTATAGCATAAACAAAAATCGCTGTCAATTTCCTACATAATAGATAGGATTTATCATACAAATCAGGCGTACTCAAAAAAATCTGCGGATACCGTGTCCGTAATCACCTCCAGCGGCTTCTTCAAAGCCGCCGCTTCCTGCCGCAGATAATCTGCCAGCACGGCCACCACAGGGAACTCGGTGGCAAAATGCCCGGCATCAATCAGGTTGATTTCCTGCTGAACCGCCTTCTGGGCATCATGGTACTTCACGTCGCCGGTCAGATACACATCAGCCCCCTTGAAGGCGGCCCTGCCGATAAACTCAGCCCCGGCGCCGCTGCAGAGCGCCACCTTCCGCACCGGCCTGTCATTTCCCCGGACAACCCTGACACAGGGTGCATGCAGTCCTTTTTTGACCTGTTGGACAAATTCATCCAGAGATTTTTCCTCCGGCAGGCAGCCGATTCTGCCGATGAACGCCCCTGCCCCTTCATCCGTTGCCGCAAGCCCTTCCAAGCCTTCCAGCCCCACGGCCGCCGCCAGCACGTCATTGACGCCGCCGGTGGCGATATCAAGATTTGTGTGGGCGGCATACACGGCAATATCATGGCTCAAAAGCAGCTGCAGCAGCCTGCCGTCGTACAAATCGGTGCGCACATGGCGAATTCCCTTGAAAATCATCGGGTGATGGGCTATTATCATATCCGCGCCGCAGGCAATCGCCTCCTGAGCGGCAGGCAGGCTCACATCAAGGCAGATGTACACCTTCTTTACCTCCTGCTGAAAGGAGCCTACCAGCAGGCCGGGATTATCCCATTCCTCCGCCAGCCTTTTCGGTGCCAGCCTTTCCAGCATATCCACAATTACCTGACATTTCATTTCAGCATCGCCTCCAGCTCCATCATATCCTTTGCCAGCTCCTGCAGGCGCTGCCTGTCAGGACTGCTCCCCTTCCTCATGCCTGCCAGCACCTTGGCCAGCGCCTCCAGATTGTTCTCCACATGCTCCCGGAACAAGGCGGGACGCTTTTTCAAAAGCACCGGCCCGATGAGAAGCTCCGGCCGCGACGGCATATCAGCCTCCCCCGGCACAGCCCGGATAATCTGATACACCCTGCCATCCACCCTGGCCAGCGCCTCATCCTCAATATGCCAGCCATGCTCATAGAGCCAGCTCCTGAGAAGGGCAAATGCGTTCTGGGGCTGCAGAACAGCCGACCTCAGCCCTGCAAAAACCTCCGGCTGGGCCGCCAGAATATCCGCTATCAGCTTGCCGCCCATACCGGCAATGCAGACGGTATCCGCCTCCCCGGCAGCCAGCGCCGCCAGCCCGTCACCCTGCCGCACCTCCACGGCCTGCGCCATGCCATTTTCACGCAGGGTTCTGCGCGCCGCCCCGCAGGGGCCTGCATTTTTGTCCGCCGCTATCACCCTGCGGCTTTCGTCGCGCCTTTTCAGCTCCATGGCCAAATAGCCATGATCGGTGCCGACGTCCGCCACCGTCCCGCCGGCTTCCACAAAAGCCGCCACCGCTTCCAACCTGTCATCCAGCAACATAAAACCTCCAGCATCATTAAAGAAATAAAGAAAAAGAGTGTAAGGCTCACTTACACTCATAAATTGCAATCAATCAAGGAAATCCTTCAGCTTCTTGCTCCGGCTCGGATGCCTGAGCTTTCTGAGCGCCTTCGCCTCTATCTGGCGGATGCGCTCTCTGGTAACGCCGAAGCTCTGTCCCACTTCCTCAAGGGTTCTGGCCCTGCCGTCCTTGATGCCGAAGCGCAGCTCCAGCACCATCTTCTCGCGCTCCGTCAGGGTGGACAGCACATCCGTCAGCTGCTCCTTCAGGAGCATATAGGAAGCCGCCTCCGCCGGGGCCGGGGCATCATGATCCTCGATGAAATCGCCCAGATGGGAGTCCTCCTCCTCGCCGATAGGCGTTTCCAGCGATACAGGTTCCTGGGCAATCTTCATGATTTCCCTTACCCTGTCCACCGTAATCTCCATATCCTTGGCGATTTCCTCCGGGGTCGGCTCCCTGCCCAGCTGCTGCAGGAGCTGCCGGGACACGCGAATCAGCTTATTGATAGTTTCTACCATATGCACCGGTATGCGGATGGTACGGGCCTGATCCGCAATGGCTCTGGTGATGGCCTGCCGTATCCACCATGTAGCGTAGGTGCTGAACTTGTACCCCTTGGTATAGTCAAACTTCTCCACAGCCTTGATGAGGCCCAGGTTGCCCTCCTGTATCAGATCCAGAAACAGCATGCCGCGACCCACATAGCGCTTGGCGATGCTCACCACCAGACGGAGATTGGCCTCCGCCAGACGCTTCTGTGCCTCGGAACCATTGTTGATATCGGCGTTCAGCTTCCTCATATCCTCAGCTTCCAGCGTTTTCAGAGGTATTTCCAGTTCCTCCAGATCTGCATTGTACTGACGATAGCTCTTGCTGTCATTTTCCTCCGGATCATCCTTGATGCCGTGCATATCCCGCAGTGCCCTGACCATCTCGTTGTCATCGCCCAGCATGGAGGTCGCCACCACGCTGTTATCGACGCCCAGCTTTCTGGCCAGCTTGCCCACCGTAAGCACCTTGCCCGGATTGCGGAGGTAGGCCTTGATATACTTGTCAGCACGGATGCGCCGCTCAGCCCTTACGCCTGCCTCCATGTCGGTGGCCAGATGGATTTCCTCCTCGGCGGTCAGAAGCGGCACACGTCCGATTTCCTTCAGGTACATGCGCACAGGGTCATCAATGTTGATGCCCTCCGGCACGCTCAGATCCACATCGGTGTCCACATCCTGCAGATCTTCATCCTTCTCCAGATCCTCAGGGGTCAAATCCGTATCATCGGCTATCTCCACGCCCTTTTTGCCAAAATTCTCAAACAGGGCCTCAATCTCATCCGGAGAAATATCCTGCTTCTGCAGAGCCTCCACTACCTCTCCATAGGTAAGGGTGCCGCCATTGCGCTTGCCCTTTTCCAAAAGGTCCGCAATAATCATGCCACTGCTCTGCTTCGCTTCCTCAAGACCGCTGTCAGCGGCCTCCTTCGCCACTGCTGGCTTTCTGGCAGTCCTTCTGGCGGCAGCACCTGTCTTAGAGCTAATTTTCTTTTTCTCCTTAACATCAGCCATCGAGTTTCCTCCATTTCTCCAGCATCAATAAATCTAAGCTAGTCGTCACCTTATAATTCATCCATTTCGTTTTTTATTTTTTGGCTTAGCGCCAATTCCTCCAAATAACCGCTCATACCCTCGCGGCTGAGCCTGTCCGCCTTCAGGCGGTGAAGCTCAAACTGGCCGTGCAGGTAGTTTTTGCGCAGCAGCTTCACGCAGTCGCCATAAAGCTCCATCAGATCCTGCTGTCCCTGCTCCTCCACCAGAGCCCTGGACAGCTCCTCCACGGCCTGCTCCCCCAGGCTGGCAAACTGCATCACATCGGTCAGCCGCTCCCCCTGCCTGATAAAAAGCGCCATCTGGCGCAGGACAGCGGCCTGCACCTCATCCGGCACGGCATCCAGCGGAACCATGCTGACAAAATGCTCCAGCGTTACCGGCTCCTGCCACACAGCCCTGATAACGACCCTGCCCGCCCGTCGCAGGGCATCATCCGCCCGGCGCAGGACAGGTCTGGCGCTCCCGGCAGGCTGGGATTGGTAGCCGCCGTATCGTCCTCGATTCTGCCGCTCCAGCTCATTGGACAGCTCGCTCTCGGCCACGCCGAGAATCTGGGCCGCCCTGGCCACATAGGCATTGCGCTGTACCAGATTCCTGACCCCGGACAGAACGGGCAGTATCCTTGCCATGGCCTGCAGCCTGCTCTCAAGGCTGTTCAAATCCATATCCTTTACAATATACTGCAGCTGGAACTCCACCATCGGCACAGCCCCCCGGACAACCTGCCGGAAGGCATCAGCCCCGTGCTTTCTGATAAACTCGTCCGGGTCCTTGCCATCGGGCATCTGCACCACCCTGATAACGGCGTTTTCCATCTCGCTTGCCACATCAATGGCGCGAAAAATCGCATTCTGCCCCGCCGCATCGCTGTCATAGCAGAAATAAATCTCCGGCGCATACCGCAGCAGCTTCCTGCACTGCTCCCTGGTAAAGGCTGTCCCCAGGGATGCCACTACATTCTTTATACCGGCGGCATACACGGATATTACATCCATGTATCCCTCAACTACAAGGGAAAAACCCGCCTTTTCAATATGGCGGTATGCCTTGTCCAGCCCGAACAGCAGGCGCCGCTTGTTGAACAGGACGGTTTCCCTTGAATTCAGGTACTTTGCCTGCTCCCTGGCAGATGCCTCGATGATGCGCCCGCCAAAGCCGACAATCCTGCCCCGGTCATCCCTGATGGGAATCATCACGCGGTTCCTGAACCGGTCATAAAGGCCGCCCTCCTGCCGCTGGCGCGCCAAATCACACTCAACCAAAAGCTCCGGGGCTATCCCCCTCTGCACAAAGGCAGAAGAAAGCTTGTCCCAGGCGTCAGGCGCAAACCCCAGGGAAAACTCCTTGATTGTCTCCTCGTCAATTCCCCGCTGGCGAAAGTACGCCAGCCCTTTCTTACCGTACACGGTCATCGTAAGACAATTATGGAAGAAATTCCCTGCCAGCTGATTAACCTGCCGCAGTTCATCAATATGCTTCTCCCTGGCAATCTGTGCCGGCGTCTGCTCCTTTCTGGGCAGGGGGATGTTCAGCTCCTCCGCCACCCTGGCCACAGCCTCATAATACGGCACATTTTCATGCATGGAGATAAACTTGAATACATTGCCTCCCGCATGACAGCCAAAACAGTAAAAGAAACCATCGTCAGGCTTCACGGAAAAGGAAGGCGTCTTTTCGTTGTGAAAAGGACAGCAGCCCCAATACCTGTCCCCCTTTCTTTTCAGGGACACGTAGCCTGAGATAATCTTCACAATATCAGCGGAAGCCCGCACTTTTTCCGCGAACTCCTTCGATATCATTCCACGCTCAGACATAGAACCGCTCTCTCCACCTTTCCGCCCTGCAGCCTGCAAAACTCAAACTTCAAAAATCACAAATATGTTACTGCACTGACATATATTCTATATAAACAGCAAAATTCCTCTTTTTTTCGCAAAAAACTTGCCGAAAAATTGTCATTTTTTCATTCTAATAGAAAAATCACCACAAGTCAATAGAAAAAGGACTGCCAGCATGCAGCAGTCCTCCAATATAGCTTCTATAACGCGTAATTACTTTACAACCTGTGCCAAAGTAGCAGCTACGCTCTTGCTCATGATATCCAGAGCAGTGTCAACAGCCTTCAGATACAGAAGACCTGCGTCAGAAACACCGCGGCCATTTGCTACAGCGTTCAGGTCAATGTACTCGTGGGTAGGCAGCTTGCTGCGCTCCTCGGCGATTTTTTCCTTGAGAATCTGTTCGATTGCTTCCTGAGTCATTTACTAAATCTCCCCTCTACAACAAAAGTTGAGATAATTATATCATAGATTGCAATTATTGTGGAGTAAAATTTTCTTTAAGCCAGCACAATTTTACTGAAATCAGCAATTTTGCATACAAGTGCATCAACCAGCTTCAAAAGGCCGAGGCGGTTATTCCTGACCTTCTCGTCCTTGTCCATGACCATAACGCCGTCAAAGAAGGCATCAATCGGCGCAGCCAGGGAAGACAGTCCGGCGATAGCAGCTGCATAATCCTGTGCTGCCAGCTGGCTCTCCGCCTTTGCGGCCGCAGCCTGATAAGCCGCATACAGCTCTTTCTCCACCTGCTCGACAAATGCGGTTTCATCCACATCAGCAGCTGCTTCCGCCTTGCGGGCAATATTGCCGGTGCGGACAAAGGCCTGAATGGTCTTTTCCATATCCTGCTTTACTGCCTCGTTGACAGCGGCGGCACGGAGGGAAACGCCGTAGATGTCGTCAATATCTACAAATACCGCATCCACCACGTCATAGCGGATACCTGCCTCTGCCAGCACATTTTTCAGGCGCAGCTTCATGAAATCAGCCACGTCAGCCTGCATCTTTTCCTGTGCCTTGCTGTCGGCAATCTTCAAAAGCTCCATAGCCTTTGCCACAAGGCCGCTGAGGGAAATGTGATACTGGGCCTCATTCAGCATGTTGACGATGCCGAGGGCCTGACGGCGCAGGGCAAACGGGTCCTGGGAGCCGGTAGGAATCAGGCCGCGGCTAAAGGTTGCCACCAGATTGTCAATCTTGTCGGCCAGGGAAACAATGCGCCCGGCAACGGAAGACGGCTGGGCATCACCGGCAAAGCGCGGCATGTAGTGCTCGTCGATAGCCTGTGCCACGGCGGCATTCTCCCCGTCCAGCAGGGCGTACTCCCGGCCCATGATGCCCTGCAGCTCGGTGAACTCGGTCACCATGCCGGTTACCAGATCAGCCTTGGCCAGCTTGGCGGCACGGACGGCATCCGCCTTTTCCTGCCCGGACACCTGCAGCTCATCTGCGATATAGGCGGACAATGCCTCAAGGCGCTGTGCCTTGTCGTAGATGGAGCCCAGGCCCTCCTGGAACACTACGGTCTTCAGCTTGTCACCGTGCTCTGCAAGGGACTTCTTCCTGTCCTCATCAAAGAAGAACTGGGCATCCTCAAGGCGGGCGCGGAGCACGCGCTCATTGCCGTGCTGCACGGTCTCAAGGAACTCACTGCCGCCGTTGCGGATGGTGATGAAGAGCGGCAGAAGCTCTCCGTCCTTCAATACAGGGAAGTAACGCTGATGGTCGCGCATCGGGGTAATGACAGCCTCTGCCGGCAGCTTCAGGTACTTCTCATCGAACTTGCCGCAGAGAGCAGTAGGATACTCTACCAGATAGAGAACCTCCTCCAGCAAATCCTCGTTGATTTCGGCCTTGCCGCCGTTTGCCTCGGCAACCTCTGCGATCTGCTTTCTTATCATGTCACAGCGCTTATTCTGATCCACAATCACAAACTGCTTCTCGCAAGCCTCCTCGTAGGCATCAGCAGAGGCGATTTCAAAATCACCTTCGGACAGGAAGCGGTGACCGCGGGAAACACGGCCGGATTTCACAGCCGCTACCTCAAAGTCAATCACCTCGTCGCCGTACAGGCCCACCAGCCAGCGGAGCGGGCGGATAAATTTGTAGTCAAGGTCTGCCCAGTGCATGTTGTTCGGGAAGCTCAGGCCGTTTACCAGCCCGGTCAGGGTATCGCTCAGGAGGTCGCTGGTCTTGCCGCCCACCTCATGTACCATGGCGTATACATAGCCGTCCTTGGTCACCAGATCCTCTGCCTTGACACCCTGGCCCCGGGCAAAGCCCTGAGCCGCCTTGGTCGGATTGCCATCGGCATCAAAGGCGATATTCACGGCAGGGCCGCGATTTTCCTTGGACAGGTCAGCCTGCTGCTCCGCCAGCCCCTCCACAATCAGGGCAGTACGGCGCGGCGTGCCGAGGGTTCTGATATTCTTGTATTCAATGCGCAGTCCCTCAAAGGTCTTTGCCGCATTTTCCTTCAGCTGGGACAGGATACCCGGCATTACATGAGCCGGAACCTCCTCAGTACCGATTTCCAATAATAAAGTCTTGCTCATGTCTTATTTACTCCCCTTTCCCATCATAGGATAGCCAAGCTCCTCACGCTGTTTCAAATAGCACTGGGCGCAGAGGCGTGCCAGCTTTCTTACCCTGCCGATAAAGGCGGCGCGCTCGGAAACGCTGATGGCACCGCGGGCATCCAGCAGGTTGAAGGCATGGGAGCATTTCAATACGTAGTCATAGGCAGGATGCACACAGCCCTTATCAATAACGCGGACAGCCTCCGCCTCATATTTATCAAACAAATCAAAGAGCAAATCAGCATCAGACAAATCAAAGGCATAGGTGGACTGCTCAAACTCGTTCTGATGGAAAACATCGCCGTAGGTGTAGTCGCCTGTCCACTGAATGTCGTATACATTCTCCACGCCCTGAATATACATGGCAAGGCGCTCCAGACCGTAGGTAATCTCCACGGCGGTCGGCTTGATGTCCTGACTGCCTACCTGCTGGAAATAGGTGAACTGGGTGATTTCCATGCCGTCCAGCCATACTTCCCAGCCCAGACCCCAGGCGCCCAGGGTAGGAGATTCCCAGTTGTCCTCTACGAAGCGGATATCATGCTCCTTCGGATTGATGCCCAGACGCTCCAGAGAAGCCAGATACAGCTCCTGAATATTGTCAGGGGACGGCTTCATAATAACCTGGAACTGATGATGCTGATACAGGCGGTTCGGGTTGTCGCCATAGCGGCCGTCAGCCGGGCGGCGGGACGGCTCCACATAAGCCACGTTCCACGGCTCAGGCCCCAGTACGCGCAAAAAAGTAAACGGATTCATGGTACCGGCGCCCTTTTCCACATCATAAGGCTCGCCGAGAATACAGCCCTGCTCTGACCAGAACTGCTGCAATGCCAGGATGATTTCCTGAAATTTCATAAAATAAACCTCCTCTGATGATGTTACAGTGCAAAAAAATACGCCCCTGTAACATTTTGCTAAATGTTACAGGGACGAGTAATTACATCGCTGAATGCCAAACTCGCGGTTCCACCCTGCTTGAATGGAAAGCCTCTTTCCATTCCGCCTCAATTGGATATAAAATTCCGCTCCAAAGCGCCCTTCGCTCCATGCGCAGGCTTTCACCATCCCTGCTCGCTGTCTGCGCAGACAGCACCGCCATCTGCACCGAAGCTACTCCTCTTTATCATTGCTAGGTGCAAGTCTACCAAAAAAAA
>NZ_JBJDWZ010000024.1:0-4421 GCF_051866355.1 Anaerovibrio sp. | reverse complement strand
ATCAGCTGAAAATGGACAATAAGCCTGATACGGAGGAGCTGTATCAGCTGATTGGCGCCTATAACGACAGCCTGCCGCTGTGGATGCTGAAGGGGCATACCCCTGCAGAAGCGGCCGGTATGCCGCGCCCGGCCGTGGTGCGGGAGGGACGCAAGATCGGCCGCAACGAGCCCTGTCCCTGCGGCAGCGGCAAGAAATACAAAAACTGCTGTATAAGCAAGGAATGGAACTGAAAAACTGTGCTGACGGGGCATCGCTCTTTTGCCGGAGCGATGCCTTTTTGTTGTGCTTTTATTTTGGCAAAATGGTCAATATTTTCTAAAAAAATATTGACATAAAATGGCGCTGTTTGGATAATAGAAGTAGCTGTGACGGTCTGCATCAGCATGTTTGGGGGGATGCTCCGGCAGGCGGGCGCAGGATGGCAAGGCAATCATGCGGAGGGAACGGCATGAGTTTCGGGAGAAAGGAAGGGTATCGTGAAGAAGATTTTAATCGCTGATGACGTGGAGTTTAACCGCGATGTGCTGGGAGAGATATTTGGCGAGCAGTATGATATTCTGGAAGCGGCTGATGGTGAAGAGGCCATTGCCTGCATTCAGGAAAATTTTGAAAAGCTGTCATTGATTTTTCTGGATCTGGTCATGCCGAAGCAGAGCGGCTTTGATGTGCTGGAGTATATGAAGAGATATGGCTATCTGGAGCTGGTGCCTGTAATTATCATCACGGGGGAGGCCACCTATGATACGGACGTGGCTGCCTACGAGTACGGCGTGGCGGATGTTATCTACAAGCCGTTTTCCCGTCAGGTCATTACCCGCCGTGCCCTGAATATCATGGAGCTGTACGAGCAGAGAAGGAATCTGGCCCTGAAGCTGGATGAAACGGAAACGGAGCTCAGGCAGAGCCGGAAAAAGCTGGAGGCCAACACGGAATTCCTGATTAATGCTTTCAGCTCCGTGGTGGAGTTTCGCAGCAGCATGAAGGCCGGCCTGCACATCGACAAGGTGCGGCCTATGGCAAAGGTGCTGTTCCATACCTGGGCGGCACTGCACAAGGAATTTGACTACAACGAGGTGGATATCGCCCTGATGGTGAATGCCGCCGCCCTGCACGACATCGGCAAGCTCAGCATTCCGGATGAAATTCTCCTGAAACGCGGCAGGCTGACGCCGGAGGAATTCAAGATAATGAAGACCCACACCGTCAAGGGATGCGAGATTCTCGAGTGCTTCAAGCAGGAAATGGACGACAAGGATTTTTACAGGTACTGCTATGACATCTGCCGCTACCACCATGAGCGCTACGACGGCAAGGGCTACCCTGACAGGCTGAAAGGGGAGGAAATCCCTATCTGGGCGCAGATTGTGTCCATTGCGGAGGTGTTCGATGCGCTGGTGGATTCCCGCTGCTATCGTGCGCCGTATGCCGTTGACGAGGCAATCCGCATGATTAAGGCCGGGGAGTGCGGCGCATTTTCGCCGGCGCTTCTGGAGTGCTTTGAGGCGGCCAAGTTCCAGCTGATTGCCATCGCAGAGAATGACGCAAGGTGACCGCAGGCCGTATGGAAGGATACGTTGAGCAGGAAGCCATGCAGAACAGAAGACTGTGTTGAGATGGAAAGCCTGCTGAACAGAAATATACATGAGCAGGAAGATATATTGAGCAGGAAGGCGGGTAATTGATTTGACGATAGAGGAATTTTACGGTGCAGTGGGCGGAAATTATGCCGCCGTCAAGGAATTGTTTCTTACGGATGAGCGCATCAAAAAATATGTGCTGAAGTTTCAGAAGGAAGGCAGCTACCAGAAGCTGCTGGAAGCCGTCGCTTCCGGTGACGCGACAGCTTCCTTTGAGGCGGCTCACGCCTTCAAGGGGGTTGCCGGCAACATCGGCCTGACGAAGCTCTACAATGCGGCGGCCGCCCTGACGGAGCAGCTCAGAAGCAGCGGGGAACAGGCTGACAGCGCCCTGGTGGCGGAGCTGTCGGCCTGCTATGACGAGGTACAGGCCAGAATCAGGGAGCTGTAACTTACATTTTGCTTGTGTGGGCAGATTTTTCTGTGTGCAGGGGGCATAAGAGATGCAGACGACGGAGAGAAACGTATTGGACCAGCTGATGGACTGGGTGAAGATTATACAGTCCCTGAGCAAGGTTTACACGACTGTTTACTATATTGATATCCTGAATGACAGCTTCATTGAGCTGGCCGCCATTCCGGAGGTGCGGGCGTATATCGGGACAGCAGGCAGGGCGCAGGAAAAGCTGAACATCCTGCCGGAAAAGCTGGCCCTGCCTGAGTTCAGCGAGGATTTGCACAGCTTTGTGGAGCTGGGGACGCTGGACAGGAGGATGAATAAGGCCAGGGTGGTATCCTATCAGTATATCAGCCCGGTTTACTGGCCGGAGCTGTCTCCGGGGCTGACCGAGGAATGGGTGCAGTGCAATTTCATTGAGTGCGATCGTGACAGCGACGGCAGGCTGTGGCATGTGATTTTTGCCACGGAGTCTGTTAATGCGGCCAAAAAACAGGAGCTGGAAGCCCAGCGGAGAATCAGGGAGGCCAACGACGAGCTGACGCGGATTTTGGAGTATCAGAAGGTACAGCAGGAAAAGCTGGCGGCTGCCCTGAGCGATGTGGAGAACGTCAACGCCAGGCTGCAGCAGGAGATGCAGCAGAAGAATGATCTGATTCAGGAGATGGAGATTCAGCGGGATATTATCGACGGTCTGAGCAGCGAGTATTATTCCGTTCTGCTGGTGGATGTGGAAACGGATGTGGCCACCATCTATCGTGACGGGAGCAGGCATGGCGAGCAGCTGGGCAGCAGCTTTGCCGGGTATCAGGGACGCCGGGGCGGCTGGACGGAGGGAATGACAAAATACGCGGAGGAACTTGTTTCGGAGAAATGCCGCAAGGAATTTGTCAGGAAGCTGTCCATTGACAGGCTGCGCCGGGGCAAGCGCAATTATTCCTTTACCTATGAGCGGGTCTCCGGCGGCAATGTGAGCTATCTGCAGGCCGCGGTATCCTTTGTGCAGGAGAAGTGTGGACGCAAGGTTGCGGTTATAGGCGCCCGCAATGTGGACAGCCTCATCAAGTCGGAGAAGGAGCAGGAAATGGCCTTGCAGGTGGCCTACTCGGCGGCGGAGACGGCCAACAAGGCAAAGACCATGTTCCTCTCCAACATGTCCCACGATATGCGCACCCCTATGAACGGCATTATCGGCATGACGGCTATCGCCATGCGCTATGCTGATGACCGGGAAAAGGTCATGGACAGCCTGCAGAAGATAGATAAGGCCAGCAAGCATCTGCTGGAGCTCATCAACGAGGTGCTGGACATGAGCAAGATAGAGTCCGGGCGGGTGGATCTGGTGGAAGAGGAATTCAATCTGGCGGATTTGATTGAAAACATGGTGAACATCATGAAGCCGAATATTGACGAGCACCACCACAAGCTGACGGTGAACATGAGCAAGCTGAAGCATACGGCCGTCATTGGTGACAGCCTGCATCTGCAGAAGGTATTTACCAATCTGCTGGGCAATGCCATCAAGTATACGCCGGACTGCGGCAAGCTCAAGCTGAAAGCCTCCGAGAAGCCCTGCGCCAAGGAAAAGACGGGCTGTTATGAGTTTGTCTTTGAGGATAACGGCATCGGCATGAGCGAGGACTATATCAAGCAGGTTTTCGAGCCGTTTGTCAGGGCTTCCGATGAAAGGCTGAAGAATATTCAGGGCACCGGGCTGGGCATGGCTATCACCAGAAATATCGTCCGCATGATGGGCGGTGACATCGAGGTAAGGAGCAAGCTGGGGGTCGGCTCCCAGTTTGTTGTCACCGTGTACCTGAAACATCAGGATGCCCAGGAGAAGGAGCAGGGCGATGAAGGGCAGGAAAATCAGGAAAGGCCGCTGGAAGGCATCGAGGAACTGAAGCTGGGAGGGCGCAGGGTGCTTCTGGCGGAGGATAACGACCTGAATGCGGAGATTGCCGTGGAGATACTTGAGCTGACGGGCCTTGTGGCGGAGCGCGCCGCAGACGGGCTGGAGGCTGTGAGTATGCTGGAGGAGCATCCGGATGGCTACTATGACCTGATTTTCATGGATGTGCAGATGCCGGGCATGAACGGCTATGAGGCGGCCAGGAAAATTCGCGGCAAAAGGAGCGAATACTGCAGGCAGGTGCCGATTATCGCCATGACTGCCAATGCCTTTGCAGATGACGTGAAGGCGGCCATCAAGAGCGGCATGAATGAGCATGTGGCCAAGCCGCTGAACTGGCAGGCGCTGGCCAAGGTGCTGCAGAGGTGGCTGAAGTAGCGGGAAGGAACTTTTTGGAGAAATTTTTGATTTTTTTCAAAAAAGTGCTTGCATTTTTTTTCTGGATGTCATATAATAACACTTGTCGACGTCA
>NZ_JBJDWZ010000023.1:19101-26281 GCF_051866355.1 Anaerovibrio sp. | reverse complement strand
TAACTTTTGTGCTAAAATACCCCTGTTGATGGAATGAACCGTAACAATATAAACACATTACTTGATGGAGGTAATTTGCATGGAATACACAAATTTTCAGGTGGGTGAAAAGTTTCCCCTGCCTATCAAAAATCAGGGGGACGGGGGACTTTTTCAGATAGATGCCAACGGCTGCATGTTCATCCTGCAGCTGAGCAAGACCGACGTGATTGCCACGGAGGCATTCCGCACCGGCAAGCTGGAACTGGGACTGTATGAGCAGGATGGCATACTGTTCCTTCTGTACAAAATTGACGGCATCTTCAAGGATGGCTGGGGGGATTGCCCATTGGGCGTCCAGCTGCTGCCGCCGGGATTGAAGCCTATTCTGGAAGATTTGCAGGAGCCTGTACTGCACATGTATCTGGTGGATACCAACCTGCAGATTTTGCTGGCACAGCGCACAGTCGAGCTTTCAGAGGAATTTTTCAGCCAGCTGCACAAATCCGTAAAGGCACAGCTGGAATCCTCCATGACACCGGGAGCCTTTGTAACCACCCTGCAAAAAATCTGGGGACAGCATTCCTCCAAAGACATGAGCGAAAACCTCATTGTCCGTCAATCCATAGAAATGAAAATCCCGCCTGTAATGCCGCGGCACTAAAAACCCTTGCCATGACACCCGGACGGGATTGCTATTGGGCTGGCCGGTTATATCTGCAATAGCTGATAGCCGGCTTCGGCCTTTGTAAAATCAAATAAAATAAAAACAGGCTTCCCTGTTTTTGGCAGTCTTTGCCCTGCCTGCCACTCATGCACCGGATAATAAAAAGCCTCAATGTGATAATTGTGCCTTATGTCGCGCCAGTTGGTGAACTGAAAGCCCTCTATCGCATTTGCGGCATTAACCGGTGTTTTATTTTGCCAAAAATCAGCTATCTGCCGCTTGAAGGCTTCGCCGTTCCACGCCAGCTCCTGCGGCCTCAGCTGTCCTTTTTCCGCCAGCAGTACATCAAAGCGCAAAAGGCTGTCTATCAGCTCGTCCGCCGTTTCCCTGCCAGCCTGGCTGCCATAAGCGGTACGCAGAAAACGGCCCATTATCTCATACAGCGCTTTGACGCTGTGCCCCTGATGATGGTACTGCCGCTCCTGCCAGAAATCTGCCAGCTTCCGATAAAAACTGAAGGCATCGCCATTTTCGCCGCAGGCAATAAAATAATTGCAGGCACGGCGGCATCTGCCGGCGTTATGATACAGCTCAAACACGGCCTCAAAAATATGCAGCCAGTGAATCTCCCCATAGGTCAGGCTGTCATTGGACAACACCTCATAGGGGCCGATGTCCATATATTGATAGCCGTATGCTTCCACCAGCTCCATCATTGCCGAGCCTTTCAGGAATTTCAAAAAGCCCAGCTGCAGCATATCCGTATCAAGGGCATAAACCGCATTAAAGGAATTGGCAAAGGAGGCCATATCCTCGCCCGGCAGGCCGATAATCAAATCCGTATGGATGTGCATATTGCGGTTCTTCAAAAGCCGGCAAATATTATCAGCCAGCCGCTCCCAGTTATTTGCCCGCTGAACCTGACGCAACACCTGCGGATTGACGGACTGAATGCCGATTTCCAGCTGTACCCGATGCCGCGGCATGGCCTGCAGAAGCGCAATTGCCTCAGCATCCAGATAATCCGCCGCCACCTCGAAATGGAAATTGGTGCGACAATCCGGCGGCAGATCACGAATAAACTGCAAAACAGGCATAAAGTGCTTCTTGTCAGCGTTAAATGTCCTGTCCACGAATTTCACCTGACGGACATTGTGACGGACAAAGAACGCCAGCTCCTGCCTGACCAATTCCAGAGGGCGGTATCTCACGCCCCGGCTGGCGCAGGACAGGCAATAGGCGCAGGAAAAGGGACAGCCCCGGCTGGTTTCATAATACAGAATCCGCTCGCCCAGCGCCTGCATTTCACAGTCGCGATAGGCAAAGGGCAGCTCTGCCGCATCCGCTATCTCCGCCACGCCATTATCCATAAACCTGCCGGACCTGATGCTGGCAACGCCCGTTATGCCGCTGGTCGCATCGTCCCCTGCCAGCAGCCGTCCCAGAAGGGAAGCCAGCGCCTTTTCTCCCTCGCCGCGGATGACATAATCCACCGCGGGCACCTGACGCAGAAATTCCTCCGTCCCATAGGATACTTCGGGGCCGCCGCAAATCAGCACCGCCTCCGGCAGCACCCTGCGCACCTGGGGCAGCAGTGCCTTTATCAGCTGAATATTCCAGATATAGCAGGCAAAGCCGATGATATCCGGCCTTGCTTCATAAATCCGCCCCAATATCTCAGGCAGATAGTTATTTATCGTCAGCTCCAGAAGCTCCGGCTCACATATTCCTTCCCTGCAGCAGCTTTCCCGCACATACCTGATTGCCAGGCAGGTATGGGTATATTTGGCGTTCAGCGCCACCAGCAAGACCTTTTTCAATGCTCCTCCACAAATTCCGCATCCACAGTCAGCACCTCCGGCACATCAGTGATAAACCACTGCTTTGCCGCCTTGCCGATGGTTCTGGTGGTAGCCGCATCAATGGCTCCGCTCAACACCATGCCCATCAGCGGCACGCTCTTCCCCACTACCTTGCCGGTCAGATTCACTGCCGCCTTCTGCGCCGCTTTTTCCAGCACGGCGGAGGTCAGCTTGTTGACCACCTTGGAGCCCAGCGCACACAGCATCAGCGCCTTCTTTACCTTCTCATCCTCCAGCTTCCAGCCGCCCATCAGGGCGATAGCGGCCGCCATGCGCATCTGCAGCAGGGTACTGCTGACGAGATTTATCGGCAGGGTCATCAGGCCGCCTGCACCTGTAGCGGCTCCCAGCAGGCCTGTCTTTACCTGATAATCCTTCACCAGCTTGTCAGCCCGCTCTGCCAGCGTCCCGCCCTTGGCCAGATATGTACCGGCCAGTTCCTCCGCGCTGTCCAGCCCCGGCAAATCCGCATTGGCCGCCATTTTGTACGCCCAGTCCAGTATCAGCGAATAACTGCCGGCGTCCCCCTTCAGCACATCGTTCATCCATTTTGCCGCCTGATCAAAGCCCGGCAGGCCCGAAAAATCCAGCTTCATACACAGTACCGCCCTTCCAGCACAACCTAATACATCAATTCCGGCATCCCTGTCAATCAGCCCAGGGGAACCATCGTCCTCTTTCTGTGGTCGAAGGTCATGCCCTCGGTATACCCGAACTGCTTCACGTAGGCGATAGCCTCGTCAATATAACTGCCGCAGTCCTCCGGCTTGTGGGAATCCGACGAGGTGATAACCGGCAGCTTGTACTCCGCCGCAATCCTCATAAAATCAGGATACGGGGAAATCTCGGCAATCGGATAGCGGTACAGGGTCCCTGTATTCACATCAATGCCCATATCCGCCCGCTTCAGGGCCTCCGCCGCCCTGACCAGATAAGGGGTCACATCGAAGTCCGGCAGGAATTTGTACAGGCGCAGGTTGAAAGGATGCCCCAGCACGTCGTACAGCCCGCCGGCGCAAAGCTGCTCTATCTCCTGGGTGTACCACTCATAGATATCGCGCAGGGAATGCCTGCTCCACTCATCCTTGATTTCAACGGAATCATACGCCCAGCCCCTGATAAAGTGAATGGACCCGATGACATAATCAAAATCATAGCCGGACAGAATCTCCCGCACCTTGTCCTGATTCTGAAAATTGCAGACCTCGATGCCCGTCCTGACCTTGTAGCCCAGGCTCCTGAGCTTTGCCATAAAGGCAAAATAATCATCCAGCGTATGCTTGAACTTGTTCTTTTTCAGCCACTGCTTCTGAAAGCTGCCCACAAAGGAATCATCCAGTATCAGATCATCATAATAGAGCTGCTCAAACTCCGGAAATGTATGGGTATGCTCGGAAATGCCGATTTCATCCAGCCCCCTGGCCGCGGCCGCCTCAAAGAAGCCCTTCACCCAGTCCGTATCATAGTCGCCATACTCAAAATGCATGTGATAATCGTATTTCATTCTCAAACCTTCTTCTTCAAATCAGGCACATCCCCTGTGCCCATCCACCGCCCGGAGGGCGCGCCCCCTTAAATCAGTCCCTGACGAATGAACTCCTTAATCTGCTCCATTACGCCATGCTCCGCGTTGCTCTTGCACTGGAACCGTGCCACCTTTTTCAGGTCAGGATGCGCATTGGCCATGGCATAGCCATAGTATACCTCCTGCATCATCTCATAATCGTTCATATAGTCGCCAAAGGCCGCACATTCCTCCGGCTTGAAGCCGAACTTCTCCTGTACCTTGCGGACAGCCCAGCCCTTGTTGGCCTCCGGATTCAGATAATCAACCCACACATTGCTGCTGAGGGTGCGGTGCAGATAGGTGTCCACCCCGGACATAGGCTCCCAGATATTTTTTACGGAATCCTCTTCCTCGTTGTCGGCAAGGGCCAGCTTGATAAAATCATCGTCAATGTTCTCAAAGCTGTCCACATACTCGGCCTGGGTGTAGTATTTCGTCAGCTCCCCGATGTAAGGCTCCCACTGGCGCAGGATATAGCCCTTTTTCTTGCCGCTTACTACGGGATAGACATTCCCCAGGGACAGCGCCTTGTCCAGCACCTTCATGTATTCCCGCTTGTCAATGACGCTGGAAAACATTTCCTCGCCCCGATAGCAGGAAAAAGCGCCATTCTCCGCCAAAAAGAGGAAATCCTTCTCATACTTGCCCATCTGATACATCAGGGCAAAATACTGACGCCCGCTGGTAGGAGCAAAAATCACATTGCGCTTTTTCAGCTCCGCCATGACCTCATCAAATTCTGCCGGCAGCTGGCTGTTCTCATCCAGCAGTGTACCATCCATGTCCGAAAAAATCACCTTAATCATACAAACACCCCTACAAGTCAACACAAATGAATAACGAAGAAAATATTTCCACGAACTGCGCCCTGCAATATGGAATGTACTCAAAGAAAACCCTCGTTGCGCCTCATTACTTGGCGAGAGCGTGCTTTCATGAGTACATTTATATGCAGAGCGCGGATATGTCATTGTCCTTTTCGCCCGTGGTACAAACACCACGGCTCCTCTGCCATATAGTCCCCCTCATGGTAATACGCCGCCCTGGCCCGGCAGCCGCCGCAGGCCCTCTTGTACTGGCAGCTGCCACAGCCGCCGGAATATTCCAGAGTTCGCAACCTGTTCAGCACCTCGCTGTTTTTCCATATCTCATCGAAAGGAGTTTTGCGGACGTCCCCCAGCTCCATGTTGAGATAAGCGCAAGGCTGTACCTTGCCCCTCGGACTAATTATACAATAAGCCGTTCCCGCCAGACAACCTCTGCGGAAGCGGGTTTTTATGCCCATCTGGGCGGCAATCCGCAAAAACTGCGGCGCACAGGTAGGCTTCAGCTCGATAGCCACCTCCTGCTGTTTCTTCATAATCCGCGTCAGGGTGTCCTCGTAGGCCTCCGCCCGTAGGGACTCCGCCTCGATGGTCTTTGCCCTGCCCGTAGGCACAAGGAAGAAGAAATGATGGGCAACCGCCCCCTCTGCCACGGCAAAGTCTGTCAGAGCCTCCAGCTCGTGATTGTTCCACTCCATAACCGTGGTATGAATCTGGAAGGGCAGGCCTGCCGCCCGGCAGTTGCGCATGCCCTGCACAGCCCCCTCCCAGGCCCCAGGAAACTTGCGGAACCTGTTGTGCTTTTCCCTGTCCATGGAGTCGAGGGAAATCCCCATGCCCATGGCACCGGCGGCCTTCAGCCTCTGTGCCATCTCAAGGGTAATCAGGGTACCGTTGGTGCCAAAGACCGGCCGCAGGCCCAGGCTGGAAGCATAGGCCACCAGCTCCACAATATCAGGCCGCATCAGAGGCTCCCCGCCGGAAAAAATCATAATCTTGAAGCCCGCCCTGGCAATCTGCTCCAAAAGCGTCCTTGCCTCCGCCGTGGACAGCTCTTCCTCCGCCTTACAGCCCGCATCGCGATAGCAGTGGTCACAATACATATTGCAGGCGTTGGTGGTATTCCAAGAAACAATCATCAGTTGCTACCTCCCGTAATGCCGATTTCCTCATCTGTCAGATAGCAGGAAGGGTCAGACGCCCAGAAATCACCTGTCACGGCCTCGGCCCGCGTGCGGAAATTGCCGTTGCAGTTGTCAAGGAATCTGCATTTTGCACAGCGCCCTTTCAAAAGAGGCTTCCTGTCCTTCAGGCCTGCCATAATCGGATGGGACGTATCCTGCCAAATCTCGCTGAACTTCCTCTCCCGCACGTTGCCAAAGGTGTGGTGCTGGGTAAACTGGTCAGGATGCACATAGCCGAAGGGGTCCACCTCCCCAAAGGCAATGCCGGAGCGGTTGCCGCCATTCATGGCAATATACCTCCTTATCTGCTCCGCCTGGGCATCGTTGCCCTCTGCCACAGCCTTCAGGTACATATACACCCCGTCGCAGTGATTGTCCACCGTCAGGATTTCCTTTTCCAGACCCCTGTCCTCAAAATCCTTCGTGCGGCGGATAATGGTATCCATGGCGCGGCGGGATTCCTCCGCCGTCACATCCTGATTCTGCATGGCACTGCCCCTGCCGGAGTAGACCAGATGATAGAAGCAGACCCGGTTGATATTTTCCCGCTCGATAAAATCAAAGATATTATCCAGCTCCTGAATATTGTGATGATTGATGGTGAACCGCAGTCCTACCCTCTGCCCGACGGCCACGCAGTTCTGAATGCCTGCCATGGCCTTCTCAAAGGCCCCTTCCACGCCCCGGAACCTGTCATTGACGTCCTGCAGGCCATCCAAAGAGATACCCACATATCCTACGCCAATGTCCTTGATGCGGGCGGCCACCTCACGGGTAATCAATGTGCCGTTGGTGGACAGGGTAGGGCGCACGCCTTTTTTCTGAGCATACTCAGCCAGCTCGAAGAAATCAGGGCGAATCAGCGGCTCACCGCCGGAAAACAGCAGCACCGGCACATGGAAATCCGCCAGGTCATCAATAAAGGCCTTTGCTTCCTCCGTGGTCAGCTCGTTCCGATATTTTTTGCTGTCCGAGCTCATATAGCAATGGCGGCATTTCAGGTTGCAGGTCTTGGTAGAATTCCAGACCACCACCGGCCCCATGCCCTCACCTGCACCATTGCGCATGGCATGGGCAGATTTTGTATAGCGCAGGGA
>NZ_JBJDWZ010000023.1:0-19001 GCF_051866355.1 Anaerovibrio sp. | reverse complement strand
GTTCTGTCCCACCAGCCTTGCTGTCATCATTACCATTTCACGCAAAATCTCTGCATGGCCTTTCTTCTGCTCCTGCAGCTCCTGCAAATGTTTTTTCAGCTGTACAGCCAGACCATCCAGAAGACAATGCAAAAGCTCTTCCTTTGACGCAAAATAATTGTAAAAGGTTCCCAGCCCCATATCAGCAGACCTCATGATATCCGCCACCGAAGCTGCCTGAAAGCCGCACCGGGTAAACTGCTCAATCGCAGCCTCCATAATCTTGCTTCTGGCCAGCAGCTTTTTCTGCTCCCGCCTGCCCATCGCCTCAGCCATAGAAAACACCCCCATATCTATTCATTATATATGAATATGGACAAATATGAAAGCAAAAAATGAATTCCGTTCATTTTTATATGAACAGGAAAAATAAAACCGACAAAAAAACGGCCACCAATTGCCAGATTTTACTCTGGTCCTTTGGTGGCCGGTGAAAGGCCAGCTCATAATTCCGGCCTTTATTATATTTTATCAACTTTTATCAACTTTTCTTAACCTCTATCAGCCTTTATTGCCGGAAGTGTCTAATGCCAGCTTCTTGATATCCAGGTCAACCATGATGCCCATGGCACGGTCAAGGTCTGCCTTGCTGGAATTGTAGTTGTACAGGGCAGTGTAGTAGTTGGTCTGGGCCTGGGTCAGCTTTTCCTCGGCATCCATTACATCCAGATTGGTGCCTACACCGGCGGAGTAGCGTACCTGGGCAATCTTGTAGTCCTCCTGTGCCTTCTCCACGGCTACCTTGGTGGTGTTGATGCTCTTTTCTGCCGCCTTCAGATTCAGGTAGGCGGTGCGCACCTCCAAATCACCGTTCTGGCGGGTGTCGTCAGCAACGGCCTCCGCCTTCATGACAGCCGCCTTGTTCTGCCTTACCTTTGCCTCTGTTACCTGATTGTCCCAGATATCCCAGGAAAGCACCACGCCTGCGGTCCAGTTGTTGCTTGCCGCATAGCGGACATCGTCCTCGTCCGAGCCAAATGGATTTTCACCCTGCCAGTTTTTGGTAGCTGCCAGACTTACGCTAGGACGGTAGCCTGCCTTGGCCTGCTCCACCTCTGCCCTGGCAATAGCCACCTTGTAATCAGCAATCAGCACATCGGGACGGTTCTGCATGGCATACTCGGTGCATTCCTCCAAAGGAATTTCATAGACAACATACTCAAGGCTGTCGGTCAGGTTCAGCTCCGTGCCGGTAGCTATGCCCATAATATTATTCAATGAAGCAATCGCCACATCATAGTTATTGTTGGCAGTAATCAGGCTCTGCTCCGCATTGGCCATCTGCACCTGGGTGCCCAGCACATCGGATTTGGCCACGGTACCGACACTGAACTGTGCATTTACGTTTTTCAGATGCTCGGTAAGGGTATTCACGGAATCCTCTGCTACCTTTATCTGATTCTGGGCCTGCAGTGCCTTGTAGTATGCCGCCATGGTGCTTGCCTTTACCTTCTGCTTGGCCAGCTCCAGCCCCAGCTCGGAGGCATTCATGCCCAGATCAGCCGCCTTGATTGCTCCCTCCAGCTGACCGCCTGTATATACAGGGAAGGTCAGGGTAAGGCCATTGCCAAAGGCCCTGTCAACATTGCTGTTATCATAATAGCGGCCCCCCAGCTTGGTAGCCTTGCTCTCCCAGTTCAGCTTCGGCCCCGCCGTGCGGCGTGCCTGATGGCGCGCCCATACCGCACTGTCATAGTCGGCCTCCTGCTCCTTGATGCTGTAGTTGTTATCCAGTGCCAGCCTTACGCTGTCCTCCAGCGTAAGATCCATGTGCTCCGCACTTGCCACCGACATGGACATCATGCCTGCCAGCACCAGGCCGCTGAGCTTCTTAAAAGTATTATTGCGTTTCAAAATGAATTCCTCCCTAACCTGTAAAAAACATCAGTATATGTAAAAAGATGTGTTAAAAGCTCCTTCTCAAGCCAAAATATGTCGCTCTTTTATCTGCATTATTTATATCATTGACCTGGGTAAAAATATACGTATCCTTGGCAATCTCGTACTGCAGGCGTGATTTCAGGCGAAAGTCGTTAAAATCATAGCCGTCCACGGACAGGTTCAGCTTGCGGCTGCCTATGTCAATTCCCAGTCCCGCCTTGCTGTCAATCACACCGGCCCTGGCGCCAAAGGCACCGCGGTACACACCGCCCTGAAAATTGATGTTGTTGTCCTCGCCGATATCGTTCAGGCCCAGCCGCAAAAGACTGCTGTCATCGGGGCGGATATCCATGCCGATACCCGTCTGCCAGCGGTTTTCCTTGCCGCTGTACATGGTTTCCAGGCCCGCTTCCACCTCAATGCCGGAAACCTTGCCCATCATCTTGTCAGCACGCTCGCTGACGCCGCGCACATTGTGCAGTGTAGCCTTCAGATCATCGGCCACCTGCGGGTCTGTCACCACGCCCTCCAAAGCCGCCGCCATATTGTCAATGCGCCTGCTGGTTGCCGACAGATTGCTGATGGCCTCTTTCAGATTGGCGCCCGTCTCACCGTTGCCGTTAAAGGTGGACACCAGCACCTCAAGGCTGTCTGCCGCCCGCATCAGGCTGCCCGTCATGCGGTTCAGGTTCTGCGCCATCTGGCGTACATCCCCCTGATTGGCGGCCGCCATATCAGCCAGCGAGGCAGTCAGCTTGTCTATATTGGCGGTAATATTGCGCATATTTACGGAAACATCCTTCAAGGCCTTCTGGGTTTCCTTGTCCCCCAGCACATCATTCATGGAGTCCAGCAATACCTGTACCTTGAGCACTGCCGTATTCAGATTGGCCATCATATCATCCATGGTGGCCTCCTGCAGTCCGTAGAGAAAATCTCCCGGCCCGTAGCAGTCCTCCATGTTCGCATCCTGCATCGGCGTAATGTTGATAAACTTGCCTCCCATAACGCCATTAGAGGTTACGATAACACTGGATTTTTTCGGAATCTTCACATCATCCTCTATGACCACATCTGCAACCACGCCCAGTCCGGAGGGTTCCACCTGCTGTACCCTGCCAATCCTCACGCCGGCATAGCACACGTCGTTGCCGGAGGTCAGGCCTATGGCCTGGGGAAAACCGATGCTCAGGCTGTATCCCTTGTCACTGCCGGGCCGTACACCGCTCAAAAGAGCCATAATGCCCACCATGAGCACTATGCCCAGCAGAGTAAAGGCGCCTACCTTTACTTCTGTCTTCATCTGTGTTTCTCCCTTCCTATGTACATTCTCTGCAAAAAGCTCTGAACCCGCGGATCCTCCAGCCGCTGAAAATTCTCTACCGTATCTGTGGCAATCAGCTCACCCTCATAAATCATGGCTATGCGGTCCGCTATGGTGCAGGCGCTGGCCATATCATGGGTAACCACCACCGAGGTGGCCTTCTGCTTCCTTTTGGTATCAATAATCAGCTCGTCAATCTTGGCCGTCATAATCGGGTCCAGACCTGAGCTTGGCTCATCATAAAAAATAATCTTCGGGTTAAAGGCGATGGCTCTGGCGAGGCCCACACGCTTCTTCATGCCGCCGGAAAGCTCTCCCGGCATGGCCGCCTCTATTCCCGGCAGACCTACCTGCTCCAGCTTTTCCGCCACAATAGCCCGGATTTGTTCCTCCGAATAATCAGTATGCTCCCGCAGGCCGAAGGCCACATTCTCCCCCACGGTCATGGAATCAAAAAGGGCGGAATACTGAAAGACCATGCCCATGTTCAGCCGAAGCACATCCAGCTGCTTCTCGCTCATGCGGGAAATGGGCCTGCCCATGATGTAAATCTCGCCGCTGGTGGGCCTGTCCAGCCCGATAAGCAGCCTGAGCAGCGTGCTCTTGCCGGAACCGGAGCCGCCGATGATAGCCAGGGTTTCCCCCTCCATCACGTCCAGCGTAACATGCTTCAACGCCTCATGGCTGCCAAAGCTTTTGCACACATCCCTGATTTTTATCATATCATCCCTCCACTACATCAATACAGCACCCAGGAAAGGATAACATTCAGCATGAAGATGATGACTATAGCCGCCACCACGGATCTGGTGGTGGCCATGCCGACCCCCTCCGCTCCGGCAGGAGCCCTCATGCCGTAGTAACAGCCTACGATGGCGATTACCAGGCCAAAGACAACAGCCTTTATCAGACCTGCATAAAAATCCGCCCCATCTGCAAACTGCTCAATGGAATGCCAGTAAACATAACTGCTGATGCCGAAATATTTCAGGGCGACGGCCCAGCCTCCCAGAACGCCGATGAGGTTGCCATAGACCGTCAGCAGAGGCACCATAACCATGCAGGCAATCATCCGGGGCACTACCAGATACCCCAGAGGATTGGTTGCCATGACCCGCAGTGCATCAATCTGCTCCGTAACCTTCATGGTACTGATTTCCGCCGTCATGGCGGAACCGACGCGCCCCGCGGCCACAACCCCTACCAGCACCGGCCCCAGCTCACGGCCGATGGCAATCGCCACAATGCCGCCGATGGTGGACTCGGCGCCGAACTTTATCATCTCCCCCGCCATCTGCAGTGCCATTACCATGCCGGTAAACAGCAATGTCAGGGAAACTATCGGCAGAGTATCCACACCAAGATGGGACATCTGATGCAGGATATGCTTCGGGCGCAGCCTTTTGGGCATCTGCTGTACCGCTCCCAAAAAGAGCAGCATCATGTCCCCCACAAAATACAGGCCGTCCAGCACCTTGGTCCCTATGTATTCGAGAAAGCGAGTGAACATAACCCGTCCCCCTCCATAACTCCATAAAATATTAATCCGCCTTTTATTTTAGCAAGTATAAATGGTTAAGTCAAAGAAAAAACTGTACAGGTTTTACCAGCAAAATACCCACACTACATGATAATAGTAGTGGGTGAAAATTAACTGAAACCTGTACAGCCTGCAATTGCATTATTGATTTTTATTTTCCAGCACCATCACATTGGTGTGAATGATATTCTCGATGATGTAATCCGTGGCGACCTTGCCAATAGGTGACGGTTCCTGCCCCCCCGGCTGGCTGTTTCCGCCTGCGGCATTCTGCTTTGCCATCCGCTCGGCCATTTTTTTGGCCTGCTTGATGCTCTTTTGCAGTTCCTCATCATTCTTCGGCACCACCACGGTGGATTCAATGATAATCTCGTTGTTGCAGCTGCTGGCCAGCATATCCTGCAGCTGTGCGCTGACAGGTGGCTCCTCGTCCATATTGACACCGGCATCCAGCGCCGCCTGCTGGGCCAGAAGTATCTTGGCTACATTGACCAGACCGCCCCCATGCACATCCAGCGCCAGATTGCCGGGAACCTGATTCCTCGGCACCGTATACGGCACGGACAGCTTTATCTTTTCGCCCCGGTATGGCTGTATGGTGGTATTAAAGGTAATCGCCTCACCCGGCAGAACTTCCTTCTTGCTCGGCTCGGCAGAAATCAGGGTCGCAGTCCTGCGTCCCCGCTCCACCGTCACGTCCACCTTCAAATCCAGCAGATCCGGCTCCTTCTCCTTGTTGCCAAGAATGACGCCCAGAATATCGTTCAGCTCACCGATGGAGGCTTTGGCCACATCCTCCGGGTCATAGAACATGTTCCTGCGCTCAATCAGGCCATCCTTGCCGTAGTTACTGCGCAGGGAAAACTTCAGGGAAGCCGTGGAGGCATCCTGACGATCCAGCGTATTGGTGATGGAACTGTACACCACCACCGGCGCCAGCACGGACACTACCTCCTCATCATACGCCAGCATGGAGCTGTAGGTGACGCTGCTGCCGGTGTCCTTGTCATGCACGGTGACAATCACCGGCACGGTCTGGGGCAGCTGTCCCAGTATGCCGCCTATGCCATCCTGCCTGTCCTGATTGATGCGGCCGATGATGCCGTTTACATTACCCAGCTTCATGCCATTGGTAGGCCCGTGAATGGTGCTTACCACCTGGGCATCCGTCATGAAGTAGTTCACATTGCCGCGATGGGTATAGGAATGGCCAAAGGCCAGAATCTTCTTACCGTCCACTGCCGTTACCGTTCCCATGGCCCCGAAGGAAAAATCCCCCACGGACAGGGCGACGCCCACCGGCGAACCCGGCTGCAGCACGGCGTCAGTCCTTGCCTGCATAACGGACGCTCCTGCATCCCATACGTTGTCATAATCCAGCTTCATGCCCAGCCTGTTCATGCCGGCCTGCAGAAGCTCCATGCCCCTGCTGCCAAAACCGGAAGCAAAATACGTATTCTTCTGCTCCCCGACTGCAGTTTCCGTCCCGTCCGGCCCGTCCTGCCCGGAAACTGCGGCATCCTCTGCCGGTTCAGCCTGCTCTGCTCCATTGTCCTTCTCCACCGGCACGGCGGCTTCGCCCTGAGCCGCAGGAACCTCTGCCCCTGCCGCCTCATCGGACTGCTTCTCTCCTGCCGCTTCCTTCACGTCCTCTGCAGTCCCGGCAGCTTTCCCTGCCTTTTCTGCCTCGGCGGCCTGAAACTTCTCCCGCTCTGCCCGCATTTTTTTCAAATCCACCTGCGGCAGCTTCGTCCTGTTCAGCGTATCGGGATACTGCCATATCTTCAGCATGTCCTCAATCGGGGTCAGCATAATCCGCTGGGTGGGATACATGTCCTTGTAGCCTGCCGACAATGCCCCTGCCAGCCTGCCATTAAAATAGATAGGACTACCGCTCATGCCGGAAATCGCCCCGCCTGTTTCATCAATCAAATCGCCGTAGAGATTCACCAGTATTCTCTTGGAGGACATCTTGCTGTTATCCCCCAGCACCCCTACAACCTCCACATCAAAGGGACGAATCTCACCACTGCTGTCTATGACGGTGTAGCCGGTTCCCCACATGCCCGGCCTGACATCCTGCAGGCTGACAATCTCCGGCATGGCGGCCAGAGCGGTGCTTCCCACCAGCAGGGCGGCCGACAGGCAGGCGGCCAGCAGGCGTTTTCTCATCTTACCAAAAAATCTATGCAAAAAATTCACCTCATAACCACATAATCAATGTTTCAGTACAAACTAATACATTCATTATATCCTAAAAAAAATTAATAGCAAGCAAATATTTTATTTACCTGTTACAACAATGGCACTGCCCACTGAGCGCTCCTTGCCATCAGACGGACTGTTCATAACCTGTCCCTGCAGGACCAGCTCGCTGGAACCGCCGCCATCCAGATTAAAGCCATTTACCGCACCGAACCGCTTTAAAAGCTGGGCTGTTTCCACCAGCGTTGCGCCAATGCTGTGGCTCTGGCGTCCGTCCACCACCAGCAGGAGCATTTTGCCATCGGCCTTGATGCCCACAGCCGTCCGCGGTGCCCGCCCCTTGGCAATATCATTGGGAAACTGCTCCGCCTCCGCCGTAACATTTACTATGCCGCTCCGCAAAAGCTCCGGCCCTGCTCCGATGATATTCTTAGCCGCGTCCAGCTCACTGCCGAAGCTCTCCCCCACAGTCACCCTGTCGCCGACCTTTACCCCGGCAAAGGCCGCCTGGGCCGTACCATGTACGGAAATCACCTGACTGCCTGATGGAATGAAGCTGTTGCCCTGATTGACCGCCGTAACCTTGCCGTCCCTGATGACGTATTCCGTGCCGTATTCATTGGTTTTGGTATAACTGCCAAAAAGGCTGTTGTACAGTATGGTGGTATTTGCTCCCCGCTCACAATTGACGCCGGAAAGGAAAATCTTTTTGCCGTTTACATTGACCTCGCCATAATACTCCGAAGGAGCCAGCTTCAACGTGCCATCGGGCATAAAGCCCAGCGAGGTGCGCCTGTAATACGTTGTTCCGGCAGTCTGCCCGTCGATGCGGGTATTGCCAATCAGCGTGCCGTCCAGCCCGAAATACCCGCCGTTGACGGCGGCCACCGCACCCTTGGCACCGGCAATGCTCTTTACCGTTGCTCTGCCTGAGGAAATATTGCCGCCTGCCAGCGCCAGCCCCACATCAAACCTGCTCCTGTCCACCTCCAGCAGATAGGAGGTCATTATTCCCCTGCTGTCCACCCGGACATACCTGATATAGTTCAGTCCCGGAGCTACCGCGGTTGCAGTTTCCTTTTCATATTCCTTCTGGATATCTATGACAATGCGCCCCGGATTCTTTAGTGCATATACCTTCGTGTCCAGCGCGGCCTTCATATCCACAATCACCTGCACGGTATTACTGCCGTATGTGCCCAGTATCACGTCCTTGACCACATTGCTCTTGCACTCAGGCGCTGATTTGATGCCGGCGGTAAGATTGTTCATGGTGACAACCAGCCTGGTGCCGTTGTTTTCCTTGCTTACCTTGTACTCCGGCACACTGCCTGTATCCAGCACAATCCGCAGTCTTTCCGTGCTGTCGCCATAGCGCACGGCGGCCAGCCGCGCTCCCGCAGGCAAAGCCGCCTGCCCTGCCGAGGCTGCAGTCACGGCCGTGGTTTTTCCGGCAGTCGTCTTGCCTGCTGTTGTTTTGGCGGCTGTTGTTTTGCCGGATGCAGGCGTCTTGGCATTCTGGCTGACCACTGACGGCTTGACGCTTGCAGCTTCCAGCGCATCTATCTGAACGAACAGCAGCAAAGCTGCCATCACAATACTTACAAACCTCTTCACACTAAAGACCTCCAAATTTGAAAAAAAACAAAAGAGGCTACCTCAAGGATAGCCTCAAGTAGTAACTATCTGCTATTTTCAGCCCGGCAGGTCAATCTTCCTGCCCTTGGCCTCCCATGCCGCCCTCGCTCTGGCATCCATGTCCTTGCGGGCCTGATACTGGCTCGTAAGCTGATCGTACATCACATCAGCCAGACCAAAGCCGCCTGCCTCCGACATGCGATCCACCATTTCGGTATCCAGCATGTCGCGGAAAATCTTCTCTCCGTTGGACTCGCCAAACAGGGAGTCCTCCGGCACAGTCTTGCGCATTTCCTTCCACATCATCTGGATGAACATGGACTCAAAGCCCTTGCAGGCATCCTTCAGCTTTTGCCGGTACTCAGGGTCATCCAGAGTATTCTTCTGTGCCGCCTTCAATTCGTCAGCAAAGCCCCTGGCCTTTTCCACGTCCTTATTGCCCTGCAAATCCTGGGCCTGTTGCCGGGCCAGTATGGAATTTGCACTAATATTGTCGATTTGCATATCAAATCACCCTGTTCCGCACAAAAACTTAAATCAGCTCCAAATCAGCGTGCAGTGCACCTGCCGCCTTTATCGCCTGCAGGATGGAAATAATATCCCTCGGCGTTGCGCCCACGGAGTTCAGCGCCCCCACAATGTCATTTATATTTGAGGTGGCAGGCAGAACGATAGAGCTGGCCGTCTGCTCCTGCACATCCACATTCTCATCAGGCAGGATAACCGTATTGCCGTGGGAGAATGGCGGCGGCTGGATAACATCATAATCCTTGCCGATTTTCACCGTAATGCCGCCCTGGGTAATGGCAACCGTATCCACGGAAACATCACCGCCCATGACGATAGTGCCGGTGCGCTCATTGACCACAACCCTGGCCAGATTGTCAGGCATCACGGTAAGCTCCTCCAGACTGGAAATAAAGCCCACGATGTTACTGCGGTAGTAGGCGGGCACGGTCACGTCAACACGCCCCGGATTTGCCGCCTTGGCAATGCCGCCGTACTGGGCATTGATCGCCTGGGCAATCCTGCTGGCCGTAGTGAAGTCCGCCTTGTTCAGCGACCAGGACAGTACCCCGTTAGGCGCCAGCATTTCATCCTCAACGGAACGCTCCACAATAGCGCCGTTTGGCGTAGTGCCTACCGTGGGAAAATTCTTCTGGGCATTATTGCCGCCCCTGCCGGCCGTAAAACCGCCGGTGGACACCGCCCCCATGGCAACGGCATAGATATTGCCATTACCGGCTTTCAGAGGGGTCTGCAGCAGCGTGCCGCCCTGAATGCTCTTGGCATCACCCATGGAGGACACGGTTATATCAATGGTATCACCCTCCCGCACAAAGGGCGGCAGGGTTGCCGTGACGATAACGGCGGCCACATTCTTTGGCTTCATGCCGCTGGTATCAATAACCACGCCAAAATCCTTCATCATGTTGCCGATGGATTGAATCGTCTGCTTCATCTTGTCGGAGTCGCCGGTGCCATTAAGTCCCACAACCAGCCCGTAGCCCATCAGCTGATTGGCGCGTACTCCCTGCACCTTGGCCACATCCTTCAGCCGGGCTGACGAATAGCCGGCCGCCAAAGCGCTGCCGGATGCCAACAGGCACAGACAGGTTATCAGGCTAATTATGCGAAATAGCTTTTTCATATAATTCTCCTTAGCTTTAGAACAAAATATTGAAAATCTGGGTCAGAATACCCTGACGCTGCTTGGCGTTCAAAGGACCCTTGCCATCGAATCTCAGGGTAGCATCCGCCACCTTGTTGGAGAGGATGGTATTGTTGTAGGATATATCATCCGGCCTCACTACGCCCCGCACCGTAATCTTATGCTCATTTTTGTTGTTCCAGATGGACTGGGTGCCCTCCACCACCATATTGCCGTTGTCACGCACCTCTACTACGGTGACGGTCACATTGCCGCTGGCAGAATTGGTATTGTTGGCACTGCCGTTGGCCTTGAAGCTGTCAGAGCCGGAGGCCGTTGCCGCCGCCAGAAAGCTGAACACACCCGTACCGGCGGCCAGTGTATTCTTGCCCTCCTTGGAGTTGGAATTGGAGAGGGACTGGGATGTGTTGGAGGATTCATTGATTACGATGGTAAGAATATCCCCCACCTGGGAAGCCTTGCGGTCCGCAAAGATGCTGTGCCGCCCCCAGAGGCTTTCCGCCTCCGCCTGCACCGGCAGCATGCCCGCCTGCACAAACGTAAACACAGCCGCCAGCAACAGGCAGCCCCAGAACCTCAAGCCGCTATTTTCTTTTGAAAAAAAACTGCCTTTCATTTCATTATCACCTCGGATGCCGCATCTCTGCCTTGACACGTTAATCTCAGTTAATCTGCACTTACTTCTGCATCTCAACGCACCGGCCGGGACATGCACAAAGCCTGCCTACTGCACTACCAGCACATTGTTTTCATCAATTACCTTCGCCCTGACCTTGCGCCCTGACGAATCATTCCTGACGGCGATATAGCCGCCCTTGCGCCCGCGCTCCAGCGCCGTGCCGGGCACCTTGATTTCCACCCCGTTGAAAACGGTGCAGATATTCACCACGGCGTATGGCTGGATGAGGATAGGCTCCCGTATCAGCCCGCTGTGCAGGATGGTTCCCTCCCCCACGTTGGAGGAAAGTACCTTGCCTATCAGCTCCTGCGGGTCGGTGTACATGGCGTAGACCTGTCCCTTGTCCTCTTTTTCCTCCAAGCGCAAATCCTCTGCCTGCAGGGGAACCTCGTGCTGAATACGTCTGGCGGCAGTGACCACCCTGCCAAAAACACGCACCTTCATGATGCAGTTCATGCGGGCATAATGCTCGCCGTTCACCAGCACCTCCACGGAGATAGCCGTGTTCAGCCCCTTGCGGATGCCGTTAGGCGCATAGCTCCTATAGGTAATCGTCCCCCAGGGCAGCCTGAGCCCTGACGGCACGTTGACAGGCTCAATGGTGTAACGTCTGGTTTCGCCATTAGCCGCCATTATTTCATCTATACATTTGACTGCCTGCTGAATAAAATTTTCACGCACAATAGCCTGTGGCAGCTGCGGTGTCGGCTTTACCGCAACCGCCGCCTCGGCCACAGGCACAAAATCCCCTGCCGCCGAGAGGCCGGCCGTACCCGGAAGAGCAGGCACCAGCCACCACAGCAGGCACAGCACGCCAAAAAATCTGCACAGCCTGCCCATGATATTAACGCTTCAGTCCGTTGGCGATTTCCAGCATGCTGTCAGAGGTAGTAATCGCCTTGGAGTTGGACTCATAGGCGCGCTGGGAAACAATCATGTTGACCATTTCATCTACAATCTGAATGCTGGACATCTCCAAACAGGACTGCACAAGAGTACCCATGCCGTCAACACCCGGCTCGCCCTCCTGCGGCTCCCCGGAGGCAGCAGACTCCGTATAGAGGTTCTTGCCTATGGAGGTCAGTCCGGAAGGATTCAGGAAACGCACCAGCCCGATGGTCGCAATCTCCGTCGGAGCCGTAGCGGCACCCTGAATAGCACTCACCATGCCGTTGGAACCGATGGTGATACTGTCGTGCTTCGTGTTGGCATCAAAGGTGATATTCGGTATCAGCCTGTAGCCATCACTGGTAACGAGATTGCCGTTGCCGTCAATCTTGAAGGAACCATCCCTGGTATATGCCGTGGTTCCGTCAGGCATCTCAATCTGGAAAAAGCCTTCTCCCTGAATAGCCACGTCTGTTACATTGTCAGTAGTCTGCAGATTGCCCTGGGTAAAAATCCTGTTGGTAGCACTCAGGCGCGAACCAAGTCCTATCTGCATCGGCGTCGGATACATGGTGCCATCGCCGCTTTCAGCGCCGCCTTCGCGCAGGGTCTGGTACAGGAGGTCCTGAAACTCCGCCCGCTGTGCCTTTGCACCATAGGTATTGACATTCGCCAGATTATGGGCAACTACATCCATCTGCTTCTGCTGGCCCTTCATGCCGGAGGCAGCAGACCACAAGGAACGCATCATATCTATTATCCCCTTTTTCTAAAACACAAAACCTTCATAACATAACTATCGTCATTTCAGCAGGCCTGCTTAACTGTTCCTGCCTACCTCGTTCACGGATTTGTCCAGCATGGAATCCTGAGTGGTAACCGCCTTGGAATTTGCCTCATAGGCGCGGTAGTTGGCTATGAGGTTGACCATCTCGGAAACAATCTCCGTATTGGACCTTTCCAGCGCCCCCTGCTGTATGGAGCCGGTCGCCTGCCGCGGCCTCTGTGCCGGGTCGGACGCACGATAAAGGCTGTTGCCCTCCTTGACCATAATCCCGTCACCGCCCGGAAAGGACACCAAACCCAGCCTGGCCACCTGTATGCCATTGGCCGTGATGCTTCCCTCCGGGGACACCAGAAACGTTCCCGATTCCTCCGGTATAATAATCGGCCGTCCGCCATCATCCAGCACATCGTCGCCGTTGACCGTAACCAGATGGCTTCTGGCATCGCGGTAGAAATTACCATCCCTGGTATAGCGCTCACCCCGCGGGGTGGCAATCCTGAAATACCCCTCGCCCTCCACGGCAAAATCCAGCTGGTTGCCCGTGGTCTGCAGTGAGCCCTGTGTATGGTCGGTAGCGATATCCGCCACCTGCGACCCCAGCCCCAGCTCACCTACCACCGGCGCCTTTTTGCCCAGGGAAAAGCCCTTGAACTCGGTTATGTCCTTCGGGCCGCTCATATCGTTGATACGCCTGATAAGCATCGGCTCAAAATCCGAAGTCACCGCGTCATCCCTCTTGAACCCGGTGGTATTGGCATTAGCCAGATTATTGGCAATCGTATCTGTACGCTTGGTTTCAGTTATCATACCTGTAGCAGCTGTATACAATCCACGCCACATAGTATCTCATCCCCCTCTTCCTGCCGCCTGCAAAGCAAATACTATTTCCAGAAGGACATAGAGCGCTTTGTTTCCAGCTTGTCAATGTTTTCCAGTGCCTTGCCCGTGCCAAGTGCTACACAGCTCAACGGGTCATCGGCCAGGCTGGTGGCAATCTTCGTTTCACGGCGAATCAGCTCATCCAGCCCGTAGAGCATGGCCCCGCCACCGGTGAGGATAATGCCGTGATCCATTATATCGGAAGCCAGCTCCGGCGGGCACTTTTCCAGTACGCTCTTCACCCGCTCCACAATCTGGGTTACGGACGGATTCAGTGCCTCACTAATCTGCTCCGTGTTTATCTCTATATTCTTCGGCAGGCCTGTCAGCAGATCCCTGCCCCGGATATTCATCCTGCAGTTGCGGGCGTCCGCAAAAGCTGCACCGACCTCCATCTTGATGTTCTCAGCCGTGCGCTCGCCTATCATCAGGTTGAATTCCTTCTTGATGTAGTCGATAATCGCATCATCGAACCTGTCCCCGGCAACCCGCAGGCTGTCGCTGATAACGATGCCCCCCAGGCTGATTACGGCAATATCGGTAGTACCGCCGCCGATATCCACCACCATGGAACCATAAGGCTCGGAAATATCCAGCCCGGCTCCCATGGCCGCCGCCAGCGGCTCCTCTATGGTATAGGTCTTTCTGGCGCCCGCCTGCTCGGCGGCCTCCTGAATGGCGCGCTCCTCCACCATGGTGATGCAGGAAGGTATGCAGACCATAATCCGCGGGCGAATCATGAAGCTATGCCCTGTTACCTTCTCAATGAAATGGCGCAGCATGGTTTCCGTAATGTCAAAATCGGCGATTACGCCGTCCCGCATCGGACGGATGGCCACAATGTTGCCAGGAGTACGGCCAATCATCTGGCGCGCCTCCTCGCCAACTGCCAGAATTGAGTTGGTGTCCCTGTTCACAGCCACTACTGACGGCTCTTTCAGCACAACACCCTTGCCCTTAATATAAATCAGCACATTAGCTGTTCCTAAATCTATACCTATATCCATAGACATGCCAAACAATGTCTTCAACATCCTTCCTAAATCAGACAAAAAATTAAACAAGATAAAATTATCTTTTTCCTAAATAAATATATAACAAAATCACGTAAAATACAATAAGCAATTTTTCTCTTTTTCGCCCGATTCCCGCCCTTTGCAAATAAAATTTGGCACACAAAATGGGATGCCGCCTTCGCAGCATCCCAAAACATCCGCACACGATATATTATTTGTTATACAAATCAGCAGGTATGGCACTTCTCATAAATGCCCTTCTCCTTCAGGAGCTTAACCATGGTTTCACCAATCTGGGCTACGTTCTCAGCCACAGGGATGCCGACAGCATTCAGGGCCTTGATCTTGTCAGCGGCAGTGCCCTTGCCGCCTGCGATAATGGCACCGGCATGGCCCATGCGCTTGCCCGGAGGCGCCTGAGTACCGGCAATGAAGCCTACAACAGGCTTGTCCGGCATGTTCTCGGCAATCCACTTGGCAGCATCTTCCTCGGCAGTACCGCCGATCTCACCAATCATGATGAGAGCCAGAGTATCATCATCGTCCTTGAAGAGCTTCAAGGCGTCGATGAAGTCGGTGCCCTTTACAGGGTCGCCACCGATACCTACAGCAGTAGTCTGGCCAAGTCCGGCCTGGGACAGCTGGAAGGAAGCCTCATAGGTCAGGGTACCGGAACGGGAAATAACGCCCACATGGCCCTTCTTGTAGATGTAGCCCGGGATAATGCCCAGCTTGGCCTCATCTACGGTCAGGATACCAGGGCAGTTAGGGCCGATAAGGCGGGTTTTCTTGCCGTTCATGTAAGCACGAACCTTAATCATGTCCTCAACAGGTACGTGCTCGGTGATGCAAACCACCAGATCCAGACCTGCCTCAACGCCCTCCATGATGGAGTCAGCAGCGAAGCGAGGCGGTACGAATACTACGGAAGCGGTAGCGCCGGTAGCCTCAACAGCATCCTGTACAGTGTTGAATACAGGAACGCCCTCTACTACCTGACCGGCCTTGCCCGGAGTTACACCGCCAACGATCTTGGTACCGTATTCCAGCATCTGCTTGGTGTGGAACATTGCAGTCTTGCCGGTAATGCCCTGTACGATAACCTTTGTATCTTTATTTAAAATAATACTCATTTTTGCAATCCTCCTTATCCTTAAGCGTTCTTCTCTGCCTCTTTAACAAGGGCAACGATCTTCTCTGCACCGCCCTCCATGGTCGGAGCCATGATGACGTTCTTTACAGGGTTGTCAGTGAGAATCTTGCGGCCCTCTTCTACCTTGGTGCCCTCAAGACGAACTACTACAGGAACAGGAATGCCGTCGCTGCCGGTCTTTTCAGCGATAATCTGGGCAGCCTTCTGGATGCCCTCGGCAATAACATCACAGCGGTTGATGCCGCCAAAGATATTTACGAAAATACCCTTTGCCTGACCGCCGTCCAGCATAATCTCGAAGGCAGTGGCAATCTTCTCAGGGGTGGAGCTGCCGCCTACATCAAGGAAGTTGGCAGGATTGCCGCCATAGTATTTCAGAATATCAACAGTAGCCATAGCCAGGCCTGCGCCGTTTACCATGCATGCAACATCGCCGCCCAGGTTTACATAGTTCAGGCCTTCCTCAGCAGCCCACAGCTCCTTCGGATCCTCCTCGGTCTTGTCGCGCAGCTCGACGATATCAGGATGGCGGAACAGCCCGCTGTCATCAAAGTTCAGCTTGGCATCCAGGCAGATTATATCGTCCTCGGCAGTTACAACCAGCGGATTGATCTCAACCTGGCTGCAGTCCTTGCCGATGAAGGCATCGTACAGCTTCATCATGGTAGCGGAAGCCTTGCGGATAACCTCCGGCTTGAAGTTCATCTTGTAAGCCATGCGGGTTGCCTGGAATGGCAGCAGACCAACAGAAATATCAATGTACTCCTTGATAATCTTTTCAGGTGTCTCGGCAGCAACCTTCTCGATTTCCATGCCGCCTTCCTCGGAGCCAATCATAACGATCTTTGCAGTATTACGGTCATTTACAAAGCTCAGATAATACTCCTTGGCGATGTTGGAGCCCTCCTCGATGAGAAGTCGTCCAACCTTTTTGCCCTCCGGACCGGTCTGATGAGTAACCAGCACCTTGCCCAGAAGCTCAGTTGCATACGCTTTTACCTCATCAAGGGACTTGGCAATCTTTACGCCGCCGGCCTTGCCGCGGCCGCCTGCATGAATCTGCGCCTTTACTACAGTCACCTTGGAATCCAGCTTCTTTGCGGCTTCAACAGCTTCCTCAACAGTAAATGCCGGAATGCCGTTTGGCACATTTACACCGAAAGATTTCAGTACCTGCTTACTCTGATACTCATGAATATTCATTCGATCTGCCCTCCTAATTTGTATACAAAATGTTTATGTACATATTTTATCGCTTTTTGCGATAGATGTCCATAGATGTTTCATATTTGTACAATTGTTTATTTTTTCGTCATATCTTTGACAGAATTTCAATTGAATTGATTTTTCTAGGTTTTTCTGTTTATTTTCTTATTTTTCAGTCACTTTTCTTAAAACTTTTCCGTCAGGGCGCATGCACGCCTATATATTTATGAAAAATATACTTTAAGGAAGGATTTAGAGATTTTTTGCAGAAATAGTATATATAATTGGGGGCAAAGGATACGAGGGAGGTATTGCGCTGTGGAAAATAGGAAAACCATGCTGATTGTTGACGATATGGAAATCAACCGTGCCATACTGACACAGTTTTTTCAGGACGAATTTAATCTCATAGAGGCGGAAAACGGCCGGGAGGCCCTGGACTTCATCAAGAGCCAGCCCATCGACATCATCCTGCTGGATTTGATGATGCCCGTAATGACCGGCATGGAGGTGCTGGACTGGCTGATGGCCAATCCCCGCTACGGCGATATTCCCGTAATTGTCACCACCTCTGCCGATGACGTGAACAGCGAGGTCATGGCCATGGAACGGGGCGCGGCCGATTACCTGACGAAGCCGTACAATCCGTCCATTGTCAGCTGCCGCGTGCAGAACGTGCTGGGGCGCCGCGAAAACGAAATAAGCAAGCTGCGGCAGGCTGCGCAGGATGAAAAGATAAATGCCATGCAGCAGATTCTGGATATCGACCAGCTGACAGGGCTGCTGACCCAGAAGGCCTTTCTGCAGCAGTCGGCGGACAGGATATCAGGCAATCCTGAAACCCGCTATTGCTTCGTCTATCTGGATATTGCCAGCTTCAAGCTGATTAACGAGCTTTTCAACATGGAAACCGGTGACACCATTCTCAAGACTGCCGCCTCCTACTTCAACACCATCGTAGGCAAGCGGGGGCTGGCCAGCCATCTTACGGCTGATTCCTTTGCCATCCTGCTGCCGGAGGACATGCTGGACATGGATCTGCTCATTCAGGGGCTGGATGCCATGATGCACTCCCTGACCATCTACCGCACCGTCGCTTTTTTTGCCGGCGTATACCAGATAGACAACATCTACCTGACCACCGGCCAGATGCTGGACAGGGCGCACATGGCCATGACCTCCGTCAAAAACTCCCACGCCCGGCGCTACGCCTTTTATGATGACGAGCTGCGCACCAAAATGATGGATGAACAGGTTATTGCCAGAGAAATGGAACCGGCCCTGGGCAACGGGCAGTTTTTTGTCAAATACCAGCCTATCTACAGGATAGATATGGCGGCCCGGACCATGACGCCTATTGCGGCAGAGGCCCTGCTGCGGTGGCAGCATCCTGAGCAGGGCATCATCAGCCCCTCCAGATTCATTCCTGTATTTGAGAAAAACGGCTTCATCAACAGAGTGGACAGATTTGCCTGGGAGCAGGCCTGCCATTTTCTCAGCCGCCAGCGGGACTGGGGACTGGATATCAGGCCTGTTTCCATCAATATCTCCCACATGAATTTTTATGATATGTCCTTTGTGGATTATCTGTTGCGGATGCTGAGAAAGTACGACCTGCAGCCGTGGATGCTGTGGCTGGAACTTACCGAAAAATCCTACAGCCACGCTCCGGAGCAGCTTGCCAGAATCCTGCGCCGCCTGAACAGCTGTGGCTTTTCCGTCATTCTGGACGATTTCGGCAGCAGTTTCAGCTCCCTTGGCATCCTCCGCGACCTGACCGTGGATATGCTCAAGGTGGATGTGCGCCGCCTGTATTCCCACGGCAACCATGACCGGGTGGACATCATCCTGCAGGCCATCATCGACATGGCGAAAAAGCTGAACATGCAGGTGATTGCCGAAGGGGTGGAAACCGCCGCCCAGGCAGAACTGCTCCAGTCCATGAACTGCCAGACCATGCAGGGCTTCCACTATTCGCGCCCCCTCCACTCCGATGCCTATATCGAGCTGCTTTCCAGCATACAGTAAGTTTCAGTTTTTCGTAGTGCTTGTATGATACTTTGGTGATATAAACGAATAGTTTTTTGTTCGTGC
>NZ_JBJDWZ010000022.1:21064-26441 GCF_051866355.1 Anaerovibrio sp. | reverse complement strand
ACAGGATTTTCATACATGTTGCTGTTCATGGCAGGCGCAAAGAAAATCGGCGCCTTCGTTGCCAGCACCGTGGTAGTCAGCATATCATCGGCAATGCCTGCCGCCGCCTTGGCAATCACATTTGCCGTAGCCGGGGCAATCAGCACCGCATCCGCCAGGCTGGCCAGGGCGATATGCTCCACATCATAAGTGTGTATTTCGCCCCACATGGAGGTGACAACGGGATTACCGCTGATTTCCCGCATGGCTGTTTCCGTTACGAAGTTCTGCGCCCCTCTGGTGAGTATGACATGGACAGCAGCCCCCTTCTTGCGCAGGCGGCTGGCCAAATCCACGCACTTATAGGCGGCAATGCCGCCGGTGACGCCCAGAACTATTTTTTTCCCATTCAACATATCGTCTCTTCCTAGTTTTTCAGGGCCTTACTTTATGCCGCTGGTCAGGCGCTTGTAGGTAATCTTTCCCTCGTAGATTTCCTCCATGGCATTGGTTACATCACGGGTAGAGGTGCGCTTGGCAGTGACAGGATGGCTCTTGTCCATGATGTCACGAGCGCGCTTGGCGGCCAGCGTTACCAGTGTATAGCGGCTGTCCACCAGCGGGGTCAGCTGATCCAGATTCGGGGTTACAATGTTCATCTTACTCATTCTGCATTCTCCTTCCACTGCGTCAAGCCTGCCAGCAGGGCTTCATTCAGGTCGGTGCGGTGATGCTCCGCCTCTATGATGCCGGCAATGGCCTTTTCAGCAGCCTCTACCTTATCATTAACCACCACATAACGATAATTATGGGCAATTTTTATCTCATCTGCAGCAGCGCCCAGACGACGCTGCAGACTTTCCTCCGTTTCGGTGCCGCGCCCTTTCAGGCGGGCGGCCAGTTCCTCCAAAGACGGCGGCAGCAGGAAGATGAACAAGCCCTCCGGCATGGCCTTCATGACGTTCAGCGCCCCCTGCGTATCAATCTCCAGCAGGATATCCTCTCCTGCCGCCAGCCTGTCCAGCACCTTCTGCTTCGGCGTTCCGTAGTAGTTGCCGTATACCTCGGCCCATTCCAGCAGCTCGCCGTCTGCAATCATCTGCCGGAACCTTGCCTTGTCGTAAAAGTAATAGTTGACGCCATCCTGCTCCCCCGGCCTGGGCTGGCGGGTTGTGGCCGAAATGGAGTACGAAATCTCCGGATGATTTTTTCTCAAAAGGTCGCACACCGTACCCTTGCCGGTGCCGGAGGGACCTGAAATCAGAATCAGCAAACCCTTGCGCACTGTCAATCCTCCTCCACAATTCTATGGGACATGGTATCAGGCTGTACTGCTGACAGCACCACATGCCCGCTGTCCGTTATGATTACCGCCCTGGTGCGGCGGCCATAGGTCGCATCAATGAGCTGGAAGCGGTCGCGGGCATCCTGAATAATCCTCTTGATAGGCGCGGATTCAGGGCTGACAATAGCCACCACCCGGCTGGCCGATACCACATTGCCAAAGCCTATATTAATCAGCTTGATATCCAATGCAAAACAACTCCCCTCACCGGCATGGCGTCACTCAATATTCTGAATCTGCTCGCGGATTTTCTCAATCTCGCTCTTGACATCCACAACAAAACGCGCGGCACCGGCGGAATTTGCCTTGGAGGCCACTGTGTTAATCTCCCGGTTCATCTCCTGCACCAGAAAATCCAGCTTGCGCCCCACCGGCTCATCCATGTCAATGATGCTGCGGAACTGGTCAAAATGACTGTGCAGGCGCACGGTTTCCTCCGTATAGTTCACCTTGTCCGTAAACAGGGCTGTTTCCTGAATAATCCTGCTCTCATCAATGCTTTCCTTGGAAAGGTATTCCTCCAGCAGCTTTTCCAGGCGCTGGCGGTAGCTGTCCACTATTTCCGGTGCCAGCTTTTCCAGCTCTGCCGTGTAGTCCTCCAGCACATCAATGCGCGCCAGAAGGTCCGCCCTGATGTTTTCCCCCTCGGCTGTGCGCATGGCCACCAGATTGCCCAGTGCCTCGTCAAAGGCCGCCATCAGTACCGGCTCTGCTTCGGCCAGCTTGGCATTTTCCTCTGTAATCTTCAGCACGTCAGGATAGGCGGCAATCTGGGCGGCGGATGGTTTTCCCGTCAGTCCCAGCTGTTCGTTGATTTCCATCAGCGCACGGCCATAGGCCGCCGCCAGCCCCCTGTCCACACTGACAGTCACAGCCTTGTCGCGGAGGTCCTGAAAGCGCACGTTGATATCCAGCTTGCCGCGGGACAGATATGACTTAATCTTTTTGGTAAGCTGGCTCTCGAACATATTCAGGCTGTAGGGCATGTGATAGTTGGTTTCCAGATAGCGCTGATTGACGGTTTTCAGCTCCACATGCACCTTGAAATCCTGATTTTCACAGTCACCGGCCCCAAAGCCGGTCATACTTTTTATCATGAATAAAATCCTCTTTGCAGTCTTTTTGCCGGGCCCTGTTGCCAAAGCACCCGGACGAGTATAAATTTTAGCTTGTACATTATAGCACTAAATGATGTCTATGACAATATTGGCCGCCACACAAAAGCGCATTACAGCGGATATCTGCCGCTGTATACCTGCACAGCCGGTCCTGTCATGTAGAGATGGTTATCCTTTTCGTTCCACTCGATTACCAGACTGCCGCCGTCCAGCCTTACCTCTGCCTTGCGTTCAGCCAGACCGTTCAGCACGGCCGCTGTCAGGGTTGCGCAGGAGCCGGTACCACAAGCCAGAGTGACGGCGGCACCCCGTTCCCAGACCCGCATCCTGAGATGGCGGCGATCGATTACCTGTACAAACTCCGTATTGGTCTTGCGTGGGAATTTGGCGTGAGTTTCAAAGTGTCTGCCCAGCTCGTAGATAGGGAAATTCTCTGCATCATCCACAAAGACAACACAATGAGGATTGCCCATGGAAACGCAGGTCATCCTGAAGCTCTGTCCCTGCACCTGGATTTCCTCGTCAATTACCCTGTTCATGCCATAGCCGTCTACCGGAATTCTGTCACCTTCCAGCACCGGCTCACCCATATCCACCTGAATCATGGAGATATTGCCGTTTTCCTTGAGGATTTTCGGCACGAGGATACCTGCCCCTGTTTCAACGGTAAACTCTTCGGCGGCCACATGGCCTGCCTCGTAAACGTAGCGGGCGAAACAGCGGATGCCGTTGCCGCACATCTCGGCTTCACTGCCGTCCGCGTTGATAATCCTCATGCGGATATCCGCCTTGTCAGAAGGCAGTACCAGCAGGATGCCGTCTGCCCCGATGCCGTAGTGGCGGTCGCAGATTTCCCTTGCCGCGGCCACATACGGCTCATCAGACTGCTGCATGCAGTCAATCAGCACAAAATCGTTGCCCGTTCCCTGCCATTTGGTAAACTCAAAACTCATATTTCTACACTCCTCGCTGTACGGTAGATTCACCGTACCCATAAATTGAATATCAAAGCTGAATAAGCTGCCCGCAATATCTATCTAAGCAAGCTGTTTCAGCACATCCTCCAGTACCTCTGCCGGCACGCCGCCCTCCAGGGCGGCCAGATTGGCTGCGTGATTTGCCTGCAGCAGCCTTTGGAAGCGGGCTTTGACTTTGGCAAATACCTCTTCTGTACCGGCCTGCAGCCTTTCTGCCAGCCGCAGCTCCTGCTGACTGAGATATTCGTCCGCCAGCCTGTTAAGTATGGCTTCCAAGGCGGCAGCCATAACTTTGGAGCCGCCTTCTTCAAAGAAGCTCTTTGGATTTTTATAGCCGGACAGAGCTGCGCTGAACATTTTTTTATCCACGGCTTTGAAGGCGTTTTCATAATCCATGCCGCTCTCGTAGGCGAAATCGCGGGGCGCAATCGTCAGCTCGCTGTCAATTTCCAGCAGCCTGCCGTTGACCTCCTGCTGCAGCAGAGCCGCCTGCCTGCCGATAAACTGCTCCATGCGCAGCGTAGTGGCCCGCAGCTCCTGTGCCAGATCAAAGCCCATGCTTTCCAGTAGCTGATTCAGCGCTTCCTGCAGCTTGCCGCCGGAATTTTCCCTGCCTTTCAGCAGGGCCGGGTTGAAGGCCTCACGGAAAAAGTCGGTATATCTGAGGAACACCCTCTGCTTGACGTAGTAAATCAGCTCGTGCCTTTCCTGCCGCTGGCGGCCCTGCATGTCCTGTGAGGTAAGCTCTCCCAAAAGCTTGTCCGTCTGCCGCTGAAACGCCAGCAGCTGGTCACGCCGCCGTTCCTTTTCAGCGGCATCACTGCGGTTGAGCCTGATAAGCTCCCTGACCCGTTCCGCCGCCAGATGGTACTCTCCCTTGGCGGCATTGACGGCGATGCCCGTCAGCTCATCCAGCACAAAGCGATAAAAGGCATCCTCAAAGGCAAAGCCGCCCGTCTTGCCGGCCAGCTTGTCCTTCAGCATTTGCTGGCTGGACAGGCCGAACATCTGCGGTTTCCTGACGCCGTATTTTTTCAGCTGGCCTGCCACATAATCGACTACACCTGCCGCTTCGGCCCTGCTTTCAGCCAGGTCAATGGCATTGACGATAAAAAACATCTTGTCCAGGGCAAAGGCATCCTTGACCCGCCCCAGCTGGATGAGAAATTCCCTGTCAGCCCGGCTGAAGGCGTGGTTGTAATAGGTTACAAACAGCACCACATCCGACTGGCGGATATAGTTGAAGGACATATTGGTATGGCGGGCGTTGATGGAATCCGCCCCCGGCGTATCCACCAGCGTAATGCCCAGCCTGGTAAACGGGCAGTCATAGTAAACGGCCAGCCAGTCTACAAAGCAGGATTTTTCCTCCCGTGCGGCATAAGCGCCGAAATCCGCCAGCTGTCTGTCCAGCTCCTGTCCCAGATAATCCGCGGCTTCCTGATAACCGGCGACAAAGGCCCGCAAAAAGGCCTTTTCCTTCTGGCGGCCTGCCGATGTATCCTGCAGGGCATTTTTTACCAGTGCCAAAGCCTCCTGCATGCCGCCTGCCGACATCTGAAAGGCCGACAGCGCCCTGTTCACATCCGCCAGCAGCATGGCCTCGTCCTTGAGCTTCACCAGCACCGTGCCATGCGGATGCGCCTCATCCACAGGACAGATTTTGTTGATGGCCGCCGTCGTCGGATTTGGCGACACCGGAAGCAGGGCTTCTCCCAGCAGTGCATTGGCAAAGGAGGACTTTCCTGCGCTGAAAGCACCGAAAAGCGTAACCATGAAGCCCTTTCCTTCAAGGCGTTCAGCGCGTTCAAGAAGCTCGCCTGACAGCTGGCGGAGGACAGGGATGCGCCCTGTCAGCTCACTGCCGCGGCGCAGCTTCGCCGCCCATTTGTGCAGTGCCAGCCTGCCGCCGCCATCAGCATCGGCGGCAGGGGCGCTATCCGCCCTGCCGTCCTCAT
>NZ_JBJDWZ010000022.1:0-20964 GCF_051866355.1 Anaerovibrio sp. | reverse complement strand
CTGCCGCCGCCATCAGCATCGGCGGCAGGGGCGCTATCCGCCCTGCCGTCCTCATGCCATCCGCCTTCCGCAGTATCTGCGCCCTGTGCAATATCAGCGTGCACCGCGGCATCCCTGCCCTCGGACATGCCCGGCACAGCACCTGCAGCACTGGCTGCAGCCTGCCCTGAACCGGTCTGCTGACCGGCCTCAGCCGTCGGCGGTACCAGCTCCTCATCCAGAAGCGGCAGTACGAACAGCTCGTTTCCTCCCGCCGGCATGTCCTTGGTAGCGGCAATTTCCTCCAGCACGGCGTCCAGCTCCTGACACAGCCCCGACGCCCTGTCTATGGCCGACCAGGCCTCCTGATAGCGTTCCATGCCGGACATCTGGTTTTCTATTTCCTGACAGCGCACCTTCTGCCTTGCCGCAATCTGTTCCTGCAGCCTGTTTTTGAAATCCAGCGCAAAACGCCTGGCCACATTCTTTGTTCCTTCGGCAAAATTGGCCGTATAGTTCATGACATAACTGCCATCCTGGGTCAGCTTTGCCCCGGAGCGCATGGCCTCGGTCAAAAGCTCCTCCGGCGGCACGATTTCCATGCCCTGCACGTAGCCGTTCAGCTCGTCGCTGTCCACATGATGGCGTCTGGCAAAATCCATAAAGTAAGTCCTGATATGCCAGGTCAGCTGGGCCTGCGCCTTTTCGGAGGCATCATTAAAGAAGGCCAGCCTGCGCCGTTCTATCTCGGCCAGTGTCCTTTTGCCCCTGCCGAAAAAGCCCACCTTGAAGTCAGGCTGGCAGGCCTCCAGATAGTCACGCGCCAGGTCACGGGTGGAGGTAGGCATCAGGTAGGCATTGTTCAGAATGTTTTCCACCCCGGCGGAAAATTCCTCCGTCCAGTCCTGCCGAAGCCCGGATAATTCCTCCGTCAGCCGCAGATAATCACCCTTCATCTGCTCAAGCCGCTCACCGGACAGGCCGGCCAGCACTGCCCGGCAGCCGGTCAGGCCTTCCTCCAGCTCCCGCTCCCTTTCCTGCCTGTACTCCGCCATAATCTTCTGCAGGGAGGCGGCAACAGAACCGGCCAGCAGCTCACTGCGGGCCGCGATTTTATCCTGCAGGAGCTGCTGCAGCTCTGCAAACTGGTTATGGGGGTCTGCAGGGTATTTCAGCGATGTATAGAAAAAGCCTGCCGGGCGCACGCCCCAGCTGTAAAAGGCGCTCTCAACGCCCTGACAGAAATCCGCAAAGGACAGCTCATTTTCCACATGCTTGTCAATCTGGTTCACAATCAGATATACGGTCTTGCCCGCCTTGGTCAGGTCCCTGGTAAAGGAAAGATTCAGCTCTGCCTGTACGTGATTGTAATCCATGACATACAGAATTATATCAGCCAGATGAAGGGCCGCCTCCGTAGCGGCCCTGTGGGCATCATCCGCCGAATCAATGCCGGGAGTGTCCATGATAACCACTCTGGGCGGCAGGTCAAGATCACTGCGGCACAGCTCAATTGCCGCAATCTGGTCACCATCGCGGCAAAAGCTCCTGAGCATATCATAGTCATAGGGTGCCTGATACCGCCGCGGTTTTCCCTTGTGAAAAAACACCCTGGCGTAGTCACCGCCCTTTTCGCCTCTGTGCACCCTGACCAGATTGGCGCTGGTCGGAACAGGGCTGGAAGGCAGGATATCCTCGCCCAGCAGGCTGTTAATCATACGTGACTTGCCAGCTGAAAAATGACCGGCAAAGGCTATGCCGTATTCACCAGCCGTCAGTTTTTCTGCCAGCTCCCGCACCCTGTTCATATTCTGCTGATGGCCGCGCTTCGCAAAAAAATTGTACGCGGCCGCCAGCCTGCACCGTAAGAACTCATTTTGCATAAATAATCTATCCTTTGCCAGATTTTGTCTACGTCATTACTTCGATTTATATCATTGCGCTTGTCAAGAGGTGGTCAGAGGATCAATGTCCACCATAACCCGCATATCGCTCTCCACCCCCTGACGGCGCAGAAAGCACAGCACACTCTCAATGTCCCCCGTCCTGATGAGCAGGGAGAAACGATAGACGCCCCGTAGCCATGCCATCATGGCAGGAGCCGGTCCTGCCGCCTGCTGCAGGGGATTGTCACGAAATTCCCGCTGAAAGTCCTCTTTCAGCTTTTCTGCCATCTGCCGGGCCTTTTCCTCCTCTTCATGCTGGAAGACCAGCTTGATAATCCTGCTGAAAGGAGGGTTGAACAGCGCCTTTCGCAGCTTCATTTCCTCCCGGAAAAACGCCTCATAGTCCTGCTCAATGCCTGTTCTCACGGCGAAATGCCCCGGATTGTAGCACTGTACCACCACTCTGCCCGGCACATCCCCGCGCCCGGCGCGGCCCGCCGTCTGGGTAATCAGCATGAAAACCCGCTCTGCCGCGCGGAAATCAGGCATGTTCAGGGTGGAATCCGCACTGAGAATCCCCACCGCCGTCACGCTGGGAATATCATGCCCCTTGGCCACCATCTGGGTGCCCAGCAGGATGTCAAATTCCTTTCTGCGGAACTTGTCAAGAATCTCCGTGTGGGCGAATTTGCCTGTGGTCGTATCCCTGTCCATGCGGATGATACGCGCCTGCGGCACCAGCTCTGCCAGCTCTTTTTCCAGCTTTTCCGTGCCTGAGCCGAAATACTTGATGTACGGACTGCCGCATTTGGGACAGACATCAGGCACAGGCGCCTGAATGTCACAATGATGGCACAAAAGGCGTCCATCGCGATGAAACACCAGCGGCATGGTACACTGGGGGCATTTGATGGCCTCACCGCAGGAACGGCACATGACAAAGGTGGCAAAGCCGCGCCTGTTCAGCATGAGAATCATCTGCTCATGCCTGGCCAGTGTATCCGCAATAAGCTCCTGCAGGGGCAGGGAAATCACGCTGCGCCGTCCCAGTTTCAGCTCCTGCCGCATGTCGGCGCTGATTACCTGGGGAAGCTGCCTGCTGCCAATGCGCTGCGGCATGCACAGCAGGCCGTAATCGCCCCTCCTGGCGTGATAATAGGTTTCCAGCGAGGGGGTGGCACTGCCGAGAAGCAGCACCCCGCCGTGCAGCTCCGCCAGCTTCTGCGCCACAACTCTGGCGTGATATCTGGGCGACTCATCCTGCTTGTAGGAGCTGTCCTGTTCCTCGTCCATGATAATCAGGCCGATGTTGTCCGCCGGGGTAAACAGCGCAGAACGGGCTCCGATAATGACGCCGGCCTGACCTGTGCGCACGCGCAGAATGGCATCATTCCGCTCGCTGATGGAGAGGCGGCTGTGCATAACCACAATATCCCCGCCAAAATATCCCTTGAACTCCTGCACCACCTGCCCGGTCAGGGCAATCTCCGGCACCAGCACCACCACGCTGCGTCCCATCTCCCTGGTTCGCCGCGCCGCTTCAATGTACACCTGCGTCTTGCCGCTGCCGGTGACACCGTACAGCAGAAAGGTACGGTGCCCGCCGCTTGCCAGCTGTTCATCAACAGCCGCCACAGCCCTCTGCTGCTCCGCCGTCAGCTCGCGCACCCTGCCGGTGGCCGCAAAATCACGATAGCTGTCCCGCAGTACGCGCCTTTGGCGGACCGCTCCGAAGCCGGAATCCGTCAGGCCGCTGACCACGGCTCTGGAAAAACCCTCCTGCTGAAGCTCTTTCAGGGAAATAGCCAGCGGCTCATCGGGCTGCTGCCTGGCATACAGCCAGGACAGAAGCCGCCTCTGCGCCTTTTTCCGCTTGTCGAGCCCCTCTATGTCATCCTTCGTTATGGGCTTTTCCACGGACAGATAGGATTCACGGCTTTCGGTGGCCCTGTGGCTGGCCCCGTAGACGCGGCGGACGACACCGTGCTTCAAAAGTCCTGCCAGTATATTGTCCAGCTGGGCGGCCGCATCCTGATTGCCCTCCGCTGCCAGCTGGCGGCGCAGCTCCCCTTCCCTTTCCGGCCCTGCACTCAAAAGGGCCTCATAGGCCTGACGGTACACATCCACCATCAGGAGCATGTTGTCCTCCATATCCGGAACCGCCTCGTACTGCAGCTGTATTTTCAGACCGCTTTTGCCCGGCATAAAAAGGCGCATCATCTCCCCGGCGGAACAGAGATAAAAATCTGCCAGCCAGCGGGCCGCCTTGATCATCAGCGGTGAAAACCACGGTTCCTCATCGACAGCGGCCTTTATGTATTTCAGCTTTTCTACAGGATAGCTGCAGCCGTGTTCCTGACGCCTGTCTGCCGGATACACGCATACCGTAAAGCCCTCGATATCGCGGCCGCCAAAGGGTACCAGCACCCGCCAGCCGGCTGACAGCTTCGCGAGGCTTTCCGGCACACGATAGCTGAAAGCCTGTGCAATGCTTTTGACGGGAATATTGATATATACATCCGCAATCAGCATATCGTTCCCCCAGCTCATCAGCCCAGCCCGACTATCTGTACATCGTTGCCATGGTCGGCAATCATCTGCAGCAGGTCATCTGCTTTCAGCCAGATGGTTGCCGTATTTTCATTGGGATGAATGCCGATGATGCCACTGCCCCTGACAAATTCCTCATCCAGAAACAGCTTGACATTGCAGGCCTCGTTGTTCAAAAGTCCCAGCGGGGATACGGAGCCCGGCAGTACATCCAGCATGTCCTTCAAATCCTCGGCGGAGGCAAAGCTCAGCCGCCTGGTCCCCTGAGCCTTCTGAAATTCCTTCAGCTGCACCCTTTTAGGGCCGCAGACTGTAATCAGGTAATAATTCCGTTTCTTGTCATCACGCACAAAGAGGTTTTTAGCATCCCGGTCAGGATAAGGAAGCTCTACGCTGATGGCTTCCTCCATGCTGAATACGGCCTCATGCTCCGTCACCTCGTGCCAGATGCCGAGATTGTCCACAAAATCAAAAATTTCCTGCTTGTTCACAACTATTTCTCCCGTTTATATGCAAAAACTAAATTGAAAGCTTCAAAACTCAATGCCCCTCTGGGCCTTGACGCCCTGCTGATAAGGATGCTTTATCAGCTTCATCTCCGTTACCAGATCGGCACGCTCAATCAGCTCCGGCCGGGCATCCCTGCCCGTCAGCAGCACATGCAGCCTGTCCGGCTTCTTGTCCAGCAGTGCCATGACCTCATCAATGGTAACCAGCCCGAACTTTACGGCGTAATTGATTTCATCAAAAATAATCAGGTCATATGCGCCGGAAACCATTGCCTTTTCGGCTTCCTGCATGGCTTCCCCAGCCGCCTTGATGTGCTTTTCCCTGTCCTCATCGCTCCGCATCAGCCCCAGGCCCAGGGGACGCATTTCAATATGGCCCTCCAGACCGGCCAGCCGCTCGAAGGCTTCCAGCTCGCCGTATTTCCAGCCGCCCTTGATAAACTGCAGTATCAGCACCCGCAGCCCGCTTCCCCAGGCTCGCAGGGCCAGTCCCAGCCCGGCCGTGGTCTTGCCCTTGCCATCACCGGTATGCACGAGAATTAATCCTTTTGTTTCCATGTTGTTCTGCACTCCCTCTGTATCAGTAAAAACTATACCTGTGCATTGGCTGCATACATTTCGTTTGTGTTCAGATACTGCATTCATCACAGCAGCTTTTTATTTGCCCAAAGCCGGCGGCATGGCCCGTTCCAGCTTGTTGAAAACGTGGAAATACGCTCCGATAATCAGAAAAATCGTAAATACCCAGCTTATCGGGTATACCGCCATGAGCACGTGGAAAACGGGCTCTGCGGCAAAAATCGTATAGATGTAGATGACGCGGAATACGCACACGCCAAGAAAGCACGCCACCGCCGGATAGAGCGAATGTCCCACGCCCCGCATGCCCCCGGAGCAGGTTTCTATTATCACGTTGAGGCATTCAAAGGTCAGGATGTAGCGTATGCGCAGCACCGCATACTCGATAACCGACGCATCCGTCGTATAAATGGCGGCAAAGTAAGGTGCAAAGATGGAAATCAGCAGGCAGATAATGCCGGTGATGAAAAAATTCATGCCGACGCACCAGCGCATAATCTGGCGGCAACGGGGAATGTTCTTCGCGCCGAAATTCTGCCCCACAAAGGTCGTGGCGGCCTGTGAAAAGGAGGACAGTATGAAAAAGGCCGCAAACTCAAAATTCAGGGCAATAGCCGAGGCCGCTATGTACTCCGCGCCAAGATTGTTTATGGCAATCTGGATGATGATGTTGGAAAAGGAAAAAACCATGCCCTGCAGGCCTGCCGGCAGGCCGATTTTGGCAATATGCTTCAGTACATTGCCGTCAATGGCCAGCCTGCCGGGCTGCAGGCGCATAGGCCCCTCCTCGCCGTGCAGCCAGTAGAGAATCAGGCAGGCACTGCAGGTAGTGGCAATCACCGTGGCGATGGCTACGCCCTCCACTCCCATCTGCAGGGCCAGCACGAAGAAAAGATTCATGCTGACGTTGATACAGCCGGAGGCCAGCATGGCGTACAGCGGCCGCCTGGTATCTCCCTTGCTTCTCAGCAGGGCCGAACCGAAATTGTACAGAAGGAGGGTAGGCACACCACCCATCAGAATCTGCAGATACAGTTCGGCCGCATCAAGGATTTCCGGCGGCGTGTCAATCAGGATGAGAATCTCCCGGCCAAAGCTCACGCCAAAGACCGCCAGAAATATGCCGCACAAAAAAGCTATCAGCATGGAGGTATGCACCGCCTTTGTCAGCCGCAGGTAATTCCCGGCCCCCAGAAAATTGGCGCATACCACATTGGCACCGATGGACAGCCCCACCATGAGATTGAGCATCAGATTGATTACTATGCCGTTTGCTCCCACGGCGGCCAGCGCCTCCTTGCCGACAAACTGCCCGACAATTGCCACATCAGCCGCATTGAACAGCTGCTGCATGATGCTGGTCATGGCCAGAGGAACGGCGAATTTCAGCACCTTATCCCAGATTGAACCTTCCAGCATGTTTATCTCCAGCTTTGCCACCAAATACATCTCCTAGTCCGTTATAGTTGCCCCGATATTGCTGTAGTAGATTGATGTTTTATTACAGTTATCCCCTGCATCGGCTCTCGCCGGAGACTACTGATTTTCATAATTATCCATAATCTCAAAGGCCTGGGCCTCTGTTACCAGAATATCCCTCGGTTTGCTTCCCTGGGGCGGCCCCACAATCCCCAGCTGTTCCATTGTGTCCAGCAGCCGCCCTGCGCGGCTGTAGCCGATATGGTACCGGCGCTGGAAGCTGGAAGCCGACGCATTGCTGGTGGACATAGTAAGCTCCACCGCATCGCGAAGCAGGCTGTCAATCTTGACCCTGCCGCCTCCTGCCTTGCCGTCATTGTTTTCCTCTTCCTCGCTTGCGGCCGCTTTGTTGGTAAAATCGATAATCTCCTGATTGGCCTCCAGCTTGTGTCCCTGTGACTTGATATACTCCGTCAGCATTTCCACTTCCTTGTCGCTGACAAAGGCGCCCTGAATACGGGTCGGCTTGTTGGCCTCCTGGGGCTTGAAGAGCATATCGCCCTTGCCCAGCAGCTTCTCCGCTCCGGAGGTATCCAGAATCGTGCGGGAATCAATCTGGGAGGTGACCGCAAAGGATATGCGCGACGGAATATTCGCCTTGATTACGCCGGTGATGACGTTGACAGAAGGACGCTGGGTTGCCAGAACCAGATAAATGCCTGCCGCACGGGCCTTCTGGGCAATGCGGCAGATGGCATCCTCCACGTCGTGAGGCGCCACCATCATCAGGTCCGCCAGCTCATCAATAATAATCACGATGGATGGCAGCTGCTTCTCCGGTTCCTCTGCAAATATCCTGTTGTACCCTTCCATGTTGCGCACCCCGACCTGCGCAATCAAGCCGTAACGCTTCTCCATTTCCTGCACGGCCCAGTTCAGCACGGAGGCAGCTTTTTTGGCATCTGTCACCACCGGTACCATCAGATGCGGAATATCGTTGTAGACGGACAGCTCCACCATCTTGGGGTCAATCAGGATAAACTTTACCTCTGTGGGCTTGGCCTTGAACAAAATACTGGTAATCAGGGTGTTGATGCAGACGGATTTACCTGACCCCGTGGCACCTGCCACCAGAAGATGAGGCATCTTCGCCAAATCCGCAAAAATGGCCTGACCGCCTATATCCTTGCCCAGACCTACCGTCAGCTTTGATTTGGCCGCCGCAAAGGCAGGGTTTTCCAGCACTTCCCGAAGCTGTACGCTTTCCAGCTCGCGGTTCGGCACCTCGATGCCGATGGCCGCCTTGCCGGGAATCTGCTCTATGCGCACCGCAGTTGCCGCCATGTTGAGGGCGATATCATCTGCCAGCCCCGTAATCTTGCTCACCTTTACGCCGGGAGCAGGCTTCACCTCGTAGCGCGTTACTGCCGGCCCGTGGCAGGCGTTGAGGATGGAGGCCTTGACCTTGAAATTGGCCAGGGTCTCCCCCAGAATCCTCGCATTACTGCTGATTTCCTGATTGAGGCTCTCATTCATGGCCTTGACTGTTCTGGACAGCAGATGCAGAGGCGGCAGCTTATATGGCGGTGGCGGCGGCACAGGCACGGACTGCTCCTGCATCGAGCCATCGGAGGTCCCGTCGGGCGGCAAAGCCGCAGGAGGGATATCAGCCCCGTGCGCATCCTGTGTATCCGTCACGTCTTCAGCATCAGGTTCATTGTCTTCATCATAGCCGTCATATTCCTCGTATTCCTCATATTCATCATCTGCCTTTGTCAGCTCGGCAAAATCATCAGGATAGGTAATCTCCATATCATCTATGCCATAGTCATATTCAGGCTCCCCAGTTTCCCCGGCATCGTCAGGCAGCTGCTCCGGCTCTATTATTTCAGATGCTTCCCAAAGCTCCTGCACTGAAACATCAGGGACAGCCTCTTCCACTGGCGGCTCAGGTTCAGCCTCTGCATATTTTTCCCAGTCAAAATCAGCCGTTTCCTCCGCTACGGCAGACACGCTGTTTTCCGGCTCCAGCCCCAGCTGAACAGCCAGCTCCGGCACCTCCTCCGGCTCTGCCGCGCTGGAAAATTTCTCCGCAAAAAAACCAGCCGCTACCGGATTGGCGTTTACCAGCTCCTCCGCATTGGCAGGAGGCGGCGTAAATACCTTCTCTGCCATCAGCTCGGCCGCGATGCCCGCCCCGGCCATTTTTGGCTTCACGTCATTTTCCCTTGCAACAGCTTTTTTTCCGGCATTTGCAGGCACATCGGCAGTTTTGCCGCCATATCCTGCGCCGGAATCAGCCGCCTCGTTCAAAAAAGCGGATTCCTGCTCATAGCGCGCCAAAAACTGCTTGCCGCGGAAGCGCTTCAACCTTTCACCTACATCGTCAATATGCTCCTGCACATATTCCTGCACCTGCTCCCTTGCCTTGCCGCCTACCTCGATTGTCTTGTCGTATACCACAACAGTGGCTTTTTTGGCCACATCAGCGCCTTTTTCAGCCTTTTCCTTGGTGGTGATAATCCCCTGTGCCAGCGACCAGGTGGTTGCCACTATCAACGTACCTATCAATCCCACTGCCAGCAGGATAGGCGTGCCATCCACCCCTGCTACGCTGTGCAGGAACATGCTGATGGCTCCCCCCAGGAGCCCGCCGCCGTCCACAAGGCTTTCCGGCAGGATTTCCTCGCCCGGCTTCACGGTAAGATGGTGGTACATGGCCATGGCACAGGCAAAAAATCCCGTTCCCCCCAGCACCCTGGCATTAAAGGCCAGCTTCTGATGCTTCATGATATAGTAGCCGCCTGCCCCAAGAAAGGCCCCTGCCGCTATAAAGGCTCCTATGCCAAAAAAATACTGCAGGAATTTGGCGGCTTTCAGGCCGATAAAGCCCACATTCAGTCCTGCGATGCCGCACAGCGAAATAAGGCCTGCCGCTACAAACACCAGTCCCCGCAGCTCATAGTTCCTTCTGGAATTATCCTGCACTGCGCCATCGGCATTGTCAGCTGTACCACGCTTTGAAACAACCTGTTTTTTATTGTCAGCCGCTTTCTTCCGTCCGGCAGTTTTTGTCCGTTTCTTCTGCAATTAAACTCACCCTCAAAACTAATTTTAAACATTCATTTCATTATTATATCAAAAACCTCCTGCTTTGACAAAAAAAGCGGGCATTTTACACAAAAAAGGCGCCGCATCGGCCTCAGCCTTTGCGGCACCTCCGTAAGCAGGGCAAAATTCAGTGCCTCTCTATATAACAAAACCAATTTCAAGGAAACTGCCGCGCAAGATACTCGCGGCAACCGGCAAAAACAGCCAGCACAGGCCAACCGCTAAAATCTCCTGATAATCCTGTAGGACGTATCACGCTGGGCAGGCTTTCTGCCCGCGCCGCGAATCAGCTCCGCCATTTTTCTTATAGACATGTCATAGGAGGTGCCGGCCGCCCTGACCACGTTTTCCTCCAGCATGATGCTGCCCAGATCATCCGCCCCAAAGCCCAGCGTCAGCTGGCCGATGCGCTCACCCTGCGTAACCCATGAGCCCTGAATATGAGCTACGTTGTCCATGTAAAGCCGCGTCATGGCAAGGGTGCGCATATAATCCCAGCCGGAGGTCTTCTCACCGCCCAGCTCCGTATTGCCCGGCTGGAAGGTCCATGTGATAAACGCCCGGAAGCCCCCTGTCTTATCCTGCAGGCGGCGGATTTTTTCCATGTGCTCAACCCTCTGGGCCATGGTTTCCCCCAGTCCGATAACCATGGTTGCCGTGCTTTCCATGCCGATGGAATGGGCGCACTCCATCACATGGAGCCAGTCAGCAGTCATGATTTTCTTCGGGCTGACCCGTCGGCGGACTTCATCCACCAGAATTTCCGCACCGCCACCCGGCAGGCTGTCCAGCCCCGCCGCCTGCAGCCTTTTCAGGCAGTCCAGGATGGAAATCCCCGCCTGGCGGGCAAAATGCTGGATTTCCGTAGCCGTAAAGGAATGAATGACAATATCATATTTGCTCTTGATGAGGCTCAGCATCTTCTCATAGTATTCCAGCCCCAGATCAGGGTACAGTCCCCCCTGAATCATCACCTGGGTGCCTCCGGCTTCCACGGTTTCCCGTACCTTTTCCAGTATATCCTCATAGGACAGCAGATAGGCATCCCTGCTGTCCCTGCGGCGGAAAAAGGCGCAGAAACGGCACTCATTGACGCACACGTTGGTATAGTTGATGTTTCTGTCCACAATAAAAGTGACGGTATCGTCAAAGCGCTTCCTGCGCTCTGCATCCGCCCTGCGTCCCAGCTCAATAGGATCGCCGTACAGCAGCAGCTCCTCTGCCTCCTGCTCGTTTATTCTCGTACTCATCACTGCACCCCGCTTTCAGCCCTGCCAGCACCATCATCAACGGCATTCTCCGCATTGTCCCCAATCTGTTCCTCTGCAACCGGATGATAGAAGGTATCCCGCTCCACAGGCACAAAGCCGGCCTCTGTAATCAGCTGGCGCAGTCTGGTTCTGGTAATGCCGGTATTGGTCTTTGCCCCTGCCGCATGAATAATCTTTTCCTCCCCGATGGTGCCGTCCAGATCGTCCGCCCCAAAGCCGAGGGCCAGCTGGGCGATAGGCATGGTCAGCATAATCCAGAAGGCCTTGATGTGGTCAATATTGTCAAGAATCAGCCGCGACAGCGCCATCATCTTCATATCCTCCCAGGAGCCGACCCGCTGTAAATGCTCCAGCCCGGTGTTGGCAGGGTGGAACGGGAAGGACACAAAAGCCTGAAAGCCGCCGGTTTCGTCCTGAATATCCCGCAGGGTAATCAGATGCTGCAGCCTTTCCTCAATGGTTTCAATATGGCCGTACATCATGGTGCAGTTGGTGCGGATGCCCAGCTTATGGGCAGTCCTGATGGTTTCTATCCACTCTGCCGCAGTGGCCTTTTTCGGGCAGATTTCCCGGCGCACCCTGTCGCTGAGGATTTCTGCACCGCCCCCCGGCAGGGAGGACAGGCCTGCCGCCTGCAAAATCTCCAGCACCTCGCGGATGGATTTGCCGGTCATCTGGCTGAAATGCACGATTTCCACCGGCGTGAATGCCTTGATATCCACATCAGGCAGTGCCGCCCTGACCTGCTTCACCACGTTCAGGTAATAAGCAAAATCCTTCGTAGGGTGCAGGGCGCTGACAATGTGGATTTCCCCCAGATTCTTTACCCGGCCTGCCTCGGCAAGAATTCTGGCGATATCCTCCGTCTCCAGCACGAAGCCCCGCTTGTCCCCTTCCTCGCACTGAAAGGCACACAGGGGGCATCCCGATGTGCAGATGTTGGTCAGGTTGATATGCCTGTTGACATTATAATAAACGTTCCTGCCGCTTTTGCGCTCCTTCATCTTCCGTGCGCACTCCGCCAGAAACAGCAAATCATTATCCTCGTACAATGCCAGTGCATCCTCAAGGGACAGCCGCTCACCCCTGGCCGCCTTCCCCCTGGCTATCTCGATACGCTTCTCTTCCATTATATTACCTCATACAAAAACACTATACCATGCCTGTGGCACATGCGTCACCACGGAAGCACATTCGGCGACATCCGACCGTTGCCGCATATCACTGGGCCGCATTATTCAGCTGCAGCTGCTGGTCCTTCTCCGTAAAGGTCCGGAGGATATTAAAATTGCAGTCGCACGCCGCAGGAATACGCCCTGCTTCCCTGATAATCCTGATAATCCTGTCCTCACTGAGGGAGGTAGGACTGGTGGCGCCGGCATCATGAAGAATCCGCTCCTTGTGAATGGTGCCGTCCATATCATTGGCACCAAAGCCCAGCGCCACTTGCGCCACAGGCACTGTCAGCATCACCCAGTAGGCCTTGATATTCCTGATATTATCCAGCATCAGGCGCGAAATGGCAATCGTCCTCAAATCATCCCACATGGATGTCTGCTGTACCGTCTTGCCCAGCTCCGTGTTCTTCGGCAGGAACGGGAAGCAGATAAAGGTCTGAATCCCTCCCGTTTCATCCTGCAAATCACGCAGTTTCAGCAGATGGTCAACCCGTTCCTCCAGCGTTTCAATATGCCCGTACAGCATGCTGGCATTGGTCTTGATGCCCAGCTTGTGCGCGGTGCGGGAAACCTCAAGCCACTCATCGGCAGTTGCCTTGTTCGGGCATAGCCTGCTGCGTACACGGTCACTGAGAATCTCCGCGCCGCCACCGGCGATGGCCTGCAGTCCTGCGGCCTTCAGCCTGCGCAGAACTTCCTCCACGCCCAGACCGGAAATTTTGGCAAAGTGGGTGATTTCCACCCCCGTAAAGCCTTTCAGGTACAGCTGGGGAAATTCATCGTGCAGGGCCTGCAGGCGTTCCAGATAATCCTCAAAGCTCCAGTCAGTATGCAGGCCGCTCACCACATGCAGGCCTGCCAGATTAGGGTCCTCCATGGCCTCACGCACCTTTGCCACGGTTTCCTCCACGCTCATGGCATAGGCGCCCGGCTCATCCTTATCCTTGCCAAATGCACAGAACTTGCATTTTGAGGTGCAGATATTGGTCAGATTAACATGGCAGTTCACATTGTAATAAACAATATCGCCGCATTTTTTCTGCCGCACATAATCCGCCATACTGCCCAGCCAGGCAATATCCTTGCAGGCAAAAAGCCGTATTCCGTCCTCACGGCTCAGCCGCTCCCCGGCAAAAATCTTTGCCTCAATATCCTTGTAGCACTCCGAACTATACAAAACCAAACCCTCCGTATCGAATTTTATCCGGCAATCATGTATATCCGCATCAAATACAGCGAATACCCGAAACTCAAATTGCATACAAAGTACATTATAGCACTATGAGCAATTCCAATCAATTTAACTAATACAAAAATATTTGCAATTATCGTAAACCATAACACAAAATAAGTTGACACAAAAGCCGGTGACTACTAAAATGTAAACTAACAATAGAAATCAAGTTTACGAAGGAGCTTTCTCATGAAGAATGAAAAAACTGATATGATGAACACCACTGACATAAGTACCGATATGATGGGGCTGGCCGACGAGATTATCTCCGGCAGGCGAATCACCCGGCAGGATGATTTGAGCATTTTCCTGACCTGCGACCTGCAGCAGCTCTGCGAGGGAGCGGACAAAATCCGCGCCGCCTGCGTAGGGGACCATGTGGATCTGTGTGCCATCATCAACGGGCGTAGCGGCAAATGCCCGGAAAACTGCAAATTCTGCGCCCAGTCTGCCCACAACCACACCGACTGCCAGCCTCATCCCTTCCTGCCTACAGAGGAATTTGTACAGGCGGCCAAGCTGCACGAAAGTGAGGGCGTTCACCGCTTTTCCATCGTTACGGCCGGACGCTCCCTGTCCGGCGAGGAATTCGATGCCGCCATCGAGGCGTACAACGCCATGCGCAGTGCCTGCAAAATCGACCTGTGCGCCTCCATGGGCTTCCTGAACGCGGAGCAGCTGCACCGTCTGCACGAGGCGGGCGTTACCAGCTATCATCACAACATCGAAACCTCGCGGCGGAACTTTCCCAACATCTGCACCACCCACACCTACGATATGAAGATTGAAACCTTGAAGCTTGTCAAAGCGGAGGGCATGTGCGCCTGCTCCGGCGGCATCATCGGCATGGGCGAAACCTGGGAGGACAGGCTTGACATGGCCGTCAGCCTGGCGGAGCTGGGCATCGACTCCATTCCTCTCAACGCCCTGATGCCAATCCCCGGAACGCCTCTTGAGCATCTGCCGTCCCTGAGCGAAGCCGATATTCTCCGCACGGTGGCCTTTTTCCGCTACATCAATCCGGAGGCCAACATCCGCCTGGGGGCAGGCAGGGCACTTCTCACCAATGACGGTGAAACTGCATTCAACGCCGGCGCTTCCGCCACCATCACCGGCAATATGCTGACTACAGTGGCCTGTGCCACCATCCGCAGTGACCGCAGCATGCTGGAAGGCATGGGACGGGATGTGACGCCGCCTTATCAGTCAGATACTGCAGGTCAGGAGGCGTAAAGGCATGAGCAAGGCAATTTTCATCACGGGCACAGGCACGGATATCGGCAAGACATACATTGCGGGATTAATCGTCAAGAGGCTGGCGGAAAGCGGTGCAGCTGCCGCCTATTACAAGGCCGCCATGAGCGGCAACGACCGCCGCGCCGACGGCAGCCTCATTCCGGGGGACGCCCTTTTTGTCAAAAACACTGCGGGGATTTCCCAGTCCCTTGAGTCCATGTGCCCCTACATTTACGAAAACGCCTATTCACCCCATCTGGCCTCCCGAATCGAGGGCAACCCTGTACAGATGTCCGTTGTCAAAGAAGGCTTCCAAAAACTTGCGGCCGGTTATGACTTCATCACCATGGAGGGCAGTGGCGGCATCCTCTGCCCCATCTGCTTTGACGAGGCCAAAATCCAGCTGGAAGACGTTATCAGGGAGCTGAACCTCGCCAGCCTGCTTATTGCCGATGCAGGACTGGGCACCATCAACAGCGTGGTGCTGACCGTGGAATACATGAGGGCACACAGCCTGCCGGTAAAGGGCATTATCTTCAACAACTATCATCCCGGCAATATCATGGAGGATGACAACATCCGCATGTGCCAGTATATGACCGGCCTGCCGGTGCTGGCAAAGGTTTCCCCGGGCGATACCGGCCTGCAGATAGATGTTGACGTACTGAAAAATCTTTATGATGAGGTGAAATAAATGATCTGGTATCCATATCAGCAGATGAAAAACATGAGGGAGCCATACAAAATCGAGGATGCAGAGGGCGTATACCTGTATACGAAGGACCAGAAGCTGATTGACTCCGTCAGCTCATGGTGGTGCATGATTCACGGCTACAAACATCCGGAGCTGACCGCCGCCATCAAGGAGCAGGCGGACAGGTTCTGCCATGTGATGCTGGGAGGGCTCACCCATGAGCCGGTGCAGAAGCTGTCGGCCAGACTGCAGGAATTTCTGCCCGGTGACCTTGACTACTGCTTCTTTTCCGACTCCGGCAGTGTAGCCGTGGAGGTTTCCCTGAAAATGGCCCTTCAATACCATGTCAACAAGGGCAACAAGCGCCCGCTGGTGCTGGCCCTGAACCGCGCCTACCACGGCGACACCTTCAAGGCGATGGAGGTGGGCGACGATGAGGACTATCACTTTGCCTTTGAGCAGAAGGATGGCGTTGACCAGAAGGCCGGCTGTATCCACATTCCTACCACCATTCCGGCGCTGGAAGAGGCCTTTGCCAGATACCATGACCAGCTGAACAGCTTTATTGTAGAACCGCTTCTGCAGGGAGCCGGCGGCATGCAGATGTACGACATCTCCTTTTTGCAGCGGGCGCGGGAGCTGTGCAGCCAGTACGATGTCCTGCTGATATTTGACGAGGTGGCAACGGGCTTCGGACGCACCGGCAACCGCTTTGTAGCTGATCTGGTACTGCCTGATATCCTTGTGCTGGGCAAGGCCCTGACAGGGGGCTACATCGGACATGCGGCTACCGTTGCCAATCACAAGGTCTACGATGCCTTTTACAGCGACGATGCTCGCAAGGCCCTCATGCACGGCCCTACCTTTATGGGCAATGCCCTGGCCTGCGCCGTTGCCCTCAAGGGCATCGAAATCTTTGAGCGTGAGGACTACATGGCAAAGATAAAACGCATCGAGGAAATTTCCCGCCGTGAGCTTTCCGGCTTTGCCGATGAGCGCATCAGGGAAATCCGCATCATGGGCGGCTGTGCCTGCATCGAGGTCAAAAATCCTGACACCCTCAAGGGCTATCAGCAGTTTGCCTACCAGCGGGGCGTATTCTCAAGGCCGTTCCTCAGCTATATGTACTCAATGGTGCCATACATCATTGAAGAGGAACAGCTGGTGAAGATCTTTGACACCATGAAGGCATGGTTCAGGGAACATTAAAACAAAATAAAAAAGGGACTACCTGCTGATTTCACAACAATCCGCCAGCGGGCAGTCCCTTTTTATTTACTGCATTATTTATTTTCAGCTGTACCCGGTTTGTGAGCCCTTTGCCTCAGACCGGCACTTCAATCTCCCTGGACAAATTCTCGCCGTTGGTTTCAATCACCCGCTTGTACCAGTAATAGGACTTCTTCGGCTTCCTGTTCAGCGTGCCTTCGCCCTTGTTGTTCTTGTCCACATAGATGAAGCCATAGCGTTTTTCCATCTCGCCGGTACCGGCAGATACCAGGTCGATAGGCCCCCACGGGCAGTAGCCCATCAGTATGACGCCGTCCTGCTCCACGGCCTTTTTCATCTCGGCAATATGGCTGGCAAAATACTCAATGCGGGCATCATCGTGAATCATGCCGTCAGCCTCTGCCTGCTCATGGAGCCCGATGCCGTTCTCCACGATCATCAGCGGCAGTTCATAGCGCTCCTGCAGGAGATTCAGCGCGTAGCGCAGTCCCACAGGGTCAATCTGCCAGCCCCAGTCATTGGCCATGACAAAAGGATTTTTCTTCTCCCGTCCCAGATGGCGCTCATTTGTCTCATCATACTCATGTGTAAAGGTCATATAATAGGAGAAGGCAACATAGTCAACCTTGCCCTCCTGCAAAATGCGCAAATCCTCCGGCTCCATTCTGATATCCGTGCCAAAGCGCTCCCATTCCTTCAGGATGTAGCTCGGATAATGGCCGCGGCACTGCACATCTGCAAACACATAGGTTCTATCCATCTCCTTCAATGCCGCAATCTGGTCAAGAGGCGCCGCAGAAGCAGGATAAGTCGGGCAGAAAGCAATCATACAGCCAATCTGGAAGTCCGGATTGATTTTGTGTCCCTCAATCACCGCCATGGCAGAGGCCACAAACTCGTAGTGGGCCGCCTGATACATGACCTGATACCTGTCCTCCCCCTCCCGGTACAGAAGACCGGAGTTGGTAAAGGTCAGGAAAGGACTTTCCGTATTGCGCTGGTTGTTGATTTCATTGAAGGTCATCCAATACTTGACCTTGTTCCTGTACCTTTCAAAGCACACCTTGGCAAAGCGCACGAAGAACTCAATCATCCTGCGGTTTCTCCAGCCACCGTACTCCTTGGCCAGATGCAGGGGAATCTCAAAATGGGACAGGGTGACAACAGGCTCCATGCCGTATTTCAGCATTTCGTCAAAGAGGTCATCATAAAACTGCAGCCCTTCCTCATTTGGCTCCATTTCGTCGCCATTGGGAAAAATTCTCGTCCATGCGATGCTGGTGCGGAAACAGCGGAATCCCATGCCAGCCAGCAGGGCGATATCCTCCTTGTAGCGATGATAGAAATCAATCGCCTCATGGTTCGGGTAGTTCTCCCCCTCGATGATGTCCTCCGTAATGCCGCGCTCGACGCCCGGTGCGCCTACCGTCATTACATCGGCAACGCTCGGTCCCTTGCCGCCCTCATTCCAGGCGCCTTCCAGCTGATGGGCGGCCACTGCGCCGCCCCATAAAAAACCCTTTGGTAAAGCCATAACAATTCCCCCTCATCAAACAGAGATAAAAATCCTGAATCTTGAACAAAAATCTATATATTCAAATTGTAATACAACAGGCCGGATAGAACAAACTTTATTTGCCCAGTTTTTCCATTTCTTTGTATACATCAATCAGCTCCAGGGCAATCAGCTTGAAGCCCTCGGCGCTCATGAGCTGATCCTCTGCATGGATAATCAGCAGGCAGGCCACCTTGTCGCCCTCCGCCTCCTTGCCCAGCATTTCCAGATGGGCATCATGCCCCTGGGCAAAGGATTCATCACCCTTGGCAATCAGGCTTTCGGCCTGCTCATAGTCATGCGCCTTTGCCGCATGAATCGCTTCAATGTAACAGCTTCTGGCCGTCCCCACGGCGGCAATAATCTGAAACGCCCCCATCTCAATATCTTCATTCATAACATCATTCACATCAGCCATAATTATGCAGCCTCCCTTTCCTCTTCAGCCATGTTAATATCCATTTTCTTGACAAACGGCAGATAAATCACAGTTGCCAGCACAAGATTAACCACCTGTATAACAGCTCCCTGCCAGCCGTCCAGCAGAAGTCCGGCTATTACTGGCGGCGTAGTCCATGGCACCTGAATAGCGCCCATCGGAGAAAGAAAACCCACCATCATAGCACCATAGGTAACCCAGAAAGCAACCACAGGAACAAGAATGAACGGCACCAGCATAAACGGATTGAATACAATCGGCAGACCGAAGATTACCGGCTCGTTGATATTGAAAATAGCAGGCATGGTAGCCATCTTGGTCAGGGAACCCAGCTGTTCGGACTTTGCTACGATGTAGGAAGCAATCAGAAGTCCCATAGTCAGGCCGCAGCCGCCGGATTTTACGAATACATCAGTAACCTGAATCGTCATCAGCTTGGCGGCAGGATTGCCCAGCAGCTGCTGACCGGCATCCAGAATCGCCTGATTGTCAAGGGAGTTGGCAATCAGCATCGGATTGACAACGCCGCCCACTACATTCGGGCCGTGAATGCCAGCCCAGAAAAGAACGCTCTGCAGGCCTACGATAATTGTGCCACCGGCAATAGTGTCGGACAGGCTCTGCAGCGGTACCTGAATCATGCTGAACATCAGCTCCGGCGCGGAAGTGTTGCCGGCAAAGTGGCACAGCCCCCAGACAAAGGAAGCCAGCGTAAAGATGAAGAAGCCAGGCGTCAGTGCCTCAAAGGCCCTTACCACGCCATCCGGCACGGATTCAGGCATCTTGATGCCAATGTGGTTCTTGACGCAGTAGCAGTAGATGCGGCTGGTAACATAGGCCACAATCAGGGCGGTGATGATACCGTTGGAGCCGACCCAGTTTTTCGGGATGATATTGCCTACAATCTGGCCGTCCTCCAGCACCAGCTCCGGCGGCATGATAATCAGGAATGCCGACATGGCCAGCCCGGCGGCCGTGATGCCGTCCAGACCTTCGTTAGCCACATACTTGTATGTGTTGCATACCACGATAATCAAGGCCAGTACGCTGAAAGTACCGCCGCTGACCGCGAACAGCGGCGCCGCCCAGTCCTTGCCGAACATGCCGCTCATGAAATCCTCATAGCCCGGAATCGGCAGGCAGGCAATCAGCAGAAACAGCGAGCCGCAGATAGTAAACGGCGTAGTCATGATGAAGCCATCCTTGATGGCCACGATTGCCTTTATCTGGGCAAATCTGTTCATGACCTCCAGAAACTTATTAAACATCTCATCCTTATTCATCTTTTCATACCCCTCTTCTTTACACAGTTCCTTTATCCTTGTTACGAATTCGTCCCCCTCAAGGTGATTTCAGTATAGCAGACTGCCGGAGGCGGTTACAATGCTCCGGCACCTCTTAATAACAACGTTTCATGCCGGAGGACATGGCTCCTGCAACACTGTGCCATTATCCTGTTTCCCATTGTTTTGAATTGATTAAAAAACGGCAAAAGAAAAGGGCCGCCACCTGCGTGACAGCCCGAAACAGGGAAATGTTCACATTTTCTATCTTGTATATATCAGGAAGAAATCAAGCACCCATCATCTTTTTGGCCAGAGCCAGAACACCCTTGCCATCAAGGCGGCCATACATGCGCATTTCAATGGCATCAACAGGCTTGCCCGGCAGCTGCTCCTTGACCTTGCCCAGATTGAAGCTGACCTGCGGCCCAAGCAGTACGACATCCGCATCGGCGGCTTTGGAGGCAGCTTCATTCATCGGATAAGCATCAATGCTGCACTCAAAGCCCTCTTCTTCGGCAGCAGCCCTCATCTTCTTCACCAGCATGGAGGTGGACATACCTGCGGAACACAACAATACAATCTTCTTCATAGAAATCCTCTCCTTTAGTTTCTCATTTGTTATTGCTTTTTATTAACCTCTATGGCTTTATTGTAGCATTGCCGCCATGCCTTTACAATACTTCTGCTGACGCCTGAAATAACGTTTCAGGCAAAATCCCCTCCGGCTGAAACATCATTCCAAAGGCGTCCCCCGGCTGGTGCGGGCACCCGTGTCCCGACGCTATATCACAAAATTCTTCTTGAGCCA
>NZ_JBJDWZ010000021.1:0-4511 GCF_051866355.1 Anaerovibrio sp. | reverse complement strand
CCGGCGGCCAGGGTGCCATTCACATGGCTGCGGAATTGTGCTTCTATGCCGAGGGGGCCGATGGCGGCCATGGTCAGCATTTCCCTTCTTTTGAGGTCAAGCACGCCGCGGGTATAAATATCACCGAAGCAGAAGGCGGACAGATCATCCTGCAGATGCTTCTGATAGTCAGGGGTGGCGGCCCGCATCTGGATGATGCGCTCCCCGTAGGTATCCACCTGAAATTTCAGTCCCTTTTGGAAGCGGTTCTTGTCCGTGGTGGTGCCTTGCTTGGCAAGGGGCAGGGGAATGCCTGCCTCACGAAAGACATCGTTCATGATGGTGAGGGCTGACGAGGTTTTGGCAAAGCCTGTATACGGAGTGATGTGGTAGATGGCTTCCTGTATTTCCTCCGGGGTTGCTCCCAGGGCAAGGGCTGCACTGATGGCGTGTTCCAGCAGCTTGTCATTCTGATTGGTAGTCAGCACGGCAATGGTGACGAGGGCGGCTTCGGCGGGAGTGATTTGCAGCTGGGAGGCAATATCGCCGTAAATGTATTTTTTCATGATGGCGGCGTATTCGGGATTGGTGTCCTCCAGTGGAAATTTCTGTCCGCCGTGACGGTCTGCGTAGTTTTTATCGGCCACGGCAGACCTGTCATAGCTTTGCAGGGAAGATTGCTCCGTTACGGCAGGACTGCCGTAGCTGGTCGGAATGGCTTGCTCTGCCAGGGCGATACTGCTCTGCAGGGCGCCGGTCAGCAGTATGCCTGCTCCGGTCAGGCCCAGCGCCAGCAGTGTCCTGATTTTTTTCCTGCGCATAGTGATTTTCATGAGATGGCCCCTTTCATATGGATATTTTGCTTATCCTGTGCTGTTCTGCGGATTTTATTTTGCTTTTTGCTTTGTGAGGCTAGTGTATCAATCGGTAGTAACCCACGGTCAAGGGACTGTAAAAATATTTTTTGATAGCCTAAAAATTGTGCTGGCGGTGCTGTTGACGATAGGGCGGTTTTGTTTCATAATATTTTCTATAGAGACGGTACGTAAATAGCTGGAATGATATGAAGGATTGTCAGATATGATGGATGCAGATAAGTGCTGAGAGAGACGGCGGCCCTGTGCCGGAGACATGGTGCAAGGCGTGTGGTTTTGTTTGGCCAAGGGCGAAGGGGACGGTTTTGCCGGAGGGCGATATAGATATTTCGGTCGGCGGAGTGCAGGATGATTTTTAGGCAGGTGAGGTTATGGTAGTACATGGTGCGGTGATTATTGAGCAGGGGGTGACTTTCGCCATCGTTGTGGTGAAGCAGGTGGTTACCCAGTACACAGTGCGGGCAACCAGATTCCGCCAGTCCATTGCGCCGTTTTTTCCCAATATGCCAATTATTCTCATGTCCCAGGACAAGGAAGGCAAGCCCCATTATTATGGCAGGAAAGATATTGTGGATTTTTTGAAGACTGTGCCGCTGGATAAAATTCCATGGAAGACATATCATATCTACTAAGGGAAAATACATAAAGATAAAAAGAACTGTCTCCGGATGAAATCTACAATGTGGGCAGTTCTTTTTTGTTATTTTGTTTTATTCACTTTACCAATTTTACTTTAACAGATTTATAGTTTTCACTTTATCATATTTACAATTTTCACCTTGTCAAATTTACAAATCTACTTAAGTTGTATTTTTTACGAATTAGTATTATTATCCTTGCGTGAGTTTACAGCTCTTTAAAAAGATACTTTTTCTTATCCTTGGCTTGCTTAGCGCAGTAGATTATATTATACTTAATGAAAAATAGAAGTATTTCTTATATGGGTTTGCTATTTGTCCTCTCTTGGGATACAATTTGTTAATTGTATTTCGGGGGGGGACTTTTGTTGTTTTGTCAGAAAATTGTAAGGGGATGGTATGATTGCTGTTTAATTCTCTGGAATTTATATTCTTATATATTCCCATCGTAGTTGCCGTATTCTTTATACTGGGAAGATACAAGGAAAAGAAGTATGCTATTACATGGCTTGTGTTTGCTTCATTTTTCTTTTATGGCTGGTGGGATGTATGGTATGTACCTCTGCTTTTTGCTTCTATTTGCTTTAATTATAACGTGGGAAAAAATTTGGAGCTTGCGCAACATAAAAAATCCTGGCTAGGGTTGGGTATCTTTGTAAATATATCTATGTTGGCATATTTTAAATATATGGATTTTTTTCTAGGGGCTGTCAATGACATACTGGGTCAAAGCTGTTTTGATTTAATGCATATTGTATTGCCACTTGGAATATCGTTTTTTACATTTACTCAGACTGCCTATCTGATTGATATGTATCGTGGGGATACTAGAAATACATCTTTTATTGTATATTGTGAATTTGTAACGATTTTTCCGCATCTGATTGCAGGGCCTATTATAAGCCACAGGAAAATGATACCTCAGTTTATTGACGACACAACATTTAAGGTGGATTATCATAATATAGCCCTCGGACTTGGACTGTTTTCCATGGGACTATTTAAAAAGGCTGTAATTGCGGATAAGCTGGCCATTGTGGCAACAGATGTGTTTTCAAGTATTTCAAGTATTGGCATGCTTGAAGCGTGGCTTGGTGCTGTTGCCTATACATTTCAATTGTACTTTGATTTTTCAGGCTATAGTGAGATGGCAATGGGACTTGGACTGATGTTGAACTTAAAGCTGCCACAAAATTTTAATTCTCCGTATAAAGCAACAAGTGTTATTGATTTCTGGCATAGATGGCACATGACCCTGAGTGGCTGGGTCCGGGAATATTTGTATATCCCCATGGGAGGAAATCGTCACGGCCAGCTGAATAAGCTAAGAAACTTGTTTGTGTCCATGGTTATAATCGGGTTGTGGCACGGAGCTGGCTGGACATTTATTGCATGGGGAGCGTTGCATGGATTATTTTTAATAGTTAATCATATATGGCGTAATTTAAAGTATCAGCTGCCTGTTATTGCAAGCTGGGGCATAACATTTTTGTGTGTTGTTATTGGCTGGGTGTTTTTTCGGGCAGCCTCAGTTGGTGATGCGGTACAGATAATCAGTAAAATGTTTGACATTAGTAGTTTGTATTTTCCATCAGGGGGAAAATGGGAGTATTGGCTGCATTGGACGGGGGCATCTTTTGAGGCATGGCAATTTGAATGGTCTTTGGCAAAGTGTGCTGGCACTTTAATTGTGTTGTTAGTATGTATACTGACCCTGAAAAATCCGTGTGAAATATATGTGAATATGGTTCCAAATAAAAAATGGATGTTTTTTATCAGTTTAGTATTTTTAGCCAGCATTTACGTTATTTGTGCAGTGGGAACAGGCGAATTTTTATATTTTCAATTCTAAAGGATGAGTATAATGAATGTTTGGAAAATATGGGTGTACAGGTGGCTGATTGTAAATATTTTTCTTTTGTCAGGATTTTTTTTGGCTTCAGGGTTGATTCTGGGAGAGTTTAGGGAATTGTACAGTGATGATGAAATATTATCGGAAAGTGATGATATTTTGTTGGGAAGTGCAATTACTGAAAGCAGTTTGATAAAATTTAAGATTGTTGAACAGAAAAAACCGAAAGTAGTGGCAATCGGTTCTTCACGCGTTATGCAATTTCGTTCAAATTATTTTATTGATAAAGATTTTTTTACTATGGGAGGAACAGCAGGCTCCCTCATGGATGCCGACAAAACATTCAAGAAGATTAAAAAGAGCTATACTCCCGATGTGGTTATTTTGGGAGTGGATTTATGGTGGCTAAATCCTAATTTTTCGCATGTGTCCACATTGGGGTGTTTGGATGAAATCAGGGAGAGCAAATACAAAAAGTATTTTCAGTTGATAAAATTTATGAAAGATAATGCAGAAATGCGGGGTATGCTTTTCCATCTTGATGACATAAAAGAACGGGATGCAGTGGGAGGCAGAAGGACTGTCGGACTGAGTGCGGCAGTTAAATCAGATGGCTATCGTCTTGCCGATGGCAGCTACCAATATGGGCATTTTCTGACCGCCGATTTTAAGACAGCGGCAGAGCTGTTTCAGGATACCCATAAACGGCTCGATGATAGAAATAGGCGTTTTGAAGCTGCAGATGATATAGATTATAGGGAATTTGAGAGGCTGAAGTCTCTTGTTAGGGAAATGACAAAGGCGGGATGCCATGTAATAGTATTTTTGCCTCCATTTCCAGATGAAATTTATAGCAGAATGTCAAGTAATGACGAATGGAGATTTTTTCTTGCAAATTTTGAAAACAGTGTAAAGGAATGTTGTGCAGAAGAAAAAGTTCAGTTTTTTGATTTCAGCAATGTTCTATGGGTGGGGTCAAATGACGATGAATGCCTTGACGGTTTTCATGGTAGTGAAATGACTTATACAAAAATTGTCAAGGCTATGCTTGCAGATAAGGTTTTTGCCGAATATGTAAATAGTGATTATCTGAATTATGTCTTGGAGCATCCTGCCAATAGATTTCAGGCAATTCCTCCGAATGAATAGAAATAGATTGATTAAGCA
>NZ_JBJDWZ010000020.1:0-4589 GCF_051866355.1 Anaerovibrio sp. | reverse complement strand
ACCACTGCCGATACTAATAACGATGCCGGTGCTGACGATGGCGTTGATGCTGATGCTGACGTTAATGGCACAGGTGACACCTGCGGCGTGGTTATTGAGCGGGCCGACATCTACAAGGTGGCACAGGTCAGCCGCCTCAGCCCATACGTCACCAAAAAAGCCTCCGACAAATGCGAGGTTGGCCACATCTTCGGCCTGGGGGTAGCAGGCTTCCTTGGCTCCGTCATCGAAATAGAGGCCGTGGCCTTTGAGGCCCGCGAAAAGGGCAAGGGCACGGTCCGCTTCAACGAAACCGCCGGTTCCATGGCCAAGGACTCCGTATTCAACGCGGCTTCCGTGGTGCGCATGGTGACGGGCAAGGACATACATGACTACGATCTGCACATCAACGTCATCGGCGGCGGCAACATCGACGGCCCCAGCGCCGGCACTGCCATCCTCACCGCCATTATTTCCGCCATCACAGGCCGTCCTATCCGGCAGGACACTGCCGTTACAGGAGAGATTTCCCTGCAGGGCAGGGTGCGCCCTGTGGGCGGCGTCTTTGAAAAGGCCTACGGCGCAAAACAGGCAGGCATCAGCCGCCTGATTATTCCGGCGGAAAACACCAAGGACATACCACAGCACCATCTGGGACTGGAAATTTTCCCTGTAAGCACGGCAACGGAAGCCCTTGAGCTTCTGCTGGCAAAGGAGGAATAGCAGGTGCCAACCAAGGATGACATAATGAAGATGGTTCCCCCTAACAACATCGAGGCGGAGCAGGCCGTCCTCGGCTCCATGATGATGAAGAAGTCCGCTGTGGCAGACGCGGCAGAACTCTTGAAGCGCAGCGATTTTTATCGTGATGCCCACGGCATCGTCTTTGAAACCATGCTGAAGCTGTCCAACGACAACATACCGGTGGATATCGTCACCCTGTCGGAACAGCTGGACAAGGAAAACCTGCTGGAAAAAGTTGGCGGCCCTGCCTTTATCGCAGGACTTGCCAACGCCGTTCCCTCCGCCTCCAACGTGGCCTACTACGCCAATATTGTCAGGGAAAAGGCCGACCTCCGGAACCTCATCAATGCCGCCAGCGATATTACCGCCATGGCCTACGATGGGGAGGAGGACGTGCCGACCATTCTGGACAGGGCGGAAAAGCGGATTATGGACGCTTCCTCCCGGCACATGTCCGGAGATTTTACGCCCATCAACCAGATTGTTATCGAAAGCATTGACAAGATAAACACCGTCTATGAATCAAAGGGCGGCCTGACGGGCATTCCTACGGAATTCACGGATCTGGACAAGCTGACCTCCGGCCTGCAGCCCTCTGATTTGATACTGGTAGCCGCCCGTCCGAGTATGGGCAAGACCGCCTTTACCCTGAATATTGCCTCCAATGTGGCCATCAGGGAAAAAAAGTCCGTGGCCTTCTTCTCTCTGGAAATGTCAAAGACCCAGCTCATGCAGCGCATGCTCTGCTCCGAGGCCAGCCTGGACTCCCAGAAGGTGCGCATCGGCGATATTCCGGACGAGGACTGGGGCAAGCTGATGATGGTAGCTGAAATCATCGGCAAGGCGCCCCTCTACATTGACGATACGGCCGGAATCCAGGTCAACGAGCTGCGGTCAAAGGCGCGGCGGCTGAAATCCCAGCACGGCCTTGACCTTATCATCATCGACTACCTGCAGCTCATGCAGGGAAGCGGCAAGGGAAACAGCGACAACCGCCAGGCGGAAATCGCCGAAATCTCCCGCTCGCTGAAATCCCTGGCCAGGGAGCTGAACGTGCCGATTATCGCCCTGTCACAGCTGAGCCGCGGCGTGGAATCGCGCCAGATAAAGCGGCCGATGCTCAGCGACCTGCGCGAATCAGGCTCACTGGAGCAGGATGCCGATATCGTCATGTTCCTGTACCGCGAGGATTATTACGAGCCGGAAACCGTCAACAAGAACATCACCGAGGTAATCGTAGCCAAGCACCGCAACGGCCCGGTGGACACGGTGAAGCTCTACTTCCAGAAATCCTACACGCGCTTTGACAATCTCTCAAAAATGCAATAAAAAAGTCCTGTTTTTTTGCAACATTTTTTTGCAGAAAAGCAGGATTTTTTCTATTTAGTGCGAATTATAACCATATATAGGCCGTTTGCAAGCTGATTCAAAAACTGATGCATAAGCGATGCACGAGCAGGCTCACGGGCCGCTTATGAAGGAGCTTATGAGCTGACCGGCAGATAAGGCTGCAATCCATTTATTACATCCATGGGAGGTATATACGATGTACAATGAAGAATACAAGCGCTGGCTGGCGGCAGACCTGGCGGATGCCGACCTCAGCCCGGAGCTAAGGCGCATTGAGGGCAACGACGAGGAAATCAAGGACCGCTTTGCCGTTTCGCTGAAATTCGGTACGGCAGGCCTGCGCGGCGTGCTGGGCGCCGGCACCAACCGCATGAACATCTACGTGGTAGCACAGGCTACCCAGGGACTGGCCAACTGGGTAAAGACCCAGGGCGGCACCCAGACCGTAGCCATCAGCTACGACACCCGCCTCAAGAGCGACGTCTTCTCCAAGACCGCCGCAGGGGTGCTGGCCGCCAACGGCATCAAGGTGCGCATCTACGATGCCGCCATGCCGGTGCCTGCCCTTTCCTTTGCCACCAGATACTACAACTGCAACGCCGGCATCATGGTGACGGCTTCCCACAACCCTGCCAAGTACAACGGCTACAAGGCCTACGGCCCTGACGGCTGCCAGATGCCTGACCAGGCGGCTGACATCGTCTATGATGAAATCCAGAAGATTGATGTGCTGACCGGCGCCCGGCAGGTTTCCTTTGCCCGGGGCGTAGAGGACGGCCTTATCCGCTTCGTAGGCGATGACTGCAAGAAGGCCTTCTACGAGGCCATCGAGTCCCGCCAGGTGCGTCCGGGACTGGCCAGAACCTCCGGCCTGAAGCTGGTTTACAGCCCGCTGAACGGCTCCGGCCTGGTGCCTGTCACCCAGGTATTGAAGGACATCGGCATTACCGATATCACCATTGTGCCTGAGCAGGAGTACCCTAACGGCTACTTCACCACCTGCAGCTACCCGAATCCTGAGATTTATGCCGCGCTGGAATCCGGCCTGAAGCTGGCACAGGAATGCGATGCTGACCTGATGCTGGCCACCGACCCTGACGCTGACCGGGTGGGCATTGCCATGAAGTGCCCTGACGGCTCCTATGAGCTGGTATCCGGCAACGAGATGGGCGTACTGCTGCTGGACTACATCTGCGCAGGCCGCATTGAGAAGGGCACCATGCCGGAGAACCCTGTGGCTGTAATGTCACTGGTATCCACCCCGCTGGCCAAGGCCGTGGCGGAGCATTACGGCGTGGAGCTGCGCAGCGTGCTCACCGGCTTCAAGTGGATTGGCGACCAGATTCTCGGCCTTGAGAAAAAGGGCGAGGAAGAGCGCTTTATCTTCGGCTTTGAGGAAAGCTACGGCTATCTGGCCGGCACCTATGTCCGCGACAAGGATGCCGTTGTGGCTTCCATGCTGATTTGCGAGATGGCCGCCTACTATCGCGCCACCGGCTCCAGCATCAAACAGCGCCTGGAGGAAATCTACACCCAGTACGGCCGCTACCTGAACAAGATTGACAGCTTCGAGTTCCCTGGCCTTACCGGCATGGACAAGATGGCCGGCATCATGACGGAGCTCCGGAGCAATCCGCCTGCCGCCATCGGCAAGTACAAGGTGACAAAGGCTGTTGACTTCAAGAAGTCCGAGGAAACCGGCCTGCCGCCTGCCAACGTACTGCTCTACGAGCTGGAGGGCGGTGCTACCGCTATCGTGCGTCCGTCCGGCACCGAGCCGAAAATCAAGACCTACTTCACCACGTTAGGCAAGGATCTGGCTGAGGCACAGGCGCAGAAGGATGAGCTGGCCGCCGCCTTGAAGCCGCTGTTCTCCTGACAGAACGCCGGACAAACCAAAAACGGCTCACTCCTGCATGTGCAGAGGCAGGGCTGTACCGCACATCTGCACATGCAATAACGCATATACAAAAAGACCGGGGCTTTCATGCCTCCGGTCTTTTTTGTACTGTCAGATAAAATACATCAGCTGGTCAGGTGAGCTGTTCTTCTCAATATTCAGCAGGATATCCTCCAGATTTACTTCTGCCAGTGAGGCCCTGATGGCATCATCCAGCCTGTCAAATACCAGCTCCTGCAGGGCATTTTCCAGCTTTGGCTGGGTATCCGCCACCGTCTTGTCCGCCGGTTCCATCATGGAAGTTTCTATGGAAGCCAGAATATCATAGGCCGTAATATCCTTCGGAGCGCGGGAAAGCTGATAGCCGCCCTGGGAGCCCTTGAGTGACAGCACAAGTCCGCCGCGCTTCAATAGCGCAAAGACCTGCTCCAGATAAATCTTGGAAATCCCCATCTTCTCGGAGATGCTGATGATGGTAATCGGGCTGCCACCGCTATAATTCAGGGCCAGATGCGCCATGGCCGCCAGCCCGTACCTTCCCTTCGCCGAAATACGCATATATAACCAATCCTTTCAACATAAATTCTGCTTCCTATATAATACCAAAAAACGCCTA
>NZ_JBJDWZ010000019.1:0-4666 GCF_051866355.1 Anaerovibrio sp. | reverse complement strand
TTGTGGCCCCTGCCGATTATCGTGCTGATTGTGCGGCACGGCATGCAGTACGGCGTCCTCAGCGTGACGGCCGCCGCCATCATCATGACCATCCTGATTTCCCCTATGAGCGCGGTTCACATGGTGGCCGCCTTCGGGCCGCCCAGCCTGGCACTGGGCTACGGTTTTTACAAGGGGCTGTCCGCCTCCCGCGTCCTGCTCTACGGCATTGTGGCATCCCTGATTGGCGTATTCCTGACCGCAGGGCTGACCATGCTGATTACCGGCATCAACCCGCTGGCCATGGCGGAGCAGGTGGAGAGCATGAAGGAGGCCGCAGGTGCCGCCTTCCAGATGTATGACGCCCTGGGCATGTCCGCCGATGAGCTGGCCAGGACGAAAAAGCAGTTTATGGATGCCATGGAATATGTCACCCTGCTGCTGCCGGTGGTGTTCCTGCTGAGCGGCATGATTACCGCCTGGCTGAACTTCGCCGTGGGCGGCAAGGTGCTCCGCCGCCTTGGACATCATGTCACCACCCTGCCGGATTTTGACGAGTGGCGTCTGCCAAAGGCCATTCTCTACATCTTCGGCTTTTCCCTGGTAGGGCTCTACTGGGGAAGCACCAGGGATATTGAGCTTTTACAGCAGGTGTCACTGAACGCCTACGTGCTGTCCACCCTGGCCGGCTTCGTACAGGGGGCATCCGTCATCAGCAGCTTTGCCAGAAACCGCATCAGCCGCTGGCTGTTCTGGATAATCATGCTGTTTATCTTCCTGAATGGCGCCATCTCCCAGCTTCTTGCCGTGGGCGGCCTGTTTGACATGCTGTTTGACTACCGCAGGCGCTTCAGGCGCGGCTGACGATGGCGTCTGCCGGCTGTCCTTTCAGGCACAGCTGACAGCACGAATGATTTAGAAAACGAGAGGTAACATTATGCCACGTAATTTGAATGCCTGGCTGGATATCTGCTTTATTCTTTTTGCGGCGCTTATCCTCACAGGGGTACTGGCTGTCTACAACTTATTTATCGGTGCCGTGGCGGCAATGATCTGGCTGCTCCTGCTGTTTTTTGCCAGGGAGCGATGCCTGTGCCGCAGTGAGGAATTCGACCATTACTGCCACACGGTTATCAGCAATGTAAACAGCGTTGCCAACTACGCCCTTGAGCAGATGCCGCAGATTATACTGATGGTGGATCAGGGCGGCAGAATCCAGTGGTTCAACAAGGAGCTGGAAAAGCACATCGGCATAGAGCCGGCCTACAATATGGCGCTGGCTGATTTCTGGCCGGAGCTGGATCTGGAGCCCGTCTGGGGGCGCACCGGCACTATGGTCTTTGTCCACGAAAACATTCATTACCGCACCATCCACAGGCCCATTGCCACCAAGGAAAGTCCCAGCGGCATGATGGCCCTGTACATTCAGGATGCCTCCGCTTTGGAGATTCTGAAGCGCATCCACGCAGATTCCCGTACCACCCTCATGTATGTGCAGATTGATAACTACAACGATGTTCTGCAGGGCCTGAACGATACGGAGCAGAACACCCTGATTTTTGAAACCAACAAGGCCATCACCGACTGGGTAAACCATCTGGAAGGCTTTTTGCGCAAGGTTTCCGACGATTTGTACATCGTGGTCATGGAACGGCGCAATCTGGATATGGCCCTTGAGGAAAAGTTCGATGTGCTGGACAAGGTGCGCACCCTGCAGAATCCGGTGCGGCATCTGGCCGTCACCCTCAGCATCGGCGTTGCCGTGGCGGAAAGCCAGACCATCAACCAGCTGGGGGGCAAGGCCTACTCCATGCTGGAAATGGCCCTGGGCAGAGGCGGCGATCAGGTTGCCGTTCTGCAGAGGGGGCAGACTAATTTCTACGGCGGCAAGACAAAGGCCGTGGAAAAATACACCCGCGTCAAGGCGCGCATCATTTCCAACTCCATTCACGAGATTATTCAGGAATCTGATGAGGTGTTCATCATGGGACACCAGAATGAGGACTTTGATTCCCTGGGCGCCGCCCTGGGCATCTCCCGCATGGCAAGACAGCTGAAAAAGCCGGTGCACATCATCCTCAGCGAGTTCAACACCGGCATAAGCAGGTTTACGGAAAGCCTCAAGGGTAAGGAGGGCTACGGGGAGCTGTTCCTGCCTGCCAGCCGCCTGATAAACATCACCGCCGAAAAGCCGGTGCTGTTCGTGGTGGACACCCACATCCCGCACCTGACGGCATCCCCTGACCTTTTAGACCGCATCAGGGATATTGTGGTCATCGACCATCACCGCCGCAGTGCCAACTTCATCAAAAATGCAAAGCTCACCTACAGCGAGCCTGCCACCAGCTCCACCAGCGAGCTGGTAACGGAGCTTCTGTATTACTTCGGCGATGATCTGAACCTGCCCCGGCTGGAAGCGACCGCCCTCTATGCGGGCATTCTGGTAGATACCAAGAATTTTGCAGTGCAGACCGGTGTCCGTACCTTTGACGCGGCCGCCTACCTGCGCCGTTGCGGCGCGGACCCTATCGTGGTGCGGCAGATGTTCCGCTCGGATTTTGAGACGGAGCAGGCCAAGGCCAGAGCCAAGTCGCAGGCACAGCTGTTGCCGGGAGGGCTGATCATCACAAAATGCACGGACGAACTGCCGAACATTCAGGTGATTGCCGCCCAGGTGGCGGACTCCCTGCTGCGCATCGAAGGTGCCAACGCCAGCATGGTGGTGTTCCGCCTGGCCCCTGATACGGTGGGCATCAGCGCCCGCTCCACCGGCGCCATCAACGTCCAGCTGATTATGGAGCAGTTCGGCGGCGGCGGCCATCAGAACGTGGCCGGTGCCCAGATTACCGGCACCACCCTTGAGGCTGTTTATGAAGATGTCATTAATGCAACACAACTATTTATAGAGGAGAATGAAAAAGATGAAAGTAATACTTCTGCAGGATGTTAAAAAAGTAGGCAATAAAGGCGATATCGTGGAGGTTTCCGAGGGCTACGGCAGGAATTTCCTGCTGCCGAAGAAATTTGCCCAGGAGGCAACAGCGGAAAACCTGAACGTGGCCAAGGCCAAGGCAGGCTCCGCCGCCCGCAAGAAGGCACAGGACAATGACGAGGCAAAGCTCATGGCGGCCCAGCTGTCCAAGCTGACCGTCAAAATCCCTGTCAAGGTTGGCGCCAACGGCCGCCTTTTCGGCTCCGTAACAGGCAAGGATGTAGCCGACGTGCTGAAAAAACAGCACAATATCGACATGGACAAGCGCAAGATTGCCCTGAAAGCCGAAATCACAGGCCCGGGAAGCTACGAGGCCGTTATCAAGGTACATCCTGAAATCACAAGCACCATCAAGGTTGAGGTAGTGGCTGACTGATGAACAATTTTTTTGCCAAATTTTTTAATCTAAAAAATGAAGGGGAAGAAAAGGCACGGCCTATCGACGGCCAGGAGGGGGCGGCTCAGGAGGGAGCCGCCGCCAAGGATGAGCTTGACCGCAGGATAGACATGCTTTTTTCCCTGCTCGTGGAATACTACGGCTCCGACAAGCTGGTCATCAAGGCCGGCAAGATGGAAGCCCTGCAGCTGGTGCGCTCACCTGTCAAGGGTGAGCGTGTCCTTGCTTTGCAGAAAATCATGTACGACAATCCTACCCTGACGGCCGTGCCGAAGGATGAGGATATTCCGGATATTCTGGACAAGCTGGTGGAAAAGATGTCGGATATTCTGGCCAGACGGACGCTGGAAGCGGATCTGGAGCAGAAAATCGCCGACCGGCTGGAAGAAAACCATCAGGACTATGTGCAGGACATCCGCCGCCAGATTCTGAAGGAGGAAAAGAAGGGCTACGAGACCCCTATGGAACAGCAGAAGCGTGAAAAGCTGGAAGAGCTGGAAAAGGTGAAGCTCACCCAGTCCGTCATGGAGCTTTTGCGCCCGAAATGCCTTGAGGACATCGTGGGCCAGGAGCGGGCCGTGGCCTCCCTGCTGGCCAAGCTCAGCTCCCCTTATCCCCAGCACCTGATTCTCTACGGGCCGCCGGGAGTGGGCAAGACCACGGCCGCGAGGCTGGTGCTGGAGGCGTCCAAGAAACGCCCCCTGTCCCCATTCCAGCAGTCTGCGCCCTTCGTGGAAACGGACGGCACCACCCTCAGATGGGACCCGCGGGACCTGACCAATCCCCTGCTGGGCTCTGTCCATGACCCTATCTATCAGGGCGCGCGGCGTGATCTGGCGGATACCGGCGTCCCGGAGCCGAAGCCGGGACTGGTTACGGACGCCCACGGCGGCATCCTCTTTATTGACGAAATCGGCGAGATGGATGTCATGCTGCAGAACAAGCTTTTAAAGGTATTGGAGGACAAGCGGGCCTTCTTTGAGTCCGCCTACTACGACCCGACGGACGACAAGGTTCCGCCGTACATCAGGAAGCTCTTTGAAGAGGGCGCACCGGCGGACTTCGTGCTGATTGGCGCGACCACCCGTGACGCCTCTTCCATCAATCCCGCCCTGCGCTCCCGCTGTGCCGAGATTTACTTTGAGCCATTGACGCCGCGGCACATTGAGGAAATCGTCATCAGGGCGGCCAAGCGGCTCTCTGCCGAGCTGGGGGATGGCGTTGCCACCCTGATTAGCGAGTACACCATCGAGGGGCGCAAGGCCATCAACATTCTGGCGGATGCCTACAGCCTTGCC
>NZ_JBJDWZ010000018.1:0-4712 GCF_051866355.1 Anaerovibrio sp. | reverse complement strand
TTGATAATATGCCGAATTTGCCTAAATCGGCCCGTTGCAAAGCGGGCTTATTTTATTGCAAGGGAGTGAGTGGATAATGCAGATTTTGGTGAGAGAACAGCATGATTTGCATGATTACCATTATGCTTATGGCGGGCCGTGCAACGATGAGTGCAGTAGCGGGGCTGACTTATACAGGAAAGTTAAAAAACTGGTAGAATTCAGCAAGTCACCTGACAATATTCATGGCATGGAATTTTATTTCACGATATTGGATGAAAGGGACTACCTCGATGGCGAGCGTATTTACAACGATGCGTCCATACTTCGCATGTTCAAAGATAGTTTTGCTTTGCGAGGCCAAAAGGCATTTCTGAATCTTGCCGAAGTAGTAGAAAAGAGGCGCATTGACGAAGGAGGATGTGAGTGATATGTCTTATATGCGTGATATTTACGTGGCTTTTGATGCTAAAACTTTTGAAAATATGATGCGAGATGCAGCACGCTATAAACAAAAAGAGCTTGTAGAATTTGTAGGTAAAGCTGAGCGCAAGCAGTACCGCATCGGAGGGGAAGATGTTGTGGTTCTGCACCGCTGTTGCGATGCTTGGCGGTGTAGTGCAGAGATTGAGGAGCTGGGAGAAGAATGCGATTCTCGTGGGGGCGACTTTATCAGCATAGGTGAAGAATGGGGTGATACCTGCGTAGAACTTCGCTCTGAATTTATTACGTTAGAGCGGCGGACAATTTGCAAGCCTGATGATGCCAAAGAGCCTATTGCGATAGGCGGATTATTGTATTGAGGAGGTGATGCGCATGGTGACAAATTTTATTCCGCGCCGATTTGATGGGTACAACCCAATGCCGACTTATGTGGCCGATAAAAGGACATATACGCTTGTTGGTACGCTCAAAACAGGGTATGAAATCTGCTTGGGCAGGCTCACATCGGGCGTATCAGCCAGCGGCAACAATACTCTGTATCATATCCTGTTCGAGAGTTTTGATGACCACGGACGCAGAATGTGCGAGGTCAGGAGCCGGGCTACAGGCCCTATCGGTCCGATAAATGCACTTGTAGATGCATTAGCTGGGGCAGGTGTGTCAGTTACCAATGTCACAGCTTGCACTTGCCCTACGGTCTTGAATAGCCTTGGCAAGTGGTTTCTCAAGCACAATCCTGAGCTGGAATCCTGCGCCGTCGTGTCACAAAGCTGTCATTGATTTGACACACAGGAGATGATAAAATGATAACGTCGAAAAATATATTCGTGCCTATGCACATGAGGCTTGAGATAAGGCGAAAATGCAATTTCTTTTGGCTCCGCGCCATTCGTGATGTAAATATTAACGAGTGCTGCGCAAAGTGCTTCATCGGGGAAAAAGATAACCGCGTTTATTACGGGACACTCCATAAAACGCGGGCTGTTGTGGACATTGATGTCCAGCAGTACCCCGGCATAAAAGCTTATTATCTCTGCGGTTTGAGTGAAGGGTTTGCTTGGGAACAGAATACACACGTTGCGTTTGTTCCTGAACTGAATTCTCATATTTCCATTGACAATAAGAAAATCAAGCTGGAAATCTCAAATGCTAGGCGTATCCATTTCTGGGATTACGTACCCAATCCGCCCGGAATATTTACAGAAAATCAGCGTAAGTGCCGTAATTGGATTTTTGCTAATTTTGTAAAGGACGGGAGAATAAAATGATTGTGAGTGCAAGCAGAAGGACCGATATTCCGGCTCTTTTCTCGGAATGGTTTTACAACAGATTACAGGCGGGTTATGTCCTCCTTAAAAACCCCTATAATCCACTACAAGTCGGGCGGGTAACTCTCTCGCCCGATAAAGTAGATGGCTTCGTGTTTTGGACAAAAAATGCCGCGCCTATGCTCAAAAGAATACACGAACTTGATTCGTACAAATACTATTTTCAGTTTACCATCACACCGTATGGCAAGGACGTAGAACGTAATATTCCCGATAAGGAAAATATTATCATACCTGCGTTCAAGAAAATCGGCAGGGAAAAAGCCATTTGGCGGTATGACCCCGTATTCATAAACGACCATTACACTTTTGATTACCATGTAAAGGCGTTTTCAAAAATGGCGCAAATGCTGGAAGGGCATACGAGCCGGGCGGTAATGAGCTTTGTGGACTCATACCGCACCGTAGACCTGCGGCCTCTGAACATTCAGCCGCTTTCTCCTGAAAGGCAGAAGGAGCTGGCGCAGTTGCTGTCAGAAATTGCCGCCCAGCACGGCATAACATTGTCCTCATGTGCCGAGGAGCTGGGGCTTCCTCATTCCAGCTGTGTGGATGGGGCGATGTTCGGCGTTGCTAAGCCGAAGGACAGAAATCAGCGAGGGCTGTGCCAATGCGTTGAAAGCGTGGATATTGGCGCATATAGCACTTGCAGTCATGGCTGTGCGTACTGTTATGCAAAACATTACGGATACGTCCAGCCACCGCCGGACGTTCACGCGGAACTTTTAGGGACACCGCTTACCGGCGAAGAAAAAATTAAACAGAGAAACTAGCAGAAAGCCTCCGTGTTATGCGGGGGCTTTCTTGCGCTATATTTTAGAACATAGGAGGATAGAACATGGAAATTGTTTACAAGAGGGTGGACGAACTCATCGAATATGAGGGGAACGCCCGCAACAATGAAAATGCAGTAGCCAAGGTTGCGCAAAGCATCAAGGACTTTGGTTTTCTGAACCCGATTACCATTGACCAAAACAACGTAATCATCTCCGGGCATACGAGGCTCAAGGCCGCGAAACAGCTTGAGATGGAAGCCGTGCCGTGCATTGTTCAGAATATGAGCGAGGAAGATGCGAAGCTGGCAAGGATTGTCGACAATAAGAGCCACGAGTATTCCACATGGGATGTCGGCAAACTGCACAAGGAGCTGGACGGAATTAATCTCGAATTCAAGACTAATTTCTTCCGCCCAAACCGTGACAGGAAATTCTTCACCGATAACAAGATGCTGATTTTTGGCAATAACGAGCTGCCGATTACCGAGGATGAATATGCCCGGCTCAAGGCACTCTATGATGCTTATATCGCTGAAAACAAAACTTATTTGGGCTTTGTGCTGTATCTTACCGGAGGTGAAGCGTAATGAATATCAGGGAAATATCCGTATCACGGCTCCGTGAGTACGAAAACAATCCGCGCAACAATGATTTGGCGGTAGAGAAGGTAAAGTACAGCATCGAGCGTTTTGGCTTCTTGTTCCCAGTGGTTGTGGACATGAATTACACCATCGTCTGTGGCCATACCCGTGTCAGGGCCTGCCGTGAGCTGGGCATAATGAGCGTTCCGTGCATTATTGCCGATGAGCTTACCGATGAGCAGATTAATCTGTTCAGGCTTGTGGATAACAAAACCAGTGAATATAGTGACTGGGATTTTGAGAAGCTGAAAGAGGAGCTGTCGCAGGTTGACCTCACTTTGGAAAAGAACCAGCTCCTGCTGGAAAGGTTTGAGCTGTCTGCGGAGGTATTTGACATCGAGCCTGAGCAGGCTGAGATAAGGGTTCCAGCCTTTAATTTCATGGGCGTGAATAAGCCTGATGCTCCAAAGAAGCCTGTCGTGCATACCAATACCGGCTCCATTGACGAGCCGGAGCCTATTGCGGAGGAATCTATGGATGTTCCTGCGGCAGAGGAATATGCTCCTGTGACCGCTGAGAGCGCGCCTAACGTGGCAATGCCTGCCGCTACGGAGGAATATGTACCAGCAGAGGCAATCGCCAGCGAGAGCGTTGCGAGAGCGGATACGAAGCCGTCCGAACCTGAGCCTGCGCGTCAGTCGAAGGGAACCATACCTTTCTGTCAGTTCCGTTTCGGTGATGTGGCGTTCTTTATCTCGCAGGTGGAGCTTGACAGGCTTAACGCTAAGTATGCCAAATATATCGACTCAGGCGAAATTTTGAAGGGTAGCTTTGCCAGCTATCTGCTGAAAGGAGTGGAAAAGAGTGATTGAGTTTGACGAGAATGTGCCTATTGATGCCGTATCCGGTTCCGAGTACAACCCTCGTTCCATTACGCCCGAGGCACTTGAGTCCCTGAAGCACAGCATCAGCCGCTTCGGTATGGTTAAGCCGCTGATTGTTAATTCTACGGACAATATCATTACGGCAGGGCATCAGCGAAAAAAGGCCGCCGCAGCAATCGGTCTGAAAACGCTTCCGTGCATTAAAATCCGTACTCCTAATTTGCAGGACGAAATTCTGTTCAACTTAATGCACAACTCCATTGAAACCAGCAAGACTTCTGTCCGGCTGGATTCTTTCAAAGTGGGGGCGTACAGCTACTGCCCTTCGCATGAAATCAGGATTGAGAGCGAGCCGCAGAATGTGCTGGTCTGCTCCGAGATAACGAAGCTGCTTTCCCGCTATGGCGAGTGGGGCAGTGTAGTAACTGACGGCGATGGGAATGTAATCCTCAATGCTGAATACGCTTATTGCGCAAAGAAAATGGGTTACGGCGTTCTTAGCTACGGCATTCCGAATGAAGATGTGAAGGAGTTTTTGGAGTGCATGGGCATCGAGTACGGCAAGTATAACTTTGACAATCTCGGTGTAGAAACCTACCATCAATTCCTTGCCCAGCCGAAGCGCCTGAGTACCGATGGGCGGCAGTCCAACACTTCCATTTTGTATGAGAAGTTTCTTATCCCTAACCTTGCCAAGTCTGATAGCATTATCGACATTGG
>NZ_JBJDWZ010000017.1:4394-28030 GCF_051866355.1 Anaerovibrio sp. | reverse complement strand
TTACCGCCGCTTTTTTCCAAATAATACCGCAGGATACAGCTCCGGCTCCGCCGGCTGTATCCTTATTTTTTTGCCCTGCTTTCCTCAAGCCAGATTTTGCGGTACTGCCCGGGCGGCATCCCCACAATGGAGCGAAACACCGCCTGAAAATAGTTGGAATTGTTGTAGCCGCACTGCATGGCAATCTCCGTAACGGTCTTGTCCGTATTCAGGAGCAGGTTCTGCGCCTGGCCGATGCGCCTGCGTATGACGTACTGCATAGGCGAATAGCCGATGATGCGCTTGAAGGAGTGGGACAGATAATACGCGTTGAGGTACATATCCCTGGACATATCATCCAATGTGATTTGCTCCAGATATTTGTCATCTATGTATTTCTTAATCCGCCAGCCCACGGCATCAGCCCGCTCGGAAAGCGGCTCCCCCTGCTCCCGTACACAATGGATGAGCTTCACAAGCAGAGCCCGCAGCAGATAATCCAGCACCTCGCTCCGTTCCTTCTTCTTTACGCCGCTGACAATCAGCCTGAACATCCGCCTGACATATGGAAAAAACCTGCCCAGCCGGACACAGGGCGAGATTCCCTCCCGGATGAACCTTCCCGGCGGCATGTTTGCCAGCTGCAGATCCGACACGGCAATACAGTAGGTCACGGCCTCATCCTTGCCGGCCACCGTTTCATCGTGCAGGGTATGGCTGTTGAAAATCAGCATATCACCCTTGAAGGCCTCATAGCGCCTGTTGTCAATGTAATAGCTGCCCCTTCCCCTGACCATCAGGACAAACTCCACCACTCTTTCATGCATGTGCATGGCGCGGGGCACCTGCATGTGGGTGGTATCCACATGGCAGACGTATTCCAGCCGCGGCGCATTCCCCTGCGCAAAACTTGACGGCTCCCGCTGGTTGATAAAGTATTGAATCACTTGCAAATCACCTCACATTTCCTCCGTAACAATTCTGACAGCAACATTCTATAGCTTCATCTAAGAAAAATCAATAAGAATCTAGCTAAAATGCGGGTCTGCCATAGCAAACGCAGCAAGATACTGGAGGCGGCAAAATGCCGCAAAAGCTATACTGTACGTAAGGTCGGGCGCAGGCAATCCGGCAGTGCAGGCCAGCTTTACCCCGTCCTCGCTCCTGCCCCGATACTGCGCCCTTTGCAAGAAGCGAAAGAAAATTGTGAATTTTTGAAAGGTGGGAAACATCATGATTAACGTAGGTATTATCGGTGTCGGCCGCATCGGCCGCGTACACGGCGAAAGCATTGCCAGATTTGTCAGGAATGCCAGAGTAAAAGCTGTGGCGGACCCCTGCCTCAATGAAGAGGCCATCCAATGGGCCAAAGCCATGGGAATAGCTGAGACATACACGGATTACCGCAAAATTCTGGCAGATGCCGACATTGAAGCAGTGCTCATCTGCGCCTCCACCGACCAGCATACCCCCCTGTCCATCGAAGCCCTGAAGGCCGGCAAGCATGTATTCTGTGAGAAGCCAATCGACCATGATGTAGAGAAGATTAAGGAAGTCCTCACGGCAGTCGGGGAAAGCGGCAAAAAATATCAGGTCGGCTTCAACCGCCGCTTTGACCACAACTTCCGCGCCCTGCGTCAGGCCGTTCAGTCCGGCAAAATCGGCAGACAGCAGATTATCAGAATCACCTCCCGCGACCCGGAACCGCCTTCCCTTGACTATATAAAGGTTTCCGGCGGCATTTTTCTGGATATGACCATCCACGATTTTGACATGGTCCGCTTCCTTTCCGGTGCCGAGGTTACAGAGGTCTATGCCGCTGGCTCCGTGACCGTCGACCCTGCCATCGGCGAGGCCGGCGATATCGATACGGCCGTCATCACCATGAGGCTTAACAACGGCGCAACCGCCGTCATAGACAACTGCCGCGCCGCCTGCTATGGCTACGACCAGCGCGCCGAGGTCTTCGGCACCGGGGGAGCCGTGGAAATTTCCAACGATACCGCATCCAATGCCGTTATCAGCAACAAGGACGGCGTAACCGCCGAAAAGCCGATGTTCTTCTTCCTTGAACGCTACATGATGGCCTATGCCGCCGAGATTGACGCCTTTATTGAGGCCATCGTCAACGATACCCCTGTCGAGGTGGATGCCCATGACGGACTGGCACCTGTCCTCATCGGCCTGGCAGCCAAAAAATCCGCGGCAGAACACCGTCCTGTTGCTATTGCCGAGATAAGCGCCGCATACGGACTGTAGGCGCCCAAAGGAGATAATATACACTTATACATTCAGGAGTGAACGCTATGGCAGATGTATTCATGATTCCGGCGAAGCTCGTAACAGGAGCAGGCTGTATCAGCCAGCTTGGCAGGCATATCGCCGGCAGGGGAAGCAAGGCGCTAATCGTCACGGATGCCTTTATGGTGAAGCTGGGCAATGCCGCAAGGGTCGAGGCAATCCTGCGGGACGCGGGAATAGCCTATGTGATTTATGACGGAGCCAACAGCGAGCCTACAGACGCTATGGTCATGGCCGGACTGGAGCTGTACAGGGAGCAGGGCTGTGATTTCCTGATTGCCCTTGGCGGCGGCAGTCCGATGGATACGGCGAAGGCCATTGCCTTTATGTCCGTCTGTCCCGGTCATATCCGCGACTATATGCACCGCAGCATCGACATGCCGGTGCCCTATCTGGCGGCTATTCCCACCACGGCAGGCACCGGCTCCGAAGCCACCAGAAACACGATTATCACCGATACGCAGAACAACGTAAAGCTGCTGCTGGGCGGGCCCTCCATCATCCCCGCCTTGGCACTGGTGGACCCGTCCTTTACCATGACTGTGCCGCCGAAGGTTACGGCCGCTACCGGCATTGATGCCCTGACCCACGCCATCGAGGCGTACACCTCCCGCAAGGCACAGCCTCTGTCGGATATTTTTGCCTTGTCCGCCATTGCCAGAATCCACAAATACCTGCCTGTCTGCTATGCCGACGGCCGGAATGCAGAGGCCCGGCTGCAGATGTCCCTGGGAGCACTGGAAGCCGGCATTGCCTTCAACAACGCCTCCGTCACTATCGTGCATGGCATGAGCCGACCTATTGGCGCCCTCTTCCATATCGCCCATGGCGTGTCCAACGCCCTTCTGCTGCCGGCATGCATGGAGTTTGCCGTCGAGGAAAACACCGGACGCTTTGCAGGGATTGCCCGCATTATGGGTGTGGCCGATGTCGGCACCGATGACGGAACTGCCGCCCGAAACTTTGTTGCCGAAGTAAAGCGTTTTTGTCAGGCGCTGGGAATTCCCTCCGCCGGGGAACTGGGCATCGACAGAAACCAGTTCCTTGCCCGGCTGGACAAGATGGCGGAGGATGCTCTGGAAAGCGGCAGTCCGCAAAACACCGTGCGCATTCCTGACAAGGAACAAATCAAGGAGATTTACCGGCGGCTTTTCTGAGCCCGCAGGCAAAAACGTGCCTTTCATCGGCCCTGACGCCGGTGGGCGGCACGGCGTCAGGAATGCTGCCGCGCCTGCGCCAAAGGAGGATATGAAATGTCACTTATCGATATAGAGCAGGGCCGGCCGAGGGATGTCGTTCTCATGGGCCGCGTAACCCTGGATTTTAATCCCAACGAAATCCACCGCACGCTGGACAAGGTAAAGACCTTTTCCATGTATCTGGGTGGCTCGCCCGGCAACATGGCCGTCGGCATCAGCAGGCTGGGCAAAAAGGTGGGCTTTATCGGCTGTGTGTCTGATGATCGTTTTGGCGATTTTGCGCTCAATTATTTTCGCTCCTGCGGCATCGACACCTCCCGGATGGTGCGTGCCAAAAACGGTGAGCGCATGGGGCTGACCTTTACGGAAATCAAGAGCCCTGCCGAGAGCAGCATCCTGATGTATCGCGACAGGGCCGCCGACCTGATGCTGACGCCGCAGGATGTCAGCGAGGAATATATTGCCAGCGCCAAAATCCTCATTGTATCCGGCACGGCACTGGCGGCCAGCCCCTCCCGCGAGGCCTGCCTGCTGGCGGCACGCTACGCCAGAAAGCACGGCACCAGAATCATCTTCGATATTGATTACCGTCCATACACCTGGCAGTCCAGGGAAGAGATTTCCATATACTATTCCCTGCTGGCGGGCATGAGCGATGTAATCATCGGCTCCCGCGACGAGGTGAACCTGACCGAACTGCTCCCGGAGGATGCTGCAGAGCCTGCTGACTGCCTTCTGGCGGACAGGTATATCGCCAACGGCAGTAAAATTGTCATTATCAAGCATGGCAAAAAGGGCTCCCTCGCCTACACCGCCGACCACCGCGCCTACAGGGTCAGCTCCTTCAAGGTCAGGCTCATGAAATCCTTTGGCGGCGGTGATGCCTACGGCAGTGCCTTCGTCTACGGCCTCCTGGAAGGCTGGGATGTACCGCGGGCGCTGCAGCATGCCACGGCACACGCGGCCATGGTGGTGGCAAGCCACAGCTGCTCCGATGCCATGCAGACCGCTGAGGAGATTGCCGCCTTTATCCGGGAGCATGCGGATGAAAAGGTGATTACGGAAATTGACTGGGAGGAAGCCTTATGAAATTCGGACGACTGGGAAAGCTGCAACCGGGCTATAATGCCATGACTACCGGCAGCTCGGACATGATGATGGATATTGGCTATCAGGTGATGGGCGCCGGAGAAAAGGCCGTCTTTCGGGATGCCGCCTGGGAAACCGCCTTTGTCATCCTGACCGGCCAGGTGGAAATAAGCTGGAACGGCGAGACCGGGCTGATGCGGCGCGGCTCCCTCTTTGATGAAAATCCTTGCTGCCTGCACGTCTGCCGCTGTACCGAGGTCGTGCTGGAAGCCAGAACAGCCGCCCAGGTGCTGGTGCAGAAAACCGTCAACGACAAAGATTTTCCGGCGGTGTTCTACAGGCCGGAGGACGTGCGGTGCGACATATTCGGCGCAGGCAGGTGGCAGGGAACGGCAGAGCGGATAGTTCGCACCATCTTTGATTACGACAACGCCCCCTGCTCCAACATGGTCAACGGCGAGGTCGTCAACCTGCCCGGCCGCTGGTCAGGCTACATCCCCCACCATCATCCGCAGCCGGAGGTATATGCCTACAGGTTTGACAAGCCGCAGGGCTTTGGCGCCTGCTTTATCGGGGATGAGGCCTTCCGGATAGAGGACAACAGCTGGGTGGAGCTGTCCGGCGGCCTGATGCATCCGCAGGTTGCGGCGCCGGGCTACGCCATGTGGTACAGCTGGATGATACGCCACCTGCCCGGCAATCCCTGGCAAAAAAACCGGACTGACGTGCCGGAGCATACATGGCTTTTAGATAGGTCTGCCAAAATATGGACGCCGGAAAAGGCTGGCAGGCCAATACCACCGGAAGGGGGACAATGACGATGGCAAAGACCATCAGGCTTACCACGGCTCAGGCTCTGGTAAAGTTCTTAAACAATCAGCACATAGAATTCGACGGCAGGGAACAGCCTATGTTCAAGGGAGTTTTCACCATCTTCGGCCACGGCAACGTGGTGGGGCTGGGACAGGCGCTGGAAGAAAACCCCGGCCATCTCATCGTGCATCAGGGACGCAATGAGCAGGGCATGGCACTGGCCGCCATGGGCTACGCCAAGCAGCTGCGCCGCAGGCAGATATACGCCTGCACCTCGTCAATAGGCCCTGGCGCCGCCAATATGATAACGGCCGCGGCCTGTGCCACCGCCAACTGCATCCCTGTGCTGTTCCTGCCGGGGGACACCTATGCGGACCGCCAGCCGGATCCCGTGCTGCAGCAGCTGGAACAGCCCCACAGTCCGGGCATCACCACCAACGATGCTTTCAGGGCCGTCTGCAAATACTGGGACAGGATAACCAGGCCGGAAATCCTCATGAGCGCCGCCATCAATGCCATGCGCGTGCTTGCCGACCCGGCTGAAACTGGCGCCGTCTGCCTTGCACTGCCGCAGGATACCGCAGGCGAGGCCTATGACTACCCTGATTATTTCTTCCAGAAGCGCGTGCATCATATTGACCGCCCCCTGCCGGTACAGCGTGCCATTGATGAGGCCGCCGACCTCATCAGGAGCAAGAAAAAGCCTCTGCTGATTTTTGGCGGCGGCGTCAGGTATTCCGAAGCGGAAAATGCCTTCCTGAAATTCGCCGAAGGGCACAACATTCCTTTTGGGGAAACCCAGGCCGGCAAGGGCACTGTTGACTGGCGGCATCCGCTGAACATGTGCGGCATCGGCGAAACCGGCTGTCTGGCCGCCAACCGCCTCGCCAGGGAGGCGGATGTAATCATCGGTGTCGGCACGCGCTACACGGACTTCACCACCTCCTCCAAATGGCTTTATCAGAATCCTGATGTTGAATTCATCAACATCAATATCTCTCGCTTCCACGCCTGCAAGCTGGACGGCCTGCCGATTGTGGCCGATGCCAGGGCCGCGCTGGAAGCACTGGACCTGGCCCTGGGGGATTATCGCTCTGCCTACACAGATGAAATCACAAGGGCCAAGGCCGATTATACAGCCGAGTGCGACAGGCTGGCGCAGGTGGCCTACACCGGCAGGGGCTTCGTACCGGAAATAGCGGACGCTATGGCTACCGACAGGGCCTTTGAGGAATTTATCAGCCTTACAGGCTCCGCGCTGACCCAGACCCAGGTGATGGGCATTCTCCGGGAAATGATGGATGACAATGCCATCATTGTCGGTGCCGCCGGTTCCCTGCCCGGTGACCTGCAGCGCTACTGGCGTCCAAAGTCCACGGACAGCTATCATGTGGAGTACGGCTTTTCCTGCATGGGCTATGAAGTGAATGCCGCCCTGGGCGTAAAGCTGGCCGCCCCGGAAAGGGAGGTCTACGCGGCAACCGGTGACGGCTCCTTTATGATGCTGCACTCCGAGCTGGCCGCTTCTATTCAGGAAAACAAAAAAATAAATGTCATCCTTCTGGACAACATGGCCTTCGGCTGCATCAACAATCTGGAAATCGGCCACGGACAGGGCAGCTTCGGCACGGAGTTCCGCTTCCGAAGCGAGGCTTCCGGCAGGCTGGACGGCAGCCTTGTGCCGGTTAATTTCGCAAAAATTGCCGAGGGATATGGCTGCAAGGCCTACTCCGCCAGAAATGCCGACGAACTGCGCTCCGCCATCGAGGACGCCAAAAAACAGCAGGTGTCCACGCTCATTGATATAAAGGTTCTGCCCAAAACCATGGCGCATGGCTACGACAGCTGGTGGCGCGTAGGCGTGGCGGCCGTATCGGAAAATCCGAAAATTCAGGACTGCTATCGACGCGGCATTACACCCAATCTGGCAAAGGCACGGAAATATTAAAGCATCCCCAAATGTAAATTTATAAGCAAAGGAGAGTGTAACAATGGCAAAAATAAAACTGGGCATCGCCCCTATCGCCTGGACCAACGACGATATGCCGGAACTCGGCAGTGAAAACACCTTTGAACAATGCGTCAGCGAAATGGCACTGGCAGGCTTTACCGGCTGCGAGGTAGGCAACAAATATCCCGCTGACACCGCCGTGCTGAAAAAGGCTCTTGAGCTTCGCGGCATGGAGATTGCTTCCAGATGGTTCAGCTCCTACCTGCTGACAAAGCCCTACGAGGAAGTGGAAGCGGAATTCCGCCCGTTCTGCCAATATCTGAAAGAGATGGGCGCCAGCTTCTGCAACGTGGCCGAGCAGGGCAATTCCATTCAGGGAAAGCTGGACAAGGCCGTGTTCGCTGACAAGCCATGCAACACAGAAAAGCAGTGGCAGCTGCTGTGCGAGGGGCTGAACAGGCTGGGCCGGGTAGCCAAAGAAGAATACGGCCTGACCATGACGTACCATCATCACATGGGTACCGGCGTGCAGACCGAGGCCGAGATTGACCGCCTGATGGCAAACACCGACCCGGAATATGTCTGGCTGCTGTATGATACAGGCCATCTGGCCTGCTCCGGCGAGGATTATCTGGGCATATTGAAAAAATACCTGCCCCGCATCCGCCACATCCACCTCAAGGATATCCGCATGGATGTCCGCAACAAGGTCATGGATGAAAATATGAGCTTTCTGGCGGGAGTGCGCAACGGCCTGTTCACCGTGCCGGGAGATGGCTGCATCGACTTTGAGCCTATTTTCGACATAATAGGCAACAGCGATTTTGAGGGCTGGTATATCGTCGAGGCTGAACAGGACCCCGCCAAGGCAAACCCGCTGGAATACGCCATCAAGGCGCGCAGCTATATCCGGGAAAAGGCACACATCTAAACAGCAGGAACTGTCATGGGCATTTTGCCTGAATCAAAAGAGAGGTATTGGTTATGGCTAATAATACTGCCGCTGCTGCCAACGAAGGAAGGCTTCCTTGGCTCACCCGGGTCGCATACGGCCTGGGTGATACGGCTCAAAATGTTGTCTGGGGTGCCATGAGCATCCTGACGTTCTTCTACACCGACTACGCCGGCATTGACCCGGCCACCGTAGGCATGGTTATCCTTTTGTCCCGCTGCTTTGACGGTATTTCTGACGTGATTATGGGGTTTGCCGTGGAGAAAACAAACTCCAAATGGGGCAAATCAAGGCCCTGGATTCTCTGGGCCAGCATCCCCTTCGCCGTTTCTATCGTACTGATTTACACAGTGCCGCAGAATGCAGGCTCTACACTGCAGTTTGCCTATCTGTTTGTCACCTACAATTTCTGTACCACCTTCTGCTATACGGCGCTCAACCTGCCATACGGCAGCCTGTCCACTATGATGACGCGTATCTCCAAGGAAAGGGATATGCTTTCCATCACGCGTATGGCACTCTCCCCTATAGGAAAGATTCTGGCCGTATCCGCCACCCTGCCTCTGGTCAAGGTGTTTGGCGATACCCAGATGGCATGGGTCGAGGTTATGTCCATCTGGGCGGTCGTAGCGCTGGGACTGCTGCTCTTCTGCTTCTACCGCTGCAAGGAAACAGTTGTTATCAGCGCGCGGGACGAACAGTATAAGGAGCAAAAGCTCCCCATCGTAAAGTCCTTGAAATTTATGGCGCTCAACAAATATTTCTGGATGGCAATGACCATCTGGATGATGCAGAACGTCATCGTGTGCATCACCGGCACCGTTCTGCCCTACTACTGCAAATACATCTTCATGGACGACGCCCTGTACGGCATCCTTTGCCTGCTGGAAACCGTAATAATGATTGCATTTACCATGCTGTTCTGCCCGATGCTCCTGAGGCGCTTCGGCAAGCGCAACATGTCCCTGATAGGCGTGAGCGTAGCTCTGGCAGGGCATCTTATCTACATGCTCAATCCCCTTGACTACAACTGGGTAGTGTTCAGCTGCGTAATCCGTGCCATCGGCTTCGCGCCTTTGTATTCAGTGATTTTCGGCTTTCTTGGGGATGTGGTGGAATACGGCCAGTGGAAATTCCATATGCGTCAGGAGGGCCTGATTTTCTCCGGCGGCTCCGTCGGCACGAAGGTCGGCACCGGCCTGACCAGCGCCATTCTGACCGGCTGTATGAGCTATGCCGGCTATGTATCTGCCACCAACGGCAGTGCGGCCGTGCAAAGCCAGTCTGCCATCAATATGATCGTGTCCCTCTATGAATGGGGGCCGATAGCCGTCTGGGTAATCCTGCTGGGCATCCTGCTGATGTACAGGCTGGACAAAATTTATCCGGATATTATGCGCGAGCTGATTGCCAGGGAGGCAAAAGGCGAGCTTTAAGCCTCGTAAACCTGATAAGCCTGAACATCCAAACATCTGAAAGAACAAGGGCTGCCGCAGAAAAATCTCTGCAGCAGCCCGCTTTTGTGCCCTAAAACATATAGAACCGGCCATGCCCGGCATTTTGTTATTCGTTTTCGTACATATACTTATACAGCAGCTTCATGGCATCTGCCGCCTGAACGCCCGGATTCACAGTAAAGAGATTGTAGGGCAGGATATGCACCCTGCCGTTTTTGACGGCGCTGGTCTCCGCCCATGCAGGACTGGCTTCCAAATCCTTGTGGATTTTCTCTTCCATCTGCTGTGGATTGCCCATCATGATGATGAAGATCACCTCCGGATTTTCCTTGGCCAGATATTCCATGCTCAGTGGGATATAGGCGCTGTCGTTTTCCAGCGTATCGGCAATATTGCCGCCTCCCAGCTGGCCGATAAGGCTTCCGGCAAAGGTTCTGCCCGTGGCCATGCTAAAGCTGTCAGGACTGCCGAATATCACCAGACTGCGGGGCGGTGTCCTGCCGCTGACAGCCTCTGTCAGCTCCTGCCGTTCCGCCTGCAGGGCCTTGATGCGCTCCCCGGCAACCTCCTCCTTGCCCGTCCACCTGCCAAAAAGCTCCAGCGTATTGTAAATATCCTCGAAGCTGTTCAGCTCATTTATGTACAGGGGAATGCCTGCCTTTTCCAGCGTAGGGATAAGCCCCTGATGGAAAGGCACGTTTGTGCCGATAACCAGATCCGGCTTCAGGGAAACTATCGTTTCCAGGCTGGGGCTATGGATGATCCCCACCTCAGAAGCCCCGGCAGTGGCCTCCTGTACCGCAGGCGAATAGGCCTGTGAGGATGCCTTGCCCACGATGCTGCTGCCGCCACCGGCTGCCACATACAAATCCACATTGGACGCATTCAGGATAACCACCCTCTCCGGATGGGCAGGAACCTCCACCTGCCTGCCGGTGCTGTCGGTTACCTGCACCTTACCGCCGACGGCAGCATCACTGCCGTCTTTTTTTGCCCCGGCGGCAAAGCAAAGCACCGCTGCCAGCAGGCATAGCACCGCTGCCGCCAATACAATTTTTCTGTTCATCTACATCTCCTTAAAAATTCCAGGTCATGCCTGCACGCCATACGCGGCCGGTCAGGCCAAAGACTGTATAGGCTGTCTCATCATCCTTGCCCAGAATGTTATTTACGCCAAAATACGCATTGCTGTTATTGCTCAGCTTTTTGCTGACAACGCAGTTCAGCACGCTGACAGAATGATTTTTCAGGCCATCTCCGGCATCTCCCAGATAATCCCTGTGCCAATCGTTCCACAAAGAGCCGCTCCAGCCATGCTCCCCGTCATCATAGTTCAGCTGCAGGGAAAACTTCTGGCGGTCACGCCCCTCCAGACGGGCACCGTCACCATCTTTGGCATCAGTGTACGCATAGGTGCCCCGCAGAGTGAAGTATTTGCCCAGCTTCTGCTTATACTCTGCCTCTACGCCCTGAATTTCTGCCGTGTTGATATTTTCATACATAGATGTAACGACCATTGTCATCGGCATCCCTGGCGTAAAGACACTGGTGGACTTCAAGGCTATCAGGTCACTATATTTACTGTGGAAATAAGTCACCTTGCCACTGCCGCCATGATTATTCTCTGCTTCCAGACCAATATCAAAATTGTAGGAAGTTTCCGGCTTCAAATCAGGATTACCCTTCACATGTACCTCCATGCGCATACCCGGCGTGGACACAGGCGTATGCTCCCAGTTCATGTACAGCTCCGCCTCGGTCGGAGCGCGGTAGGCCGTGCCCAGATTGAGCTTCAAACGCGTATTGTCGCTGATGTAAAACGTATTCCCCAGCTTATAGGTCATCTTGTTGCCAAAAGCGCTGTTATGGTCAAAGCGCAGGGATGGAATCAGCAACCATTTATCATCCACCATCCACTCATCCTGCGCATATAAAGCAGAATAGGTGGTAGTTTTTTCGGAATAAGGCTGACTTACACCTTCGCGGGTAACGGTATGCACATTATCGCCGCCGGAACCGATACGGGTTCCCTCATAGCTCTCCCTGCGCACTTCGCCGCCAAAGGTCAGAAGATGCTTGTCATTCAGCTGCATGGAACGCTGGCCGTCAAAGGTCAGCGTGCGAAATTTCAACTCATCAAAGCCGGTCAATACACCATTTTTCCTGGTATTCTGGTCCTTGTCAAACATGGTGTAATTCAGGCGCAGCTGATAGCTTCCCCGCTTATCCCTGCCGTCATAGGAAATGCCGAATTTCGCCCTGTCATGCTCATAGGACGTAAGGTCGCTGTCCATATACAAATCTTCCTTCATATAGTCAAGGAAGAAGCCCAGGGATTTTTTGTCATCCAGCTTGTATTTGCTGGCGATATTAAAGTAATCCTTAGGGCCATACTGGTTGGAGCCGCCATGTACATCCATGTGATGAATATCACTGCGCCTGTAGCTGACGCTTGAGGACCACTTGCCCAGGGCGCCCGTTGCCACGCGGAAGCCTGCGTCCGTCTGGCGGGTGGTCCAATCCCAGAATACGGACTTGGACTCCTTGTCAGGGGACTTGGTGATGATATTGATTACGCCGCCCATAGCATCAGCACCATAAATGGAGCTGGCAGAGCCGCGGACAATCTCCACTCTCTCCACATCTGCCATGTTGATGCGCTGTAACTCATAGTTGTTGGCAGTCTGGTCGGTATTTTCCGTCCTGATGCGCATGCCATCCACCAGAATCAGTGTCTGGTTGCTTTTGGCACCACGGATGGAAACAGAGTTGCCCACCATGCCGTTTTCAGATACATCGATGCCCACGGCCAGCTGCAGGGCCTGGGCCAGATTTTCCGCACCCATCCTGTCCAAATCCTCGCGGGTAACCACCTCTACGGCAACAGGGGTATCCTTTATCTCCTGCTCGGTACGGGAAGCCGTTACCACTACATCCCGCGTCTGCACCTGCTCCGTTTCCTGCTCATTTTCCGCCGCATAGGCTGCTCCTGCATAGCTGCTGTTGGTCAGGGCGATTGATATCGCCAAGGCCAGCAGGCATTTTTTCTTTGACATAAATCCATTCCTTTCCAGTTTTAATTTCTGATTTTGAAATTCATTATCATTAAAATATTATTTTTTAGGGGCTGTCGTGCGCAATTATTCCCAGCGGCAACAGCCCCCTATAATCAGCCATTTTCCAAAGCTGCTTGTTAATAAATTGTTTTTATTGTGCTTTTTGTCACATTGCCTTTTTAGCATGAGGCGGCATGCCGCTCATGCCCTGCATCGGCTCCATGGTTTCCACCTTGCCATCGGAAAGAATAAACTCGGCGCATTCCAGCAGGGCCTGGGTCAGATTGTTCTGCCAGAAGCGTCCTGCCCTGGTCTGGAAGTACATAACCTGCCCCTGCTCCATCAGGCCGTTGGCGCACCACTTTTCCAGCAATATGGACAGCTGTTCCAATTCCTCGTGCTGACGCACCAGCCTCCCGAAATCGAGATAGCCCTGCTCCATGTTCTGGCTAATCTGCTTATGAATATCCTCATAAGGCGATTTGCCGCTCATGACCATAATCGGCTTCTGCCCGGCATCCACCATGTCCATGTATTTCTGCAAATCCCGCATCTGCATGAAGGAATAGTCCCCGATGAAGCCGCCGGCACCACAGCCAAACGGAAATACATCCGCCCCTGTCTTGGCCAGAATGTTGTACATGCTGCGCTCCCTGATATCCTTTGACCAGTGGCAGTTGCTGAGCCGCTTGTAGGCCCTGTCCTCCAGCCATTCCTCTGCCGCCGCAAACATCAGCGCCTGCTCCGCCCGGGAAGCCGCCCGCGGCAGGTTGCCGTTTTCTATGGCCTTTGCCATCGGACTGCCCCCGAAGAGGTTCAGCTGGTACAGGTCCATGCCGGAAATCGGCAGGCTGTCTATTATCTCCAAATCCTCGATAAAGCTCCTGACCGTCTGCCCCGGCAGGCCGAAGATGATGTCCACGATGACGGAGGCCTGGTCATAGGAGCACAGCTCCCGCAGCCTGTCCATGACCACCTCGCGGCTGTCAATGCGCCCGCTGTCCTGCCGCACCTTGGTATCAAAGGACTGCACGCCGACGGAAACCCTGTTGACGCCATGCTTGAACCATGCCTCCATGCGCTCCTTTTGCAGATCGCTGATTCTGGCCTCCATGGTAATCTCGCAGTCATTGGTCAGGGGCAGGCATTCCCTTAGCTTTGCCAGCACCAGCGAAACATTTGCCGGTGACAGGGCGCTAGGGGTGCCGCCGCCAAAAAATACGCACTGGAAAGGCTTGGCCTGTGCCAGCCTGTCATTTTTCGCCATTTCCAGCTCCCTTATCAGCCTCTGTACATACTGATTTTCCAGCTCATCAGTCCGATAATTCTGGAAAAAGCCGCAATACAGGCAGATGTGGCTGCAAAAAGGAATGTGGATGTACACCATGCGCTTCTTGCCGCCAGTCTCCTCGGAGGACATAAGCCTCCCCCACTCCTGCTGAATCATCGGCGGCGGCATCACCTTGCCATTGACACCCGGATGCACCACACGTTTTTTGCTAAAGCCGTAGCAGAGCGCGTTTTCATGACCCGTGCCCAGCATCAGCTCATAACGCTCCGGCTTCATACGGTTAAAAAATTCCTGCAAGCCTGCTGCCATATCAACCCTCCAATCTCTTCTTCAAAGCTGTAAAATACTCCCGTGCCGCCTGCAAATCGGCCTTGTCCGGATGTGACCAGGAAGCCTCCATTCTCTTCCTCCGCTCATCGGTCATGGCATGAGAATGGCCTGCCGGGAATTTTTTTGCCATGATTTCCATCATTTTCAGGGAAACTGCTCCCTGGCAGATGAACTGGCCCACCAGCTCATTGCTCTCATCAAAGAGCGCCGCAATATTTTTCAGGCATACCTCCGCATGCTCCGAATCAGGCTCCTTGCCCAGCGTAACGAAAAATGCAACCTTCTTGTTCCTGATGGTCTTAATAAACTCCTGCGCCTTGGTATCGGCGGTGGCCCTGTCTACCCAGCACCCTACAACCACAAGGTCATAATCGCTGACATCAGGCATTTCCTCCACCTTGACGGTTTCCATATGTTCATCCAGCGCATAGGCGACCATATCTCCTACTTTCAGGGTATTACCGGTAAGACTGGAAACAACAACGATGCTCTTCATAAAAAAATAACCTCCTAAATAAAATCAACATAAAATCATAGTTTTACCTCAGCCGGATAACCAGCCGCAAGCATGCCCCATCAGAACTCACTATAGTGCCTGATACGGTGCACGCTCCACATAAACACTGCCGCCGTCATGGACAGCAGTATGGCGGCACTGCACACGCCCCCGGCATCCCAGCTGCCCAGCCGCAGCAGCTGGTTGGACAGGCTCAGGGGCAGGTACTGCACCACTGACTGCACCAGCTCCGGCAGGTTGGCAACAGGGAAAAAGGAACCGCAGAAAAAAGTCATAGGGGTAATCAGGAAATTTATCACGATGGAAAACTGCTCCTGCCCCTTGATGGACATGCCCACTGCCACGCCCAGCGCCCCAAAGCACAGGGAGGTCAGCAGAAGCCCTGCCACCCCCGGCAGGCTCAGCACCGACACGCCGAAGAACAGCCACGCCGCCAGCGCGATAATCAGGCCTGCCGCCACCCCCCTTGTCATGCCTGCCAAGGTCAGCCCGAAGGCAAGGGATGCCTCGCTGACGGGGCTCATGCGCAGGGTCTGGAAGTTCCTGTAGTAAAATCTGGCACTGCTGATGGAGATAACCGTCTGCTGAAAGCTGTTCATCATGACGGCAATCGACAGCATTCCCCTGGCCAGAAAGCCTATGTAGCCCCCTGCCACCTGCACGGACTCCCCCAGTCCCCAGCCAAATGCCAGAAGGTAAATCATGGGAAAGAGCAGGCCGGAAAACAGATAGCCAAGGCCGCCTATGCGGCGCACCAGCATCCGCATTTCCCTTCTGTATACGGGCAGCCATCCCATCAGGCAGCCGCCCCCTTTCCCTGTACCAGCCGCAGATAGGCTTCCTCAAGGGTCATGCCGGTACCGCCCGGCACCCTCTTCTTGATGCCCTCTGCCGTATCCAGCAGCAAAAGCCTGCCCTTTTCCATGATGGCAATGCGGCTGCACAGGCTTTCCGCCTCTTCCATGTAATGGGTGGTCAGGAGGATGGTGGTTCCATGCTCCCTGAGACGCCGCACCTGGTGCCAGATTTCCTGCCGCATCACGGGGTCCAGCCCCACGCTGGGCTCATCCAGAACCATGATGCAGGGGCGCGGTATGCAGGCCCTGGCAATCATGGCGCGGCGGTGCATGCCGCCGGACAGCTGCTCCGGCCTTTTGTCAGCCCAATCCTGCATGCCGAATTCCTGCAGGACTTCCTCTGTCCGACGGCGGGCGTCCTTCACGCCGTACAGCTCACCATAGTACCGCATGCTTTCCCGGACGGTCAGCTCCCGTTCCAGATTGTTCTCCTGCGGCACCAGCCCCAGCATTTTTTTCATGGCGGTACTGCGCTGCTGTCCCGCAGGCCGGCCGCCGATGCTAAGCTGTCCGCCACTGCAGGCTCCCAGCCCGCAGAGCAGCTTGATAAAGGTGGTCTTGCCTGCGCCGTTTGGCCCCAGCAAGCCCAGCACCTCTCCCTGCCTGACCTGTAGTGAAACGCCGTGCAGGATTTCCCTGCCTCCGGCACAGCAGCACACATCCACGGCTTCCACCATTGCCGCCTTTCCTGTCCTATCCTCCGGCACCGCACGTTCTGTTCTATTTTCCAGTGCCGCCGTTTCCATTTTGTCTGTCAATGCCACCGTCCCTGTTCTTTTTTCCAATGCCGCAGCACTCCTATCTCTATTGTTTATTGACCTGCGCCATCCTTTTCGCAGTATGCTCATTGGCGCAGTCCCCCCGTATTTTCTGCGTCCGGCATAGCGGCAAAAGCGCCTGTCACATCATGGGGCAGGCAGACCAGATGGCTCTGTCCCCCTTCTTCCAGCTCAAGGATGGTATTTTCCACGCCATAAAGACTGCGTATCAGGTCTTCCTGAAATACCTCCCTCACACTGCCATCCGCCATAATCCTGCCATCCTTTACCGCCACCACGCGGCTGCTGAACCTGGCGGCATGGTTCAGGTCATGCAGTACCATTACCACCGTCAGCCCCAGCTCATCGTGGAGCCTGCGTATCAGCAGCATCAAATCCAGCTGATGGCGGATATCCAGATAAGTGGTAGGCTCGTCCAGCAGCAGAATCTCCGGCTCCTGCGCCAGAGCCAGCGCCAGCCTTGCCCTCTGCCGCTCACCGCCGGACAGGGCCATAATGCTCCTGTGCTGAAAGCCGGTCATGCTCGTCAGCTCCAGCGCCCTGTCCACTGCCTGCGCATCACGAGTGCCAAACTCGCTGAAAAATCCCCTGTGGGGCATCCTGCCCAAAGCCGTCAGCTCCCTGACGGTCACATCACCGGCAAAATCCATGCTCTGGGGCATGACCGCCATCCGGCGGGCAACATCCTTTTCGTGCAGGGACCAGATATTCCTGCCCTGCAGATAAATTTCCCCGCCGCTGACAGGCAGAAGCCTGGCCAGTGCCTTTAAAAGCGTAGATTTGCCGGAGCCATTGGGGCCTATAATAGAAACTATCTCCGATGGATACACCTGCAGGCTCATGCCTCTGGCAATCATCCTTTCACCGTAGCCGGCCTGCAAATCCCTCGCTTCCAGCACGGGATTTTTCCCCTCTGCCGCCCTGCCCGGTGCTTTCTCTTTGCCAGCCGCCCCTGCGGCCGTATTTTTTATCTGTCCCATGTTACCCTGCTTTATCCTGTCCTCATTCATGTGCGGCTCATTCCCTTCTTTAAAAGATAAAGGAAGAACGGTGCCCCGAAGAATGACATAAACACCCCTACAGGGATTTCCACGGGAGCAAAGGCCAGCCGCGCCACGGAGTCGGTCAGGGCAATAAACGCCGCCCCCCAGATGGCGGAGCAAGGCAGCAGATAATCAAAGTCAGAGCCTGTCACCAGCCGCACCATGTGGGGAACTACCAGCCCCACAAAGCCCAGCATACCGGCAACGCTGACCGCCGAGGCCGCCAAAAGCGCCGCCAGCACCAGCAGCAGAAGCCGTACCCTCTCCACGCGCACGCCGATACTGCGCGCCGTTTCCTCTCCCAGCTGCAGGGCGTTGAGCCAGCGGCTGGAAAAGCAGGCGGCCCCTATCCCCGCCAGCGTGTAGGGCAGAATCATGGAAACGTGGTTCCAGGAAGCACCCTGAAAGCCGCCGGCCAGCCAGTTGATGGCCCCCTGCACCCTGTCAGAAAAAAAGACCATCAGGGCTGTCTGGGCGCCGCCAAAAAACGCCGCCACCGCCACCCCGGCCAGAATCATCCGCAAAGGCTGGATGCCCCTCTGCCAGCTCAGGGCAAAGACGATCATCACCGCTACCATGGCACCGCCAAAGGCCGCCACAGGCACCAGTCTTGTCATTTCCGGCAGGACGATCATGATAACCATGGCAAACAGTCCCGCCCCGGCTGTCACGCCGATAATCCCCGGATCCGCCAGAGGGTTCCTGAGAATCCCCTGCAAAATACATCCTGCCAGGGCAAGATTGATACCGGCCAGAGCGCCGCACAGCACCCTGGGCATGCGAATGAGCTGCACGATGCGGTAATTGTCCGACTGGGCGCCGCCCAGAAGCCCCGTATACAGCTCCTGCCACGTCAAATCCGCAATGCCGAAGGACACGCCCAGCAAAAGTGCCGCCACCAGAGCCACCAGTCCGCCCAGCACCGCCAGCCGCCTCTTCATACTGCGGGGATGCCTGGCCGCCAGATTATTTTCCATTAACGCTTCCACGAAAACCTCCAAATTTTTATTTTATATTGCAACTAATCAAATCCCTAACCAGCCCTGCTGTCCGCCGATTTATACTTAATCAACCGGCAGTCCGCATGCCCTGACAGCTTCGCAGGACGCCTGCACCGCCCGAAGGTCAGCGCAGTTCAAAGTGAATAGGCACTGTAATGGTAATGCTGTGGCCCGCCCCGTGGCTAAACGGGCAGGAGCTCTGCACCGCCTTCAGCGCCGCCTTGTCAAGGCTGTCATAGCCGGACGAGCCGGACAGGCCGTAGTCCAGCAGTCCGCCATCCGCCGACAGTACGGCATAGACGCTCACAACACCCTGCTGTCCCTGCCGGACTGCCATATATGGGTATTTTTTATTCGCCTCAACCCTGGCCGCAAAACGGCTGGCAATATCGGCGATGCTTTCCTGCTCCCCAGGCGGCTGGCTGGCAGCTGCCGGTGAATTGCCTGTAGAAATATTATCATCACCTGCCGCATCACCGGTGCCGCCCCCCTCCATGCCGGAGGCAAAGGAGCGTCCCCCCTGGGCAAGCTCGCCATTTCCTATGCCGGCAGCCACGGCACCGTCACCGGAGGGAGCCGCTTCCTCCGCAGCCAGCAACGCCTGCGTACCGGCGGCCGCCTGCTGGGAAACGGTACTGTATACCGCTCCGCCGCTTTCCGTCAGCGGCCTTTGCGGCACTGCCTGCCGGATTTCCTGCACCTTCTGCAGTTCCTCGCCTGTCATTTCCACCTCAATGACGGCTTCCTGATTTTCCCGGCCTGCCTGAAAGCCGTCACCGCCCCAGAAGCCGGCCAGCACAGCAAGAAAAACAACATGCAGCAGGCAGGACAGGGGCAAGGGCCTTGCCGCCCTCCGAAAGATTATCGCACTCATGCTATCCTCACCCTGCACCTTCCTATTGCCTTGCCGCCAGAGAAATTTTCCCGGCGCCGCTACGCTTCAATTCATCCAGCACGGCGATAAACCTGCCGTAGTCCACGTCACTGTCAGCCCGCAGTACCAGCGCCGTATTGCCCCCTGCCGACTCAGCCTGCACCCTTTTTTTGAGCTGTTCCATGCTCATGGGCTCCGTCCCCAGATACAGCTGGCCGTCTTTGGCTACAGTCACCTGCAACGACTTCACCACATCAGTGCTGGCCGACGCCGCCTGGGGCAGATTGACCGGCACGGTCTGCTGGTTGGTCATATAGAGAGTATTCAGCATGAAAAACACCAGCAGAAAAAAGATGATATCTATCATGGGAATTATCATCAGCTTCGGGGAGCTCTCCAGCCTCGTGCTTGTCAGGCGCATTTTTCTACCTCCCGCATTCTGCCGGCCGTATAAGCAGGCATCTTTTCCACAAAAAGTACCGCAATCTGCTCAATAGCTGTCATGATGCTGTCCAGGCGGTGCCCGTAGTAGCTGTGTCCCACCAGTGCCAGAATCGCCACCATCAGCCCGGAAGCCGTTGCCACCAGCGCCTCACCTACACCGCCGGTAATCGCCATAGGCGCTCCCTGCTGCAGATTGAAAACACTGAAAGAATTTATCATGCCCACAACTGTCCCTAAAAGGCCCAGCACAGGAGCCAGCGTCACCGTAACCCCCAGCAGGGACAGGCCCTTTTTCAGCTTGGCGGCCTCCAGCCGGGCGGCATTTTCCATGGCCGCCTCCGGATCCCTGCCTCCCTGTACGGCCCTCACGCCTGCTTCCACCACAATAGCGGCCGCAGAGCTTTCCTTGCGGTAAATCTCACGTATCTCCCGCAGGCTTTTCTTCTCCATGCAGTCCAATAATCTGGCAGAAAACAGTTTATAATTTACCGACTTGCACCGGAAATATCTGAACCTTTCTATGATAACAGCCACCGACATAACGGAACACAGCAGGAGAAGATACATCACCATACCGCCCCGCGAGAACCACTGCACAACCGTATCAAAGATTTCCATAAAAATTCCACCCTTACCTTTCCAAAAAAATGAATCTAATTCATAATTGATAATTATTATCAATTTGCGTATTAATGATAACATTTATCATTATCACTGTCAATATTTTATGAGATAAATTCTCAAAATTACATTTAAATTTTCATAGGGGACACATGCTTAAAATTTCCCATTTTTACTACGTATTATATACATTTTTTATTGACTACAGCACTCTCCATAAATATAATAAAAGCATGAGAAGTATCCAGCGTTACCAAAGAAAGAAATAGGTGATAAGAAAACATGGCTGTTCACGTTATCAATGAAGCCCGCCGCTGCTTGCAGTGCAAAAAACCCCAGTGCCAGATTAATGGCTGTCCTGCCCACACCAACATCCCGGAAATGATACGCCTCTTTCTGGATGGAAAAATCAATCAGGCAGGTGCCATGCTGTTTGAGAACAACCCTATGAGCGTTATCTGTTCCCTGGTGTGTGACCATGAAGCCCAGTGCGAGGGACACTGCATTCAGGGCATCAAGGGTTCCTCCGTGCAGATTTCCAGCATCGAACAGTACATCTCCGATGCTTATCTGGACAAGGTTGTGATGGAGCATGAGCCACCAAAGGGGCAGAATGTAGCCGTTATCGGCTCCGGTCCTGCCGGCCTGACCGTGGCTGTCAAGCTGGCACAGCGCGGCTACAATGTGACCATTTTTGAGCGCATGGAGCACCTGGGCGGCATGATGCGCTACGGTATCCCTGACTTCCGCCTGCCGCAGAGCATCCTGAACCGCTACACCCAGAAGCTGCGGGAGCTGGGCATCCACATCCGCCCGAACACCACCATCGGCGGCGCCCTCAACCTGGATGTGCTGTTCCGTGATGGCTACGATGCCATCTTCATCGGCTCCGGCGTATGGCGTCCGAGGGCATTGGGCGTAAAGGGCGAGAGCCTGGGCAACTGCCATTTCGCCGTTGACTACCTGCAGAACCCTGACTGCTATGACCTGGGCGAGCGCGTAGCCGTTATCGGTTCCGGCAACTCCGCCATGGATGTGGCCCGTACTGCCATCCGCAAGGGAAGCCGCTTCGTTACCGTCTATGCCCGCCGCAACAAGGTATCCGCCAGCGTGAAGGAATTCGAGTATTCCCAGGCTGACGGCGTAGTGTTCGAGTTCGGCAAGTCCCCTGTGGAGATTACCCCGGAGGGGCCGCTGATGGTAGATACCTCCTACGATGAGAACGGCAATCTGGTAACAGAGGGAGCGGAGCTCTGCCCTGCTGACAGCACCATTGTGGCAGTGAGCCAGGTGCCAAAGGACAAGATTGTGCGTACCACCACCGGCGTTGAGGTCAACGAGCGCGGGCTTATCGAGGTTGACGAGAACGGCCAGACCACCCGCGAGGGCGTATTCTCCGGCGGCGACGTGGTTATGGGGCCATTCAACGTAGTGCTGGCCGTAAAGGATGCCAAGCATGTGGCCGAGGCTATGGACGCTTATCTCCAGAAGAAAAAGGCCTCTGAAAACAGCTGAGCTGCGTACATTGTATAGTAGCTGATGCCAATATAGTTAAAAAGCAAAAAGGTTTGCAGAATTGCCTCTGACGGGCAGTCCCTGCAAACCTTTTTTGACGTGGAAATTTATTTAATGTAGTTTTTACTCACTAGTAGTCATCATCATCGTCATAGCTGTACTGACAGCTATCGCTATAATCGTCAGCATCGTAGTCCATGCTGTCATCCATATCACCATAATCATCCGCACCGCAATCATCGGCATCATACATGCCGCAGTCCTCCCCGTCGCAAGCATAGTCGCCGTACTCACTCTCATCGCAGGCGTAATCATCACTGGTGTACTCATCATAATCGTACTCATCGCAATCGCGCTCATTATGGCGGTCAGCGGCAAAGGCATCAAAAGCCTCATACTCCGAACCATACTCATGCAGGGCTTCCTCGTAATAATTCCAGATATCCTCGTACTCCGCCCAGTACCTTTCCGCTACAGGATAGCCCATAAAGGCGCACCAGGCGGCAAATTCCGGCGAAGCCAGATTGCTGCCCCGGCCGGCGTTCAGCCCATGCCAGCCACCGGAGGATACCTTCACCGTATCATGGCTGTGGCCGTAGCAGCCACAGCCGGGAAAAAATCCTGCACAGCCGCCTATATTCAGACAGCCTTCACATATCGGCAGACGCCCGGCATAGCTTCTCCGCCCTGCCCTTTCCGTCATGGCACGGCCCTTGCTCACCGAAGCCTCTTTTCCAGCGGCCTTTCCCGCGGGCGTATCCGGCCGCCCAGCCCGCACATTCAGGGATACTCCGCTCATTCCGGAGGCATCCGGCTTTTTATTCTTCCCGCCCTCCACCGGCGAAGCAGCTGACTTACGGCTGCTATTTTTCTTTTCCCCAGCTCCCGTAAGGCCGGACCATACTTTTTTCAAAAATGCAAACATGCCTGTCCCCCTGCCAACCTGGCCAAATAACATCCTTCCTCATGAGAATATATTACACCTATTGCCTGCAAAAATGAATAGATTATTTTTGTGCCCACAAATTTCATGCCCCGCCGCTTCAAATCCCCGGACACCTCGTCTGACAGATGAGAGCTTGCCAGCCCCTGCTCACAGACAGTCTGATATGATGTCCACTGCCAGATATAGCGGTCAAAGCTGCCGAATTCCCGCTGAATAGCCATGAATACACCGGCATTGGCAATCGCCGCCTCTATTTTCCGCCTGTTGCGGACGATACGGGGATTTGCCAGCAGGGATTTGATTTTTGCCTCATCGTAGCATGCAACCTCTGCTACCGCAAAATCATCAAACGCCATGCGAAAGGCTTCCCTTTTGTTGAGAATACACTCCCAGGACAGGCCGGCCTGAAAGCTCTCCAGCACCAGCAGCTCAAACATCCTGCCATCATCACGCAGCGGTATCCCCCACTCTTCATCATGATACCGCACATATAGCGGATTATTTATGTTGCACCAGCTGCAACGCTTCCTTTCCATGGCCTCACCCTGCCTTTCAATGAATGCTTCGCTGACATTGATTTTTACGTCAAGGCCTGCAAACGCCGCACGGCTTGTACCCCAG
>NZ_JBJDWZ010000017.1:0-4294 GCF_051866355.1 Anaerovibrio sp. | reverse complement strand
GCTGACATTGATTTTTACGTCAAGGCCTGCAAACGCCGCACGGCTTGTACCCCAGGGCTATTGCCTCTTCGCGGCTTTCCACCGGCACAAACTTTGCCGAATTCGGATGCTTGATAGTACGGCAGCTTGCATAGTGGAACTTGCCGCTCTGGGTATTCAGAAGATACCCGGAGGCATACGCCGCCCCCATGCCCACCAGCATCAGCATAACAGTAAAGACAATGACCAGCCTTTTCATGATAAAATCTCCCTTCGATACTTATTTTCTGCTTTCATATCTCTGCCAATAATAATATTGTACTCTATATGACAACACATCATATAACTGCTCATGCAGGCCCGGCAACGCTATTACATTTTTAATCACATCATCAAATTCCAGCAGTGTATCACCCGAAGCCCCATCCAGCTTTATTATGCCAGCGGCCTGATTGTTTTTCAGATATTTAATCGGCATGTCCAGAATTTTCCTGATATGCCATTTATCACTTAATTGCAAAAATTCCTGATATGAGCTAATTGACGGCAAATCACGCCAATTTCTATTGCTCGCAAAAAAACTTTTCCAGCTTTTTAGTACATCATCCATCGTAACGGAATCTTTAATTTTCCCCTCCTGCAAAAAAGACATCAGCACGGGCATTTTATACACTTTTGTCATATTCGTTTTTTCTGCCCACGCCACAAGCTCCCTGCCTGCACTGGAAAAAATTCTGCTTTCATCAGGCATCAGGCATCCCTGTCCCTCCAAAAAAGTCAGATAATCACTAAAGGGACTGATTTTATTATTTGACAAGCAGATATGATAAATCTCCCTGTCCATCATATTGAATAACTCTATTCTGGTCGGATGCCTGCCATCTAATTCGTCACATATCCTCTTAAACTCATCCTCTATCTGCCTTTGCTTATTTATCCTCTTTTGCTGCAAGGTTGCAAACATATCAATTAATTTTATATCAAAATCAACCTGGCAATCATCCGGATAGATGCTTTGAGGTTCCACATCATAATTTACGCTTTCTTTACCCGGATTGCCAATATAATCATTTGATAGATATTTCTGAACTCTGTCCGCTTTCACGTAATTGCCGATGAAGTCCAGCACTACAAGATATTGCTTGCCCTTATCAATGCGCAGGCCGCGCCCCAGCTGCTGCAGGAATACCACTGGCGATTCCGTTGGACGCAAAAACATAACCAAATCAAGGGATTTTACATCTACCCCTTCATTAAACATATCAACAGAAAAGATAACTTCGATGGCTCCTGATTTTAGCCCCATCAAAGCCTTCTCCCTACCTACAGAATAATTGCCCTGAACGCCGCTATAAACCGCGGCCGCCTTTGCACCCCGCTTGCAGAACTCCTCTGCCATCATCTCTGCATGTTCCCTTGAACAGCAAAAGCCTAAAGCCCGCTTCCGTTTGTGCTTGCTGTAATGCATAAAAATCAAATCGGTTCTTTTGGTATTGGAGATATACGTTGCATTTAATGCCTTTATGTTGTAATGACCCTGATGATATTCGACATTTTTATAATCGGTATCATCATAGATGCCATAATACCTGAAAGGTGCAAGCATCCCCTTATTAATACCCTCCGCCAGATTAATTTCATAGGGTACATTATAATCGCACAGCGCAAAAATATCCCTGCCATCCATGCGCTCCGGCGTCGCTGTCAGCCCAAGCAAAAATTTTGGTCTGAAATATTCAATGATATTTTTATACTGCTTATTTACGGCATGATGAAATTCATCTATCACGATATAATCAAAATCTTCCTGCCCAAAATACCTGCTGCTCAGATATTCTGCCTGACCTAAAGTCGCAACAGAAGCAAAAACAAAATCCGTATCAGTTTCTTTGTATTCGCTCATGAAAAAACCAACTGTCTTATCAGGTCTTACGCAACGAAAAGATTTGGCTGCCTGCTCCAATATCTCTTTGCGATGCGCCACAAAAAGTACCCTGTTAAATTCTTTTGAGTCAAATGCTGCCAAAAAAGTTTTGCCTATACCTGTTGCGGCCTGTACAATCCCCTTTGTGCCACCATCCTGACGAAGATTACTCAGGGCATACAAGGCTTCAATCTGCGCCCCTCGTGGCTCATATAAAAAGCGGACATTGGTATCATCAGAAGAATCATCTTGAATTTGGCGTTGCATATCTCTATACACAGCAGGGCGATGCCACGTTTTAGAATAGCTATGTAATGCCTCATCATCCATAATCACAGAGTGATTACACCACAATTCTTCAAAAGTGGCACAAAACTTTTTGTAATTATCCGGGTCGTTTTCTTCCTGCAGGCAATAATTCCATTCAATGCCATTAGTCAGGGCAGACCTTGATATATTGGAGCTTCCCACAAAAATAGTACGGCAGTTATCAAACTCAAAAATATATGCTTTGGGATGAAACGAGCGCGTGCTGTCATTGTACATCCTCAGCTGAAAATTATCGCCTAATTTCTGCCTCAGCAAATACAGGGCCTCCGGCTGTGTTATACCCAAATAATTCCCAGTCAAAATACGCAGGCTGGCGCCTCTATCCACAGCATTCTTCAATTGCTTGATAATCAGTTTTACACCGGAAGTCATCAAGAAAGATACTATAACATCTATCTTATTTGCCTTTCTTATGCACATATTCAACTGATAAAGCAGCTGCCTGTCAAGCCCTTTATCGCCAGTTGTAACAGCTGAATACGCTACATTGCTTTCATTTACTGTCCATGTTTCTGCATTAGAAAAATATCCCATTCTCTCACCAGCTTATATCATTTGCATATTAATCTGTTTTCCTGAGCAAAATATTTAACCACTGCTCATTTTCCCTGCCCTGCCGCACATCACCAGTTTTCCAAATCTCTATAACCTGTAAAGACGGATAACTCTTTAATATTTCATGAAATTTCTTCTCTGTCATATCGGTAAAATACCTGCCATTGCGCTCCCCGGAAAAATTCCCATATTTAAATGAAGTATATAAAACACCGTTTTTCTTTAGGGCTCTTTCGATTTTTGTCATGACCGAGATTAATTCATCTAAAGGCAGATGCAAAATTGACGAACACGCCCATATACCGTCATATAAATCACAGGCGGATAAATCCTGAAATAATCTGTTTTTTACTTCCATCCCGATAAACTCGCTGGCAGACCTGCATAATTCCAGCGAACCATCCCACGCCTCTGCCGTATATCCCTTTGCCAAAAAATATTTAGTATCCCTGCCGGAACCACATCCAAAATCTAAAATAAAGCCCTTTGAAGGAATCTTTTCTAAAAACTTGTCCTGTATCTCCCCAAAATCAACACCACGGGTTGCAAGCACAAAATCTGCCGAATTCCTATTGTAATAATCCAATGTGCTATTATCTGTCGCCATCATCCCTCACCAGCTTCCTGCTCTACAAACACCTTTTTCAAAAACATAACTCACGCCGCCCTGACACGAAATAAGCACCGCATATAACCGCCCCACATACACATAACAAATATCTGCTTATTTAATTCGACATTCCCCCTGAAAATCCTTTATCGCCCGCAAAAACAACAAAAAAGCAACTATGAGCGGATTGACATAACTCGCATTCCACACATAACTGCTTTTGTGTAGCTAAAATTCATAATGGGACCACATACTTATAATCCTGACGATTTTTTCCTCTTCCATTACCGTATATACTAATCTGTGCTTAATGTTCAAGCGCCTGGAATACGCCCCTTGCAAATTGCCGAGCAGCTTTTCATAAGACGGCGGATTCTGAAAAGGAACATTTATCAGGCCATTGACCGATACATTTATATCCCCTCCTTTACATATATAAAGGAGGGGATAGTCAACTGCGCTTTTATTCAATACAGCAGGCAAAGCGAATATACCTTATGCCCCCAGCATCTCCATAGTATGCTCAGCCACCAGCTCCGCGGTCATGCCGTCCTTGGTGGCCACGCCGGTATCAATAGCGGCCTGTGCCACCGCAGCAGCCACTCTAGGAGCTACGCGCTTATCAAACGGACTGATGATAATATTGTCCTCCCTGAGCTCCTCCTCCGGTATCAGGGAAGCAATAGCAGTAGCTGCAGCAATCTTCATCGCAGTGTTAATATCTGTAGCCCTCACATCCAAAGCACCACGGAAAATGCCAGGGAACGCCAGCAGATTATTCACCTGATTAGGGAAATCAGAACGGCCGGTACAGATAATACGGGCGCCAGCCTTCTTAGCCAGCTCCGGCATAATCTCCGGCTCCGGATTGGCCATAGCCATAATAATGGCATCCT
>NZ_JBJDWZ010000016.1:0-4820 GCF_051866355.1 Anaerovibrio sp. | reverse complement strand
TAGCCGATGCCGTTGTCATGCATGCAGCGGATTACCGCCTCGAAGGCCCGGAGATTCTTGGACGGATCCCCATCCAGCTCCACGTAGCTGATATGACCCGCGTTGGTCATGGCGTGATACGGCCCCTCCAGCTTGACCTTTTCTGCCGCTGAAATGCCGTAGCCTACCGGTACATGGAAGCTGTTGGTGTAGTATTCCTTGTCCGTAACGCCAGGAATCTCACCGTATACCTTCCTGTCAATGCGCACAAAGCGCCCGCTCAGCCCCTCTGCCGGGGTTGCCAGCAGGGTAAAGTTCAGCCCTGTCTGCTCGGACTTCTCATCCATGCGCCTGCGCATGTAGCCGACAATCTCCATGCCCAGCTTCTGCGCCTTGGCCGACTGGCCATGATGCTCGCCAATCAGCGCCGTCAGGCACTCTGCCAGACCGATAAAGCCCATGGACAGCGTACCGTGCTTCAACACCTCGGCCACGCTGTCATCAGGGCCGACCTCATCAGAATCAATCCACACACCCTGTCCCATGAGGAAAGGATAGTTGCGGCCCTTCTTGCTGCACTGAATCCTGAAGCGGTGCAGCAGCTGACGGAACACCAGCTCAATAATCCCGTCCAGCTCCTGATAGAACCTGTCGAGATCATGCCCGGCCTTGATGGCCAGCCTCGGCAGGTTGATGCTGGTAAAGCTGAGGTTGCCGCGGCCGCAGGTAACGGCCTTTGCCGGGTCATGCACATTGCCCATTACGCGGGTACGGCACCCCATGTACGCCACCTCTGTATTGTAGTCGCCAGGCTTGTAATACTGCAGATTGAACGGTGCATCCAGAAAGCTGAAATTCGGGAACAGCCTTCTGGCCGAGGTCTTCATGGCCTGCTGGAACAGGTCGTAGTTCGGATCCCCCGGATTGTAGTTGATGCCTTCCTTGACCTTGAAAATCTGCACCGGGAAAATCGGCGTCTCGCCGTTGCCAAGTCCCGCCTCGGTAGCCCTCAGCAGGTTGCGCATCACCATCCGCGCCTCCGGCGACGTATCAGTACCATAGTTGATGGAGCTGAACGGCACCTGGGCGCCGGCGCGTGAATTCATGGTATTCAGGTTGTGAATCAGCGCCTCCATAGCCTGGAAGGTCGCCCTGTCCGTGGCATCCAGCGCCGATTCCACAGCAAACCTGTGGGCGCGCTCCGTCTGGTTCGGCGAAATCCACTCAAAGTTGTGGCTGGCCTGATGATGAGGCAGAAAATCCACCAGCCGCTCCCTGTACTCGTCCGCATTGGACATGGTGAGCTGCATCGGAATACTGCGCTGTACCTCCCTCGCCAGCAGGCGGGAATCCTCCAGCTTCATCATGAATACAGCCCGCATAAAGGAAGCGAGATACTCAAAATACTGCTTGCGGAAGGTCTTTGCCACGCCCGGCGCCATGGAATAGTCAAAATTCGGCACCGCCTGGCCGCCGTGCATCTCATTCTGATTAGCCTGAATCGCAATGCAAGCCAGCGCCGCATAGGAGCGGATATCATTCGGCTCCCGCAGGAAGCCGTGCCCGGTGGAAAATCCGCCCTCGAAGAGCTTGATAAGATTTATCTGGCAGCAGGTTTCCGTCAGCATGTAGAAATCCTTGTCATGGATGTGAATATCACCATCTGCATGAGCCGCCGCAATATCCTTCGGCAAAATGTAGTTGTCAATGTAGTATTTTGACCCTTCGGAACCGTATTTCAGCATGGTTCCCATGGCCGTATCGGCATCGATATTGGCGTTTTCCCGCTTGATATCGGCATCAGCCGCCTTCTTGAAGGTCAGCTCGTCATAGATGTCCATCAGGTCCCCCTGTGCCTGACGCATCTTGGTATGCTCTGCCCGATACAGGATGAATGCCTTGGCCGTGCTGGCGTAATTGTGCTTTATCAGAACCTGCTCCACCGTGTCCTGAATAAACTCAACCGCCGGAATCTCCTGCCCGCTGATTGCGGCGATTACATCATCTGTAAGCAGATTCAGCGTCTGTCCATCAAAGGTTTCATCAATGGACTCCAGATTGGCCTTGTGAATGGCATCCTCGATTTTTTTTCTGACAAATGGGACTATATCTCCATTGCGTTTTCGTATATTTTGCATACTCCAACTCTCTCCATTTTAGAATATAGATAAATTACCAACTAGATTTTACAATATATAGTGCCCTATGTCAAACCTGAACACAACATGTAGTGGTCACTGTCCACAACATATTCACAGGAATTATACATAAAAATGAAAATTTATACACACTTATACATAACAAACCAGCTAGGAATTCAATGATTCCTAGCTGGCAGAGATAAAGCACACCAAACAGACTGCATAAGTGTACACAAGTATAAATTTTTGTGGATAAGTTACTTTCCAGACGCGGCTTCTGTGGATAAGCATTACTTGACAATATGCTTGCCGCCGTAAAACTTCGCCTTCCAGTAATCGTCACTGAGCTTGTCCACCCGCACGCCCTTGCTGGACGAGGCGTGGATAAACTCGCCGTTGCCCAGATAGATGCCGCAGTGGGAGGCTCCCGGCTCATAGGTGCTGAAAAACACCAGGTCCCCCGCCTCCAGCCTGCCAGCCGCCACACTGCGCCCCAGCTTGAACTGCAAATCCGCCGTCCGGGGCAGGTTCATGCCGTGCTGGGCAAAAACGTACTGCAGGTAGCCCGAGCAGTCAAAGGCCTTCGGCGTATCGCCGCCGAACTTGTACGGAACGCCTATGTACTTCCTGGCCGTCCTGAGCACATTCGGCACATTGTCGCGAAGCAGGAAGGGCTGGCTCTCCGGCACATTCACGGCAGAGCCGCGCGCCTCCTGCCAGCTGTCCTCATCTGATGAGGCATCGCCGTCAGCCATGCCCTCCAGTCCGCCCTTCAGCTCAAAATTGCGCCTGGCCACCTGCAGGGCGTTGTAGGTTTTTTTATCCACAACCCCCGTAATCTTTATCTTGTTGGAGCGCTGAAAGGCCATCACGGCCCGATATGTGCTGTTGCCAAAGACACCATCCAGCTCCGGAATGCTGTACCCCAGTGTCTTCAGGCATTTCTGCACCTGCAGAACCTCCGGCCCCCGGGAATTTTTCTGCAGATTTGTAAATGCCAGCGCCGTATTCATCGTCAGCAGAAGCCCCGCACTGCCAAGCACGGCCGCCGCCGCCAGCCTTTTCCGCCAAACATGCCACGCCCTCATAAAGCCCTCCCTCTGTCACCCTGTTCCATAAAATATATGCAGGTATATTATATACGATTTCCTGCAAAAAAGCATTAAAATTATCCCCTGCGCCTGTGTATAACCCGCCATATTATGCACACGCAATCACAGTTTATCCACAATTTTATCCACATTTTGCAAAAAATGTGGATAAACTATCTATGTTCTCTTGACAAACCACTCTCCATATACTCCGTTCTAAAAAATCCAAGGGCACCGCCTGCATTTCTCTGGCGGAAGACCCGCGGCGTACAGCCGCGATATTTCCGAAAGGACTTGATAAAATGGCTGGGATTCTGAAAGCCACAGCTGATTCCCACATCCAGCACGGAATCCGACGTTCCCAGCAGAAGCTCCTCCGCCACCTGCATCCGGTAATGGTGCAGATACTCCATAGGCGAGGTGTGCAGTATCCCCTTGAAGCACCGCTGTGCCTCGCGGCAGCTGATACCGGCACTGCCTGCAAGCTGTGCCAGGGAAACCTCCTCGCTGAAATGCCAATGCAGAAAATCCAGCATCTCCTGCAGCCGCTCCATCTGCGGCGTCATATGCTTTGACTCCAGCGCCAGCGGCTGATAGTCCAGCAAAAGCTGCAGCAGCGCCTTGCTGATGTTGTACCTGACATCGTATTCGTAGCCGATACTGCCCTGCCGGGCAGCGGCAAAGGCCGCCCGTATCCTGCCGATAATCTCCGCATCCTGCGCCCCGGACCCGTACAGGAACTGGCAGGGAAAGCTGGCATCCGACACCAGAGGCGCCATGTATTTCTGATGGTACACCGTGCCCACGCCGCCGGTGACAAAATCGGGATTAAAAACCAGATAGCAGATATGACATTTTTCCTCTCCTACCATCTGATAGCGATGGAGGGCCTTGCTGTTGAAAAACAGGCCATCTCCCTCCTTCAGCACCGTCTGCTGGCCGCTGCACTCCACCTGCACCCGTCCCATAGCCACATACATCAGCTCAAGGTCCTTGTGCCAGTGCCAGGGACAGCCCTCAATGCTCCCCCTCTGCCAGTCGGTTACATACACGCTGCAGGGAAAAAGCGGCGTTTCGTGCCGCTGTTCCTTCTCCTTGTCGGCGGCAATCCGCATGACCGTCATCTGCTGAATCATATCCACACCCCATTTCAAGCCGCGGCAAAATACAGCCGGGCCGTCAATCCGGCCGCCATCGGTCAGGTATTTTGCATACATAATCCAAAATACACCGATTGCCATATTTTTGTCGCTCATAGAACATTTTTTGTCGTTTGTGCATTAGATATTTTCCATTTTTTACAGTATACTTAAATCATAGAAGAAAAGCAACATATTATATAGAAGGGCTGATATGCAACAGGCGTTATCAGCCGAACAGAGAAGGGGGTCATGATCATGAAAACCACGCTCAAGCCTGCTATGGCAACAGCCGGTATCACCGGCGGCGGTAATTTCAATCTGGATTTTCTCCCTAAATTCGAGACCTTCACTGCAGGGTTCTCCGCGAGCATCACCTGTATGCGCATCGGCGTATTTGCCGCAATGCTGGCGTTATGCGCTGTGATTATCAATCTGTAAGTTCTGTTATCCCTTTAACGCTTGTCGTT
>NZ_JBJDWZ010000015.1:0-4870 GCF_051866355.1 Anaerovibrio sp. | reverse complement strand
GGGAGCCGGGGGGCTGTCCCTGGGATATTGCCCAGACCCACAGGAGCATCCGCAAAAATCTGATTGAGGAAACCTATGAGGTGCTGGAGGCCATTGATTTGGAGGATTATGACCTTTTGTGCGAAGAGCTGGGGGATATTCTCATGCAGGTGGTTTTCCACGCCCGCATGGCGGAGGAAGCGGGAGAGTTCTCCATGCAGGACGTAGTGGACGGCGTGACGGAGAAGCTGGTGCGCCGCCATCCCCATGTCTTCGGGGATGTGCAGGCGGCTGATGCCGGTTCCGCCCTCATCAGCTGGGAGGCGGTAAAAAAGCAGGAAAAGAAGGAAAGAAAGTCGCTTTTGGACGGGGTGCCAAAGGATTTGCCGGCGCTGATGGCGGCACAGAAGCTGCAGGGCAAGGCGGCAAAGGCCGGCTTTGACTGGGATGCGCCGGAGCCTGTCTGGGCCAAAATCCATGAGGAGCTGGCAGAGCTGAAGGAGGCTGTGGCAGAGGGGGACAGCGGCCATATTGCAGAGGAGCTGGGCGATGTGCTGTTCACCATCGTCAACCTGGCACGTTTCCTGAAGGCGGACAGCGAGCTGGCACTTCTGGCCTGCAACAAGAAATTCCGCAACAGGTTTTCCTATGTGGAAGAGAAGGTCAGGGAGCAGGGCGGCCACTGGCAGGAGTTTACCCTTGAACAGCTGGACAAATTCTGGGACGAAGCAAAAAAGCGCTGACGCGGAAAATAAAATAAAAGGAAAAACAATAAATTTCTGCCAAAAACGTAAAAAAGTAGTGCAAAATCCCAGTGTTTATGGTATATTGTAGTCAATTGGCAAGGGGTTGCCGAGTATTTTTACAGAGTATTTTAAATTTTTATACTTTGAGGGGGAAATTAAATGAATAAGGCAGAGTTAGTTGCGAAGGTTGCTGAAAAATCCGGTATTACCAAAAAGGATGCCGAGAAGGCTGTTGCAGGCATTTTTGCCGCTGTGCAGGAAACGCTGGTAGAGGGCGGCAAGGTTCAGGTGCTGGGCTTTGGCACCTTTGAGGTAAAGGAAAGGGCTGCACGTACCGGCCGCAATCCGCAGACCGGCGAGGAGCTGCAGATTGCCGCTTCCAGAAATCCTTCCTTCAAGCCGGGCAAGGCTCTGAAGGAGGCCGTAAATGTAAAGCCGGCCAAGGGAAAGAAAAAGGCAAAGAGCAAGAAGTGATATAGTAAAATAAAGTTATGATGGCAAAGGGGCCGCCTTGTTGGGACGGCCTTTTTTGTATACAATATTTCCCTGAAAAACATTTTCATTCAGACAGGTTTATGCTATAATGTTATACGTGATATGCGAACCGGATATTGGTTTGCGGATGTATTGGACGAGGAGGTTATGTTTATGAAATTATTTAGCAGATTGTCGGTTCTTAGTGTCCTGCTGGTGATGGTAATCGGCGTGATTGCCGGCTGCGGCGGTGACAGCGCAGGGGAGAAGAAGTTCCTGAACATCGCTACCGGCGGTACGGCTGGTACTTATTATCCAATCGGCGGCGCTATGGCTGAGATTCTCAACAACAACATTCAGGGCATGAATGCCAGCGCCCAGAGCACGGGTGCTACCGTAGCCAACATCAACATGCTGAAGGAAGGCTCCGTTGACCTGGCTATCGTACAGAATGATATTACCTATTATGCCGCTAATGGCATCGAGATGTTCAAGGATAAGAAGGTTGACAACCTGCGCGGTATTGCTACCCTCTATCCGGAGACCTGCCAGATTGTTACCCTTGATGCTTCCGGCATCAAGAGCGTTGCAGACCTGAAGGGCAGGCGCGTGGCAGTAGGTGCTATGGGTTCCGGTGCGGAGGCAAATGCCCGCCAGATTCTCGAGGCCTATGGCATTACCTATGATGATATCGATGAGCAGTTCCTGTCCTTCTCCGAGGCCGCCAGCGCCCTGAAGGACGGCAATGTGGATGCGGCTTTCGTTACTGCCGGCTATCCTACTGCAGCCGTTCAGGATATTGCTTCCCAGAACAAGGTACGCCTGTTGCCGGTTGATGCAGACAAGGCTGATGCCCTGATTGCCAAGTATCCGTTCTATACCAAGGTTGTTATTCCTGCCGGTACTTATGCAGGCTTTGACGAGGAAGTTGCCGGTATTTCCGTAATGGCTATGCTGGTATGCACCGATAAGGTTGATGAAAACCTGGGCTATGACATTACGAAGGCACTCTTCACCAATCTGGATCGCATCAAGGCTGCTCATTCCGTTGGCAAGCTGATTACCAAGGAAGGCGCTATGGAAGGTATGCCGATTAAGATGAACGCCGGCGCTGAGAAGTTCTTCAAGGAGTAATCGGATTGGCCGGTTAGGAATTTTTTGAAGGGAAAGACAAGGGCTGTCAGGTCACCTGTGCAGCCCTGTTTTTTGTTATGATGTATTATAAAAAAGTTGACAAAAAAATCTGGCTGCTGCTGGCTGTTGCGGCAGCGGTTTCCCTGTGGTATCTCAGCCGCCCCTGGGTATTTCTGATAGGGGAGGAAGGGATTCTCGACATGGCGCCTGCCTATGAGGGGATGCCTGTGAATATCAGGTTTATTCATTCAGTGCAGAAAACACCGGTAGAGGAATATCTGGTGGTCGGCGATGATTTGTCAGGGCTGGTTCTGCAGAGCACGAGATATCACTCCTTCGGGGTGGGACTGCCCTTTATGGAAAGCGACGGCAGCTTCCGCCAGGAGGGTGATGATTTTGTCATGGACGATATGAACCGGTATTTTCCGTCGTTGAGCCTGCGCACGGGGGTGGGAACCATGCTTACCGTTACGGTGGATGGGGAGGCTCACCATCTCTACAGGTTTTATCCGCCGGGGTACAGGGTGGACATAGCTGTTGCCCCTGCCTTTTACGGCTTAAAGGTATTGTTACAGAAAAATTTTGCAAGGAGGTAAGTCTATGGCGTTAGATAAAAACGCGCCGGTGACCAGCGATGAAGCGCTGGCTCAGGAAGTGCTGAAAAAGTATGACCGCGAGTCGGACACCATGCAGTACACCGGCCTTATGGCGAAGGTAATTTCCGCAATAGCGATTTCTTTTTCAGTGTTCCAGCTCTATACGGCCTTTTTCGGCGTACTGGATGCCCAGCTGCAGCGTGCCGTGCATCTGGGGTTTGCGCTGGCCCTGTCCTATCTGCTCTATCCGACCCGCAAGTCGTGGTCAAGGAGCAGGCTGCATCCTCTGGATGCTGTTCTGGCGGTGCTGGGTGCAGCTTCGCCTGCCTATATTGTCATCATGTACAGGGAGCTGGCCATGCGGGCCGGCCTGATTACCACGCCTGACCTTGTGGTGGGTATCATCGGCGTCCTGCTGGTTATTGAGGCGACCCGCCGCGTGGTGGGCATCCCTATGGTCGTGGTGGTAACGGCATTTATCGTGTATGCCTTTGCCGGTCCCCACATGCCGGGTGTGCTGAGCCATCGCGGCCTGACACCGGAGCAGCTGGTAGGGCATCTGTATTTTACTACGGAGGGTATTTTCGGCATTCCTCTGGGCGTGTCGTCTACGTTTATTTTCCTGTTCATTCTCTTTGGCGCCTATCTGGAGTCCACGGGACTGGGCAAATTCTTTATTGATATTGCCAATGCTATTGCCGGCTGGGCCAGCGGCGGTCCTGCCAAGGTGGCGGTGCTGTCCAGTGCGCTGATGGGAACGGTGTCCGGTTCCTCCGTGGCAAACGTGGCAGGTACCGGCTCCTTTACCATTCCGATGATGAAGAAGCTGGGCTACCGCAAGGAGTTTGCCGGTGCGGTTGAGGCGGCTTCCTCCACGGGCGGCCAGCTGATGCCGCCGGTAATGGGTGCGGCGGCCTTCCTGATGGCTGAGTTTGTAGGCGTGCCTTATATCGAGATTGTGGAGGCGGCCATTATTCCGGCCATGCTGTATTTTGCCGGGCTGTGGCTGGGCGTGCATCTGGAGGCCAAGCGCACCAATCTGAAAGGCGTGCCGAGGGAGCAGCTGCCGAAGGCCTGGGTTATCTTCAAGGAGCGCGGCCATCTGGCGATTCCGCTGGTGGTTATCGTTTATCTGCTGGTAACGGGCTATACCCCGATGCGCGCGGCGCTGGTGGCTATTGTGCTGTCCATTGCCGTGTCCGCTCTGAAAAAGAGTACCCGCATGAAGCCGGTTGAGATTATCCACGGGCTGGAGGCCGGTGCCAGGAACGTGCTGGGCGTGGCTATCGCCTGTGCCGCGGCAGGCATTATCATCGGCGTGGTTACCAAGACAGGCGTGGGGCTGAAGCTGGCCTCCGGCCTTCTGGCGCTGTCCGGCGGCTATCTGCTGCCGACCATGTTCTTTACCATGATTACATCTCTGATTCTTGGTATGGGCGTGCCTACGACGGCAAACTACGTTATCACCTCCACCATTGCGGCTCCGGCGCTTCTGCAGATGGGCGTGCCTGTGCTGGCTGCCCACATGTTTGTGTTCTACTTCGGCATTATCGCCGATGTTACGCCGCCTGTTGCCCTCGCCGCCTATGCCGCCTCCGGCATCAGCGGCGGCAAGCCTCTGATTACAGGAGTGAACGCGTCCAAGCTGGCGATTGCCGCCTTTATCATCCCGTATATCTTTGTGCTGTCACCGGAGATACTGATGATAAATGCCACCGCCTTCTCGCTGATTTTTGCGGCGATTACGGCGATTCTCGGCATGGTCGGCGTCAGCTCCTCCATGATTGGCTATCTGGTGGATCACAGCACGCCTGTTGAGCGCGTGCTGCAGTTTGCCGGCGGCATCCTGATGATTATGCCGGGTGTCTGGACGGATATTCCTGGGTTTGTGATTTTCGCGCTGGTGGTAATGTGGCAGAGCCGCCGCAGAAAAAAACACGC
>NZ_JBJDWZ010000014.1:0-4898 GCF_051866355.1 Anaerovibrio sp. | reverse complement strand
CACAACAGCATCACCAATGTCCCGCAGAGGTCACTCAGGCTGCCTAATATCATTTTCATCAAAGACATCGCCGCACTCAGGGCAGAATTTCGGCGGCTTTGCCGGATTTTCCGGTTCCCAGCCGCATTTGTCGCACCTATAGACAGGCACACCGGCAGGCTTTTTCGCTCCGCATTCCGAGCAGAACTTGCCCTTGTTCAGCGTGCCGCAGCTGCATGTCCAGCCCTCGGAAGGCTTTTTGCTGCCGCACTCGGTACAGAACTTGCCCTTGTTCACCGCACCGCAGCTGCATGTCCAGCTGCCTGCCTCCGAAGCCACAGCAGCCGCTGGCTGCACCGGCTGCTGTGGTGGCTGTGGCTGTGGTGACTGCGGCGGCTGTGGCGGCTGTGGCACTCCCGGCTGCTGCCCAAAGCCCTGCATATTCATCATGCCGGCGTTCTGCGCCATCCCCATGCCCATGAAGGCCATGGCAGGCCCGGCCGATTCGTTCTGAGCCGCTGCCTGCATCGCCTCGGTAACACCGCCTGCCATATAGGCAGTACGCATATTGGCATTCATCAGGGTCGCACGGCTCTGGTACTCCTTCAGCCTTTCCTCATCCTCATCGCTGGCCTTGATGGAGCTGATACCGAAATTCACGATTTCAATGCCCCTCTGCTGTCCCCATTTCTGGCTCAATACCTCATTGATGGAATCGGCCAGCTCCATGGTATGGGCATAAATTTCGTCATAGCCGATGCGCATGGCTGACAGCTTGGCAAAGGCCGGCTGCAGTGCCGTCAGCAAATCGCTTTTCAGCTGGCTGTCAATGGCATCACGGCGATATTCCTGCTCCACGTTGCCGCAGATATTGGTATAAAACAAAATAGGGTTGGTGATCCGATAGCTGTATTCGCCAAAGCACCGCAGGGACATAGTCAGCCGGAAATTTATCTCCGTATCGACAATCTTGAAGGCGATGGAGCTCGGAGTTCCATACTTGTTGCCCATGATTTCCTTGGTGTTAAAGAAATACACCCTCTGATCCTGCCCAGGGTCACCGCCAAAGGTAAAGCGCTTGCCAATCTGCTGGAAGACGCCCTTGACACCTTCGGACAAGCCATCGGTAAACAGGGATGGCGCCAGGGAGGTATCGTATCTGTACTCGCCGGCCTCCGAGCAGATGTCCACCACCTTGCCGTTCTCCACGATAATCATGCACTGCCCCTCGTTGACAGCAATCACGGAGCCGTTGGTGATTACGTTGTCCTCACTGCTGGTATTTGAGCTTCTGCCCCTGCTGCTGATGCGCTTCTGCCCCTTCGCCACCAGCACATCAGCCGGCAGGCTTTCACAGTAAATATACTCCTTCCACTGATCCGCCAAAACGCCGCCTGCCGCACCAATTGCCGCTTTAATCAATCCCATAAAAATCCTCCTAACAAATCAATAAAGAATTCTGTTTATTACTATACACAACCTATAATAACAATTCTAAATAATAAAGTAAACCCTTATTTTGCTATTTGTCAAAGATAGTATTTTAGTACCTGAAAAGTATAAAAGCTCCACACTGCACAATAAAAAGCCGCAGGAAAGCAAATCCTTTCCTGCGGCATCCTTGCACGCATTGTCCCACATGCTGGATTTTATAATATAGCAGCGTGACCTTTTATTTCTTTATCAGCTCGCTCATGCGGCCCACCGGCCTGCTCAAATCAAGATGACCGGAGAGGGAGTCTATCTCCTTGCCCTCTATCAGAATCTGTACCTTCTTGATTTCCGGGAATTCCGTCAGTGTATTTACCAAGGAGCCCACCAGCATTTCCTCGCCGGTAGAGCCGCCCACAAAGCCGTTTGTGAGATTTTTGTCAAAATCCACCTTTGCTACCCCGCCGCTGACAGAAACCTTCAGCAGTTTTGTCTTTTTCGGAAAAACTGTTGTCAGCTTCTTGTCGTCAGTGCCTGCCAGCAGGGCCTCCACTGCCGCCTTATACTTGTCCGCCTCCTGCGCCTTCACGGTCTTGGCAACAGCCACCAGCCCCGTGGCATTCACATCAGGATAATACACGCTGACATCCATAACAGCTGACTTCTGGGCAGCCGAGCCGGAAGCGGCTGATGAACTGGAACTGCTGGAAGCTAATGATGCACTGCTGCCGTTGTCCGCCTTGTTCTGCTCGCTGCAGCCTGCCAGTGCCACCGCACACAATACCGCCAGAACCACGACTAAAATTTTTTTCAATTTCATATCTACCCTCTGCTCCTATCTTTTACCTCATCTTAAAGTATTGACTGATGCCACGGCAGATTGCCACGGCAATCTTGTGCTGAAAATCTGGATCCCCCAGCAGCGCCTCTTCCTGATAATTGCTGATAAAAGCCGTTTCTATCAGCGTTGCCGGCATGGCTGAATTCTTGATTACGTAAAATCTTGCCGTCCTGGCACCGCGGCTTGCCAGCCCCGTTTCCTCCACAATAGCCTGATGGATGGCCTCTGCCAGCAGCCTGCCCCGATAGCTGGACTGATAATAAAATGCGCTGGTTCCGTGCGCCGTCGGCGAAGTAAAGGCATCACAATGGATGCTGACGAATATCTCATTGGCAGGATTGGCATTGCCCACATCCACCCTGGCCTGCAGTTCATCGCGGTCACTGGCCAGCGGGCCATACACATCCACGTCCGTATCCCGCGTCATGGTCACAATCGCGCCGGAACTCCGCAGAATCGATGCCACGTTTTGGGAAATTGCCAGGGTTGCCGTCTTTTCCAGCAGTCCGTTGTGCCCCCTGGCACCGCTGTCACTGCCGCCGTGGCCGGGATCCAGCACAATCCTGTGCCCTGCCAGATTTTCAAAGCTTTCCGATTCCTTTGGCTGTTCCAGCTCATACTCGTCGGCCAGCTTATCCTCCGCAATCTCAATCACCATGCGGTATGGCTTTTTGCCATGCCTTTCCGGCTCGGCAAAATAAATTTTATAAGCCTGATCTGCCACCGGCTTGTTCAGGGAAATCATTACATCCAGCGAATTATCGCCATTGTCCCTCAGCGTCAGATATTTGGCAATCTTTCTGTCCAGCGAAATATCTGACTTTACCTTGCCCCGGGAGGTATCCTGCAAAATCACATGAAGCTGCTTTGGCGTCAGCTCCTTCACCTTTGTGCTGTACTCTGCACTGCCCCCCTTGATGCCAAGTTCAAGCCGCAGCCAGCTTCGCCCCTCATGGGTAAAGGTTTCATATTTAAAATAATTCAGCTCATGGGAGGCCGCAGCTTCTACCCTGCCGGCATCCTCTGCACACCCGAAAATTCCCACAAGAACTGCCATCACCAGCAGCACCTTCACCAGCTTGTCCTTTACAAAGCTCAAATGCACTACATCTCCTTATTTGTCTAGTTCCAATCTCTGCTATCACTTATATTCTACCACTATTCCCGAGCCTATACAGGCCGGAATCGCCTTAATCTTCCATCAGGGACAAGGCCTCTGCCAGCATGGCCTGCTTTTTCGCCTCATCCAGACTGATGCTCAGGCTGATATAATCGCCCTCGCCCATATTCTCCGGCAGAAGCTCCGCCGGAAAATTCAGCTGATAATCACCCTCATTCAGCAGAATCACTGCCACGCCTTCTTCCAGCCTGTCAATATAGCCTGCAATCACAGCATGTCACCTCACATCATTTGCCGCATAAAACGCTATTTGCCGTACAAAATGTCATTTACCGCAGGAAACGCTGTAGCCGCTGCCATCACTGACAATCGTCACCGTACCACTTGTGTCGGTGCGGTAAATCTGCCTGATGCCCTGCTTCCTGTACCTTTCCAGCGTCACATCATGCGGATGGCCGTACTGATTGTTCGCTCCGGCAGAAATCATTGCCGCCTCCGGCTTTACAGCCTGCAAAAATTCCTTGGAGGATGAGCTTTTGCTGCCGTGATGCCCGGCCTTCAAAATCTGGCAGTGCAGCTTACTGCCGTAAGAGGCTGCCATTTGCTTTTCCACCGGTGACTCCGCATCACCGGTCAGCAGCATGGCAAAGCTGCCGAAGCTGAGCCTGCCCACCACGGACTGATTGTTGATGTCCGGCTTTTCCCCGGCCTTGATAGCGGCCGTATCGTCCTTTATCTGCTGTGCCGTCGGGCTGAGCACCTCATAGGTCACGCCATTGCCAAAATCCAGCACATCACCGGCCTTGACCTTCACCTGCTGCGTTCCCTGTGCCTTGGCCGCCTTCAGGGCGTTGACAAAGTATTTATTGGTGGAAGGAATCCCGTTATACACGAGCTCCTTCACGCCGTACTTCTCAATCACCTGGGCCGCCTTGCCGATGTGGTCGGCGTGGGCATGGGTAAGTATCAGCTTGTCAATGGCCGTGACATCGGCCTTTTGCAGCTCCTCAAAAAGCTGGTTATTAGCCTTGCCCTTTTTGCCATCCTCGTAGTATTTATCATCACCGGTGTCAACCAATATAGTCTGGCTGCCTGTCTGAATGAGGATGGCATCCCCCTGCCCCACATCCAGCACCTTGACTGTCAGTCCGCCGCCTGCGGCCTTCGCCGCCGCGGCCCCCTGACCGGCAGCACCAGCATCAGAGCTGCCCGCACCGGCTCCCTGACCGCCGCAGCCTGCCAGCAGCAGCATACATGCCAGCATCAGGCAGCAGATAAAATTACCAACGCGTTTCATTGTCCGCCTCCCCCGCAAAAATTCATAGCTTACGCTTTATTACACGCTATCGCTTTTCCCTGTTGACAATATACAGCCTGACCACCAGTGCCGCCAGCCAGAAGCCATAGGCTCCCAGGCACACGTAATCTATCGTCTGCAGATTGCCAAAATCCATATCCAGGGCAATAATCGCTGTCATCAGAATTATAATCAGCCAGTCTGTCAGCTGCATTCCCTTCAGCTTCATA
>NZ_JBJDWZ010000013.1:0-28772 GCF_051866355.1 Anaerovibrio sp. | reverse complement strand
CGGCAGTTTCCGTGAAATCTATATAATCATGAAGCCATTTTACAGATACCTGCATATTTCAAATCCTCCCTATTACCAGAACTGCTTTAAGAATCTCAAATCATTGTCATAGAAAAGACGCAGATCGTCAATACCATAGCGCAGCATGGCAATACGCTCTACACCCATACCAAATGCGAAGCCGCTTACCTTCTCCGGGTCATAGCCGCTCATCCTCAGCACATTTGGATGAACCATGCCGGAGCCGAGAATCTCCAGCCAGCCGGTACCCTTGCAGACGCGGCAGCCCTTGCCTTTGCACATTACGCAGGAAATATCCACCTCGGCGCTAGGCTCGGTAAACGGGAAAAAGCTAGGACGGAAGCGCACCCTGACCTTTTCATCAAATATCTGCTTCAGGAAATTCTCCAGAGTGCCCTTCAAATCAGCCAGGCTGATGCCCTTGTCGATGACCAGGCCTTCAACCTGGGTGAACATCGGTGAATGGGTGGCATCATAATCATCGCGGCGATAAACCCGCCCCGGGGCTATCATGCGGATAGGGCTGTTCGGCTCATGAGCCTCCATGGTCCTTGCCTGCACAGGCGAGGTCTGGGAACGCATGAGGATATCCTCCGTGATGTAGAAGGAATCCTGCATATCCCTGGCCGGATGATCCTTGGGCAGATTCAGGGCCTCAAAATTGTAATAATCCTTCTCTATCTCAGGCCCCACCTCCACGGTAAAGCCCATCTTCATAAAGATATTCTTTATCTCCAGCAGCGTCATGGTGAGCGGATGGAGATGGCCGCGCGGCGCACGGCGGCCAGGCAGGGTGACATCAATTTTCTCGCTGGACAGACGCTTCTTCAGCTCCGCCTCCCTGAGCTCCTCATTCTTCTCGGCAATCAGCTGTTCCAGCTGCTGGCGGGCATCATTCACAATCTGCCCGATACGCGGCCTGTCTTCCTTGGCCAGCTGACCCAGCCCGCGCAGAATCGTGGTCAGCTCACCTTTTTTGCCCAGATATTTTACCCTGATGTCATTCAGGTCACCCAGGCTCTCTACTGCCTGCTTTACAGCCTGGGCAGCTTCCTTGCGGAGCTGTTCAATCTTTTCTTCCATAGTATCCTCCTGAAACGTATTTTTCAGGGCGGTTTTGCGTATAAAAAAACTTCCGCCCCCACAGCTAGGGGCGAAAGCACTGCACCAAAAATGCACCGTTGCCTCGCGGTACCACCCTATTTTCTCACTTAATTGCTCCTTAACGCGGAAAACGTCCCGGCTACATCTCTTCACCGGAATGGCTCCGGAGTGAACTTCATCTGCTTACGCCTGTCCTGTTTCCACCTGCCAGAACTCGCTGAAAGGCCGCCACAGACTACTCTCTCCTTCTCTGCCCTGTTCGCACTGACTATTCTACCACTATTTGCGCCATATTGCAAATCACAAAAGAAAAGGAGTGCTTACCGCACTCCCTGACATATCAAGCATTCTTTATATTTTCACTGATGCGCTCCGAATAAGACTGCATAGCGGAAAACTCCTTCGCAGAAAAACCGGCGTAGGCTATATTTACCCAGTCCGCCTCAATCCTGACGATGGCCTCACCCAGCTCACGGCCCCTGTCAGTCAAAAAGATGTGATTCCTGCGATGATCCTGCGGATCCTTCAGGCGCTTAATCAGCCCCATATCGCCCAGCGCATTCAGTTCCCGCGTCACAAAAGCCTTATCCATGCTCAGCCTGCTGCTGATATCCTCCTGTACAAGCCCCTCGTTCTCGTACACTGCATACAGTACAGAACCTCTTGAGCTGGTCTTGACGCCCAGCGGCTGCAGCCTGCTCACCAAAAACTCCTTATGTTTCTGACGAATAAAGGATACCAGGCTTTCCAGCTCATCCCGTATCTTCCTATTTTCCATATATACGCCCCTCTTCTTTTCTAAAAATCAATCCCTTAGATATTGGTATATCACATACATTATATAAAATTTTGCGAGTTTAGTAAATATCAAATGTGCAATTTTTTACATATTAAAAACATTTCATTTTACTCACTGCAAATCTTATAACCTGCATTTAAAATCCTCATATCCAAAGGAACGAACCTTTTTCCAGACACCCTGCTTATCCACATAGGCAATATCCGGCAAAGCCATGCCGTTGAACGTGTTGTTCTTCACCATGGTATAGATGGCCATATCGCCAAAAAGCAGCTTCTGTCCCACCCGCAAAGGCTCAGCAAAGGAAAACACCCCTATATTGTCACCCGCCAGGCATGTGGCGCCTGCCAGCATGTAGGCATACGGCTGTCCGCCCTCCACATCGCTGTCCGAAAGCGGCGGCCGGTACGGCATCTCAATCACATCCGGCATGTGACAGGCGGCTGACGCATCCAGCACAGCCACCGGCATATCCCGCTCAGGCCCTTCGATAATCTCCAGCACCGTTGCCGCCAGAAAACCGGCATTCAGCGCCACTGCCTCGCCGGGCTCCAGATATACCTTCAATCCGTACTTATCCTGCATTCTGCGGATACATTTCTCCAAAAGCGGCATATTGTAGCCATCACGTGTGATATGATGGCCTCCGCCAAAATTAATCCATTTCAGTCCGGTCAGATACCGGCCGAATCTCTTTTCCACAGCCTCAAGGGTTGCCGCCAGCGGCTCAGCCCCCTGCTCGCAAAGGGTGTGAAAGTGAAAGCCGGACAGTCCTTCCAAGCTGTCAGCTTCCAGCTCGCTCACCCTTGCCCCCAGCCTTGACAGCGGGGAGCATGGATCGTAGATAGCATGCTCCTGGGTCGAGTATTCAGGATTGATACGCAACCCGCACTCCTTGCCTGCCGCCAGTGCCCGCGGCCCGAACCGCTTCCACTGGGACATGGAGTTGAACACAAAATGGTCACAGTATTTCAAAAGCTCCGGGAACTCCTTCTCCTGAAAGGCCGGACTGAAAACGTGATTCTCTCCCCCGAACTCCTCATAAGCCAGACGTGCCTCAAAAAGACCGCTGGCCGCGGCCCCTTTGAGATATCTGCTGATAAGCGGATAGCAGGAATACATGGAGAAGGCCTTCTGGGCCAGAAGCACATGACAGCCCGTCCGCTCCTGCAGTCCCCGGAGAATCTCCAGATTGTGAATCAGCCGTTTTTCCTCCACCACATAGGCAGGCGTCGGCACCTCGGCCAGCCAGTCAGGATGATAACTGAATTCAACCATCAGTCCACCAGCTCCGGATTAAAGCTCTCCTGCCATGGCAGCCCCCACTTGTTCAGCGCTTCCATGAAAGGATCCGGATCAAACTCCTCAATGTTGTATACTCCAGGCCTCTTCCATGTGCCGTTCATTACCAGCATGGCGCCAATCATGGCCGGCACGCCCGTGGTGTAGGACACCGCCTGGGAACCCACCTCCTTGTAGCACTCCTGATGGTCGCAGACATTGTAAAGGTAATAGGTCTTGTCCTTGCCATCCTTCTTGCCGCGGAAAATGCAGCCGATATTGGTCTTGCCGACGGTGCGCGGGCCCAGGCTGGCAGGGTCAGGCAGCACTGCCTTCAAAAACTGCAGCGGAATGATTTTCTTTCCCTCGAACTCAATCGGCTCAATGGAGGTCATGCCCACATTCTCCAGGCACTTCAAATGGCGCAGATAGCTCTCGCCAAAGGTCATAAAGAAGCGGATGCGCTTGATGCCCGGAATGTTCAGCCCCAGGGACTCCAGCTCCTCGTGATGCAGGAGGTACATATCCTTTGGCCCCACCTCCGGGAAATTATACACGCGCTTGATTTCCATCGGCTCCGTTTCAACCCATTTGCCATCCTCCCAGTAGCTGCCCTTGGCAGAAACCTCGCGAATGTTAATCTCAGGATTGAAATTGGTTGCAAACGGATAGCCGTGATCACCGGCGTTGCAGTCCAGAATGTCAATGTAGTTAATCTCATCAAAATGATGCTTCAAAGCGTAGGCACTGAACACGCCCGTCACGCCTGGGTCAAAGCCGGAACCCAGAAGGGCAGTAATGCCGGCCTGCTCAAATTTCTCACGGTAGGCCCACTGCCACTTGTATTCAAACTTGGCCGTATCCTCCGGCTCATAGTTGGCGGTATCCACATAGCTTACCTTGCACTCCAGGCAGGCATCCATGATGGTCAGGTCCTGATAAGGCAGAGCCAGATTCAGCACTACATCAGGCTGTACCCTCCTGATGAGGGCCACCAGCTGTTCCACGCTGTTGGCATCCACCTGGGCAGTAGTGATTTTGCACTTGCCGCCCTGCAGCTTTTCCTTCAGTGCATCGCACTTGCTGACGGTACGGCTGGCAATACAGATTTCATCAAAAGCATCGCTGTTCTGCACACACTTGTGAATTGCCACGCTGGCCACACCGCCGCAGCCGATAATTAACGCTTTTCCCATTCTTCTACCTCCACATTTTACTCTATACTATACGCTGACAGGCCCCTTGATAAAAGGCTCCTCCAGCTTCAAAAGCATTTCCCGCATAATTTTCAGGGCCGCCGCCGTAGAGGCGCCGCTCTGGTCATAGGCAGGCGACAGCTCCACCAGGTCACAGCCCACTACATTCAGCCCGCAGCCTGCCACCGCCGCCTCCATCAGCTCCGCAAAGGTCACGCCGCCGTACTCCGGCGTTCCGGTGCCTGGAAAAACTGACGGATCCATAACATCCAAATCAATAGTAAAGTACACCGGCTTTCCCTGCAGGGCAGCCAATGCCTCCGGCATGGCCTTCAGATTGAAGGGACGCAGGTTGGTATGCTCCTTCGCCCACTGAAATTCCTCCCTCATGCCGCTCCTGATACCCAGCTGCCAGATTTTTCCATCACCCGTCAGCTCCCAGGCCCGGCGCAGCACGGAAGCATGGGAAAGCCGCGCTCCCAGGTATTCCTCACGCAGGTCCGTGTGGGCATCAAAATGCAGGATGCAGAGGTCAGGATATTTCTTCACCGCCGCCCGGATTGCTCCCAGCGTCACCAGATGCTCACCGCCAATCATAAAGGGCAGCTTGCCGGCAGCCAATATCTCCGCCGTCCTTTCCTCTATAGCCGAAAGCGCCAGCTCCGTATCGCCAAAGCACAGCTCCAGATCGCCGCTGTCAAAAACAGCCGCATCCTCCATATCCATATCCTGATACGGGCTGTAGGTCTCCAATCCGTAGGATTCGCCCCTCATTACCCTGCTGGCAAAGCGCGTTCCCGGACGAAAGGAGGTGGTTGAGTCAAAAGGCGCCCCAAAGATGACAATGCGGGCATCTGCCAGCTCCGCCTCACAGCCCAAAAAGGTTTCCACATTAGTCTTCAACATCTCGCAAAAGCTCCTCTACATAGTTTGGCAGGGCAAAAGAGCCCGCATGCAACGGACAATTATAATACCGGCAGCGAATCCGCAGCTCCTTCCAGGCCTGCCAGTCAACCTCCTTCACCGGATGATACTTCTTGGAAGCAAAGCCAAAAAGCCAGTGCCCTGAAGGATAGGTCGGTATATGCACCTGATACACCCTGCTGATAGGGAAGGAATGGCAGATTCTCTTGTGCGCCCTCTGCATGGCATAGGCATCCTCCTTGTAAAAAGGGCTTTCATGCTGATTGACCATGATGCCGTCCTCGTGAAGCGCCTTGAAGCAGTTTCCGTAAAACTCCTTGGTAAAAAGCCCCTCGCCCGGCCCGAAGGGATCCGTCGAATCCACCAGAATCAGATCATACTCGTCCTCCACATGGCGGATAAACTTCAACCCGTCCTCATAGTAGCAGGTCACCCGTGAATCCTCCAGCGCCGCCGCCGTCTGCGGCAGAAACATCTTGCTGACCTCTACCACGCGCTCGTCAATCTCCACCAGATCAATCTTTTCTATGTTCTGATACTTGGTGAGCTCCCGGACAGTACCGCCGTCGCCGCCGCCGATTACCAGCACTCTCCTGGCATTCGGGTGCACGCACATGGGCACATGGGTTATCATCTCATGGTAGATAAACTCATCCTTTTCCGTCAGCATCAGATAGCCATCCAGCGCCAGCACCCTGCCGAATTCCTCCGACTCAAAAATATCAATCCGCTGAAATTCGCTCTGCTCGCTGAAAATCTGCTTGTCAATCTTAATCGAAAACCTCACATTAGGAGTATGCTGTTCTGTAAACCAGAGCATGCCAGTCACTCTCCCTTCCAAACACCAAATCCGGAGCTACATGTCCTTCAATACATTCAATCGCTGCAGGCCCATATCCTCCGGCCCTGTCATCTGACAGCCTTTCTTTTTTGCATAACGTATATAGCGCAGAATCTCCTCTGTCACCATTTCCCCCGGTGCCAGAATCGGGATTCCCGGCGGATAGCACATGACAAACTCACTGCAGACCCTGCCCGCCGTATCGCCGATAGGCAGTGATTCCTTTTCACCATAAAAGGACTCCTGCGGGCCGCAGATAACCTTCGGGCTGATGTATTCAGCCTTCAGCATTTCCCTGCCGGTCTGCCGGTAGTTGCGGCGTATCTCCGCCAGCGCGGACACCAGACGCTCGATATCCTTCTCCCTGTCACCTACGGAAACATAGGCCAGCAGGTTGGCAATATCGCCAAACTCCGTCTGAATATCATACTCATCCCGCAGCAGATCATAAACCTCGACGCCTGCCAGGCCGATGGAGCGGGTATACACCGCCAGCTTGGTAACATCAAAATCAAAAACGGAATCCCCGTTGACCAGCTCCCTGGAATAAGCGTAATAATCCCCGATGGCATTTATCTCGTCACGGGCGTACTGCACCTGGGCAATAATCCTGTCCACCAGCTTTTCGCCATGCAGGGCCATGTTGCGCCGGGAAATATCGAGGCTCACCAGCAGGAGATAAGAAGCGCTGGTGGTCTGGGTCAGGTTGATAATCTGATGGACATAGCCATGAGAAATCCTGTCACCCATCAGCAAAATAGAACTCTGGGTCAGGGAGCCCCCCGATTTGTGCATGGAGATAGCTGCCATATCAGCCCCTGCATGCATGGCCGCCACCGGCAGCTTGTCACTGAAATACAGATGGGAACCATGGGCCTCATCCGCCAGAAGCAGCATGCCATGCTCATGGGCCAGCTCGGAAATACGCCGTATATCCGAGCAAATGCCATAATACGTCGGATTGTTTACCAGTATAGCCTTCGCATCTGGATTTTCCCTGACAGCCTGCTCCACATCTGCCACGCTCATGCCCAGAGAGATGCCCAGCACCGGATCCATCTGCGGATTGACGTACACCGGCACCGCGCCGCAGAGAATCAGCGCATTGATGGCACTGCGATGCACATTCCGGGGCATGATAATCTTATCCCCCCGCTTGCAGGCCGTCATGACCATGGCCTGGACAGCCGAGGTGGTTCCTCCTACCATAAAGAAGGCATGCCGGGCGCCGAAGGCCTCCGCCGCCAGCTCCTCAGCCTCCCGGATTACCGACACGGGATGGCAGAGATTGTCCAGCATCTTCATGGAATTCACATCCACGGACAGACAGCGCTCCCCCAAAAAATCCGTCAATTCCCTGTTGCCCCGTCCCCTCTTATGTCCGGGCACATCAAAGGGCACCAGTCTGGCGCTTTTCATCCTCTCCAAAGCCTCCAGAATTGGCGCATTTTCCTGCGAAATATATTTCATCCGTTGCATCCCCCCAAGACTTCTCCACTCCGGTTCAGCCAAAGACATTAGTGCCGCTGTATATCTCAATCATTTCCCGGCGCAGGCTGTTGTGAATGTCCAGCCTGGTCTTTGGCGGAATCTCATAGATATCCGTGTTAAACAAATAGTTTTTCAAATCCAGCTCCTTAATGAGCATTTTGGTATGAAAAAGATTTGCCTGATAGATGTTAATATCCACTGCATCATACTTGTCCAGCGTGTCCTTGTTGATAAAGTTCTGGATTGAAGTAATATGGTGATCCATAAACAGCTTGCGGCCTGCCATATTGCGTGTAAACCCTCTCACCCTGTAATCCATGGTGATGATATCCGAATCAAACATGCCTATAAGATAGTCCAGGGTCTTCAAAGGCGTAATCTCGCCACAGGTGGCCACGTCAATATCCACCCTGAAGGTCGCAATGCTGGTTTCAGGATGAAACTCCGGGTAGGTGTGCACAGTAACATGGCTCTTGTCCAGATGCGCCACCACCGTTTCCCCCTGCAGAGCGCTGCTGTCATCCGCTTCCTGAATATCCTGCAGAACCTCGGCACAGTTCAGCGGCTTCTTCTTGCCGGAAACCACCGCCGCTTCCTCCGCAATCAAAAAGGTGACACTGGCCCCCTGCGGATCATAATCCTGCTTGGACACGCTCAGCACCTTGGCACCAATCATCTCCGTCACCCTGTACAGAATCTTCGTCAGACGCTCCGAATTATACTGGGCATCAATGTACTTGATATAATCCTGCTGCTCACGAGGTGTCTTAGCATAGCAAATATCGTAAATATTAAAGCTAAGGGATTTGGTCAGGTTGTTAAACCCATACAACTTCAATTTTTCTTCCAATCTGATCTCACGCCCCTATAAAAAATCTATCCCTGCATATCATAAAAACCGCATATCAAAACACGCGAAAATACACATCAAGGCAACGCGCCTTATCACAAAAAAGCCGCTCACAAGAGCTCCATCAGCTGCCTGCCAATCAAAAGGGTAGTCACCACGATAAACATAGGACGCACGTAGGCCACTCCCTTGGTAATGGCAAATCTTGCCCCGCAGTACGCCCCGAAAATCATGGACACGCCCATAAAGATGCCCAGCTGATAGTCAACCATGCCGGAGGCCGCAAAAAACACCGCGGCCGCCAGATTGCTGGCAAAATTCAGCGCCTTGGTATTGGCCGTGGCGCCGATAAAGTCAAACCCCAGCATCAGGAAGGCAAACAGGAGAAAGGAGCCCGTTCCCGGCCCGAAGAACCCGTCATAAAAGCCCATCACCAGCGCCACCAGCATGCTGAGGGCCAGCATCCTGCCCGTAAGCTGTTTCTGCTTCGCTTCCTTGTCCCACTCCTTTTTCAGCAGGCTGTAAAGCACAACAACCACCAGAAGCACCACAATCAGGGGACGCAAAAACTCAGACGGCACCTGCTGCACAGCCAGCACACCGAAAGCCGAGCCGGCCAGTGACAGGGGAAACAGCTTCCTGATAAGCTGCACATCCATCCTGCCTGACCTGATAAACGTCACAAAGCTGGTACATGCCCCCATGACGGCAGCCATTTTGTTGGTTCCCAGTGCATGCAGCGGCGAAATCCCCGTCAGCAGCAGTGCAGGCAGGGAAATCATGCCGCCGCCACCTGCCGCCGCGTCAATAAACGAGGCCACAAAACCGGCAACAGCCACAAATATATATACCTCTATATCCATTCCTTATCTGTTACTCCTCCAACGCCTTCTTCAGCGCACTGTCCACCATCGTCTGCAGAACGCCGGTCAGCTCGCCTATCTGCTTCACATTGGACAGAATCTGCTGCACCCGTTCCCCGGACAGGGCCTCCGGATTTTCCAAATCCTCCCTGGCCATATCTGCCAGCCGCCTGATATCATTCAGGGAAAATCTGACATCCTGGCTCAAATCCTGCAAAAACAGCTTTTTGGCCTCATTGGCGCTGTTCACCAGGCGCAGAGCCTCCGTCAGCTGGTTATTCTGCCTGCGCTCCTGCTCCTGCTGCAGAAGCTGGCGCAGCTTTTCCTCATTGATGCCCCTCGTCGCCACGAAGACATCCTCAACCAGCCCGTCCGCATCGCGGTTGCCCACGATGAGGTACACCTCTGACCAGCCTGTCATCCGTCCCTTGAACTCCATGGTCAGGACATTCTTCATCCCCATGCGCTCATTCAGGGTATGTATATTGAGGAACTCGCGCATGGCCGCCCTGTATTCCCTGTGAACGGCATTTTCCACGACGTTTTCCATCTGCGAGTCATAGGACTTTGACTTGTCAATCATCTCGCGGATGGCAGGGGATATCTTCAGCTCCAGAAATCGGTTGCTGGAAACATTCACATACAGGGAGTTGTCGTACATCTTTACCATGGACATCACAATATCCATGCGCCGCTTCATGGCATTTTTCTTCTCGCTCTCCCTCATCATTTCCCGGTCACGGTTCTGAAAAGCAAAAACAAATTCCTCCGGCCGCCCCAGAATCTTGACCATCAGATAGCGGCAGTAATGAATCTCCCCGTTCTGCACCACGCGATATTTCAGCGAATAGCTGTCCTGGCGCTCGAAGAGCTTCCTGATGCTGGCCCTTGTCAGCACCGGCTCAAAAAGCTCCTGATCATCAGGATGCACCGCCTTGCGCACATAGGTGTAGAGATTGGTTTCAAAATCACCATTCTCAAACTGCCTGCCAAACATTTCCTGGGTGATGCGGCTATAGCGATAGCTGCGCATGCTCCCCGTGTCCAGATTGGCATAATACACATCATGATAGCTTGAGCTGAGGGCATTAATAATCCTGTAGCTCTGCTCCAGCTCCAGCCGCAGGCTCTCATCCGATACCGTACTCAGATCATTTTTAAATTCATTAAGGCTTCGTACCCGCTCGTCCATCATGCAGCATCTTCCTTACAGCAGAAAACATAAACACATGTATATTGTAACATGAACCTTATACAAAAAAAAGTAGCAATTGTTACAAAAATGCAAAATATATTTTCAGCGTACAATAACCTTATCAGGCAGCACTGCCGCCTTTGCCGCATCAAAATGACCGATGCCGACAAATTCTCCGCCGCAGTAAACGCGAAGGGTCACATTCCCCTCATGGCCATGCTTTGCCAGAAAGTGCCTGTCGTGAGTTAGAAGACCGTTGGAAAAAGCCTTCAGCCGCTCCTGCGGCAGATCATAGCGCCGCAGATGCCCCAGACAGCCCTCCATAGGAAGAAGGACGGCCTCCTTTTTCTCCGCCAGTTCCTCCGGCGTCACTGCCTCCTCCAGCACAAAGCCTCCCACGGCCCGCCGCACCAGAAAGGACATGGTGGCAGGAATCCCCAGGTACGCCCCGATATCCGTGCAGAGACTGCGTATATACGTCCCCTTTGAGCAGGCGACATCAAAAACGATGTGGCTCCTGCCCGTCTGCAAAAGCTGCAGCGAGTAAATGTTCACCTGCCGGGAAGGAATCTCCACCCGGTGACCCTCCCTGAGAAGGTCACAGGCCCGGCGGCCATTTATCTTGATGGCGGAATGGGCAGGCGGCACCTGGGTAATGGTACCGGTAAAGGCAGCAAAGGCCTCTGACAGACGCTCCCTGTCCGGCATCACAAAATCATCTGCCCTCTCCACCACGGTACCGCTGTCATCACCGCTGTCCGTAGCAAAGCCGAAAACCATTTCTGCCCGATAGGCCTTTTCCACCCCGTCCAGATATTCAATCAGGCGGGTGGCCCTGCCCACCGCCACAGGCAGTACACCGGCCGCCCCCGGGTCAAGTGTCCCGGCGTGGCCCACCTTTTTTTCTCCCAGCTGGCGCCGCACATACCCCACCGCATCATGGGAGGTCATGCCGGGCGGCTTTAAAAAATTAATAAACCCATCCATGCGAAAAACACACTCCGTTTGTCATCTCCGCGCCTATTCGGCATCCGCAGCCTGCACGGCTCCGGCCAGGGCCGCCAGCAGTATCGCCTTGGCCTCGGCCAGCGGCTTCTCGATGGTACAGCCGGCCGCGCGGATATGTCCGCCGCCGCCAAAGCCTGCTGCCACGCTGCTTACATCCACCCCTCTTGAACGCATGCTGACGCGGCACCTGCCCGGCTCTACCTCCTTCATGAGAACAGCCACCATGACCGTGTCAATAATCCGCACTCCGTCTATGAAGCCCTCGGTGGTGTCCAGTGTTTCGTAGAGCTCATTATCAATGTACAGCCCGGCTATCCTGCCGTCAGCGTGCATCTCAATTGTCTGCATGGCCCTTGCCCTGTCCTGCACCTCCTTGAAGCTCCGCTTTTCCAGCGCCTCGGACACTACATGCGGCTTTGCACCGGCTTCAATCATATCTGCCGCCGCCCGCATGGTAAACGGCGTGGTATTGGAATACCTGAAACTGCCCGTATCCGTAGAAATACCCGTGTAGATGCAGGCCGCCGCCGCCTCGTCCGGCTTTACGCCCAATTCCTCTGCCATCTGGTAGACAATCTCCGCCGTAGCGGCCCTGTCTGCGTCCAGATAGAGAAAATCCGCCTTTTCGTCATTGGTAATGTGATGGTCAATGTTCAGCACCGGCGCCTGGCATTTCTCAATCACCCTGCCTGTCCTGTCCACGCCCACATCAAGAAGCACCAGCAAATCCGCCTGATACTTTTCCGCCTCCGGCTTCTGTATCACGGCAATATCCGGCAGAAAGCCAAAGGCCTCCGGAATATCATCATCTATCAGCACCTGCACCGCCTTGCCCAGCCTTTTGAGCAGATGGTACATGGCAAGGCTTGACCCCAGGGCATCCCCGTCCGGATTGACATGGGCGGTAATCACGATGCTCTCAGCCGCCAGCAGCTTGGACGCAGCCTCCTGCAAAGAAATACGCATAACAACACCTCCATCTTACAAGAGCCGGTGGCAACACCACCGGCTCCTTGCATCATTCTCTATTCTGCTCCTCCCGCTCAATCTGCAGCAGAAGCTTTTGTATATGATCGCTGTAATCCAGCGACTTGTCCAGCACAAACTTCAGCTCAGGCGTCACCCTGAGACGGATGCGGTGTCCCACCTCGCGGCGGATAAAGCCCAGGGAGCTGTTCAGCCCCTTCCAGCACTTGGCAATCTGCTCCTCATCCCCCATAATGCTGACAAAAACCTTGGCACTGCTCAGGTCCCTTGTAACCTCCACCTGGGTGACTGTCACAAAGCCAATCCTTGGGTCCTTCAGCTCCTGCAGGATAATCTGGCTGATTTCCTGCTTCATAAGCTCCTGAATTTTCTCGATACGAAGCTGGCTCATACAAAACGCCCTCCGTTCTTTATAAATATCTGAAACAATCCCTGAAGCCTTATTCCTTGTTTACATCGTTGATAGAGGTCTTGACCTCCTCCATGATATAGGCCTCAATGATATCACCCTCATGGAAATCCTTGTAATCCTTGATGGTAATACCGCACTCGTAGCCTGCGGCCACTTCCTTCACATCATCCTTGAACCGGCGCAGTCCGTCCAGCTCACCATCAAATACCTCGATGTTATCACGGACGATACGAATCTTGGACTGATTGGTAATCTTGCCCTCAAGCACATAGGAGCCTGCTACCAGAGCCTTGGAGAACTTCATGACCTGACGGATTTCCACCCTGCCCTGAACAACCTCCTTGAACTTAGGAGCCAGCATGCCGCTCATGGCATCCTTTACATCGTTCAGCGCATCGTAGATAACGCGATAGGTGCGGATATCAATAGCCTCTGCATCTGCCACACGGCGGGCGTTGGCATCAGGACGCACATTAAAGGCGATAACCAGCGCGTTGGAAGCGGAGGCCAGCATAACATCAGACTCGGTAACGGCGCCGACGCCGGAATGGACGATGCGCACACGCACCTCGTCATTCTTGTTGAGCCCCAGCAGGGAGCTGTTCAATGCCTCCACAGAACCCTGAACATCGGCCTTGACCACAATATTCAGATCCTTCAGCTGGCCCTCCTGAATCTGGTTGAACAAATCATCCAAAGAAACCTTCTTGGCATGAATCATCTCGTTGCGCTGCTTCTCCATGCGCTTTTCGGCGATGGTGCGCGCCTGCTTCTCCTCCAAAGCGGCCAGCTCGTCACCGGCGGCCGGCACATCGTTCAGGCCCAGCACCTCTACAGGCACGGAAGGACCTGCCTTCTTGACGTTCTCACCGCGGTCATTGAGCATGGCACGAACCTTGCCGTAGGTAGTGCCTGCCACGATGGAATCGCCGATGCGCAGAGTACCGGACTGTACCAGAACCGTCGCCACAGGGCCACGGCCCTTGTCCAGCTGTGCCTCAATGATTACGCCGCGGGCCTCGCGCTTCGGATTGGCCTTCAGCTCCTTCATCTCGGCTACCAGCAGAACCATTTCCAGCAGATCGCCGATGCCGATATTCTTTTTGGCAGAAACCTCGACCATGATGGTATCGCCGCCGTATTCCTCCGGCACCAGTCCATGCTCCATCAGCTCGTTCTTGACGTTGGCAGGATTTGCTCCCGGCTTATCAATCTTGTTGACAGCCACGATAATAGGCACATCCGCGTCCTTGGCGTGATGGATAGCCTCGATGGTCTGCGGCATGACGCCATCATCAGCTGCTACCACCAGAATGGCGATATCGGTTACCTGTGCGCCGCGGGCACGCATGGCAGTAAAGGCCTCATGGCCCGGCGTATCCAGAAAGACAATCTTCTTGCCCTGGCATTTTACCTGATATGCACCGATATGCTGGGTAATGCCGCCAGCCTCATGGCTGGTAACGGAAGTCTTGCGGATAACATCCAGCAGGGAGGTCTTGCCGTGGTCAACATGACCCATGACGGTAACAACCGGCGGGCGAAGCACCAGAGTCTTCGGATCGTCCACAATCTCAGGAATCAGGGTAGGATCCACCTCCGGCGGCAGTTCCTCCACATTGACGCCAAATTCGCTGGCAACCAGCGCGGCCGTATCAAAGTCAATCTCCTGATTGATGCTGGCCAGTACGCCCATGAGCATCAGCTTCTTGATAATCTCGGCAGCCGTGCAGCTCATCTTGCTGGCCAGATCCTTTACTATGATGGTCTCGCCGACCTTGATGTTCTTTGGACGGGCAATCTCCATCTTCGGTGCAGGCTGAACATTCCTGCTGCCGCGGTTCTGCTTGCCGCGGCTGTTCCTGTTCCCGCTGCTGGCAAAGCTGTTGCGGCTGTTCCTGCCGCCGCGGTCATTGCGGTCATTGCGCTCATTGCGCCCGCCACTGTTCTGGCGGTTACGATCATTTCTCTCCATACGGTCAGTACGCTCCATCCGATTATCGCGATTATTTCTCTTATCGTTTCTGTCGTTGCGGTCGTTTCTATCACTGCGCTCATGGCGCTCTGCCTGCTCACCGCGTCCGGCTCCATGCTGTCCGCCGCGCTGGGCCTCGGTACGGCCGCCGCGCTGCAATGGCCTGCTGCCGCCTGTCCTGCCGTCACCACGCTCACCACGCTCACTGCGCTCATGGCGGTCACTGCGTTCATGGCGTCCGCCGCCGGACTGCCCGCCATGCTGGGACGGCCTCTGCCCGCCTGCATTCTGCCTTCTCTCTCCCTGCTGGCCGCCGACATGCTTCGGCTGCCCCTGTTTTGGCTGATTCTGCTTAGGCTGGCTGTTATCCTGCTTCGGCTGGTTCTGCCTCTGCTCCTGCTTTTTCTGCTGGGCCTGCGGCTGAACCTGCCTTTGCCTGCTGACAGGCTGCTGAGGCGGCTTTGCCTCCTTCTGGGCAGGCTGCGGCTTTACATCACGATGCATCCTTGCCTCGCCCTGTGGCTTCGCGCCCTCCTGCGGCCTTTCCTTCACACTCGGCTGGCTGCTGCCCTTCAGCGTCCGGACCACCAGCTGCTTTGCAGCATCGTCCACCGTGCTGGAATGTGACTTTACCTCTACGTTATTTTTTCGCAATATATCCAATATCGTCTTGTTGTCCGTATTCAGTTCCTTGGCAATATCATAAACTCTGTGTTTTGACATTAATCCACCCCCGTATCACTATCCGACCGGCAGTGCTTGGCTATTGCATTGGCAAAGCCTGCGTCCAGGACCGCGACTGCGGCCCTGAAATCCTTGCCAATACAATGACCAAGCAGCTCCCTGTCACCTAAATAGAACAATTCTATGCTTGCATCCGCCGCCATCTGCCGGTAGCGTTTCCTGGTGTCCTCTGAGGCATCCGCCGCCACCAGCAGCAATCTGGCTTTCCTTCCCTGTACTGCCTTGGTAACGGCAAAGTCACCGGAGGCTACACGCCCTGCCCGCTGTGCCATACCAAGCAGATTCAAAATCTTCTGTTCGTTCATAATTCATGAAAAGAGCTGATCTCTCAGCTGGTCATAAACAGCCTTGTCGATGGCTCCCTTAAAGGAGCGTTCAAAGCGATGCTCCCTGACAGCCTTCTCAAAGCACTCCTTGCTGTTGCAGATATAAGCGCCCCGGCCAGATTTCTTGCCGGTCATATCCACGGAAAACTCCCCTTCCGGACTGCGCACAATGCGCACCAGCTCCTTCTTGGGTTTCTGCTCCTGACAGCCCAGGCACAGCCTGGCAGGAATCTTCTTTACTGCCGCCATGCTTACACTTCCCCGCTGTCCTCATCCTGAATGTCAGCCTCTGTCCCGGCCTCAGCGGTCTCCGCATCAGCCTCTGCATCGTCAGCATCAAAGGTATCATGCTCAAACTCGGCCAGAAAATCCTCGCCGCTCATCTCGTCCTCTGCCTCATCACAGGCCTCCTCCGGCAGTGATGGCAGGAACTCGCCTTCCTCCTCGGCCTGGGTTTCGCTCTTGATGTCAATCTTCCAGCCGGTCAGCTTGGCCGCAAGGCGGGCGTTCTGGCCTTCCTTGCCAATCGCCAGGGAAAGCTGATAATCAGGCACAACCACCCTGGACATCTTCTCGTTCTCAGCCACATCTACGCTGACTACCTTGGCCGGACTGAGGGCATTGGCAATATACACTGCCGGATCCTCGCTCCATTTTACGATATCTATCTTCTCGTTGCGCAGCTCATCCACAATGGCCTGAACACGGAAGCCGCGATGGCCTACGCAGGAGCCGATAGGATCCACGCTCTCATCCTTGGCATACACGGCAATCTTGGAACGCATGCCGGCTTCACGGGCAACGGACTTAATCTCCACAATGCCGTCATGAATCTCCGGCACCTCCAGCTCGAAAAGGCGCTTCAAAAGGTCAGGATGCGTTCTGGACAGCAGTACCTGCGGCCCCTTGGTGCTGTTCTTTACCTCGATGATGAGGGCCTTGATGCGGTCATTAACCACATACTCCTCATTGGCAATCTGCTCCGTCTGCTGCATGATCGCCTCGGTCCTGCCCAGATCCACATAGACATTCCTGTTCTCCACACGCTGCACGATACCTGTCACAATATCGCCCTCACGGCTGGAAAACTCTTCATAGATAATGCCCCGCTCCGCCTCGCGGATGCGCTGCACCACCACCTGCTTGGCGGTCTGGGCGGCAATACGCCCGAAATTGGCAGGGGTTACTTCCACCTCCAGCGTATCGCCCAGCTGGTAGTCAGGGGAAATCTGCTGTGCCATGGCCAGCGAAATCTCCTGAATGCTGTCCTCTGCCTCTTCCACCACGGTCTTGATGGCATACACATGGTACTGGCCGCTGGTGCGGTCAAGAGCGACGCGTACATTCTGTGCGGCATTGAAATTGCGCTTATACGCAGCCACAAGCGCCGCCTCTATTGCATCGAAGAGAATCTCCGGATTAATACCCTTTTCCACTCCCAGCTCCCGGAAGGCCGCCATAAAACCGCGATCCTTATCCTCTGCTGCCTTTGCTTTCTTGCTTTTTGTAGTTCTGGTAGCCACTACTATTTTACCTCCTAAATTATATGACTGGTTACCAATCATCCTGTGTTTTTGCCTTGCCCTTTAAAAATCTATATGCAGGTTCACCTTGGCTACTTTATTCATAGGAATAACCCGTTCATCCACGGTAACATTCTCGCCATCGTATGCCCTGAGCTCACCTGTAATAACCTTTTCCCCGTCCAGAGGGGCAAACAGGCTCACATCAACCATCCTGCCCTGCTCCCGCTGGAAGTCCTTCGGCTTTTTCAGCTCCCTGTCAAGGCCCGGTGAGGACACCTCCAGAATATAGCTGGTCTTAATCATATCCTTTGCATCAAGAATCTCTTCCAGACGTCCGCTCAGCTCCTGGCAGTCATCAATCTCTATGCCGCCCTCCTTGTCAATAAAGACCCGGAGATACCAGTCGCGCTCCTTTACATAATCCACCGCCACCAGCTCCAGCGGCGAGCCGGCAATCAGCTCCTCCACAATCCTCTCTACCTCGGTTTCGATTCTGCTAGCCAAACAAAACTCCTCCCTTCCCCACAGCACAGCCCGGATGAGCAGCAGAAAACCCGCGCTCAAAGGCTGAAACAAGCTGAAATTTATTATTTCAAAGAAAAGAGTGGGTGAATCACCCACTCTCAAAAAGACTTAAATCAATTGCTAGACCTATTGTAGCATTTAAAACACCATTTGTAAATAGGTCGCAGAAAAAAATCTGCTTTACTGCACGATGCCGTTCTTGATTTGCGTATCATAATCCTTGTCATCAAAAATTCTCGGCCTGTCAGGGTTGAACTCCCTGTTGATGATGCTGCGCGAAGGGTCATAGTCAGCCGTCTGGATATCCACGATGTCCAGCATGGTGTGAATCATATCATCCGTCATATACGGATTGTTCACCGCCTGCTGAATGGCCGCCCACTTCTCCGGATGCAGCTCCTTGAACTTGTCCGAAGCCCAGATAATCACCGGAATCTCAATCATGTGGCGGCTTGGATTTTCCTCGATGTGTCCCGTGAAGCCGCCCTCGTCATATACGGCCTCCCCGTGATCCGGCACATAGACCACGATGGAGTCCTCCCCCGTGCAACGGAATTTATCAATGATGCCGCTGACAATGTAATCATTGTAGTAAAGTGCGTCGTCATACTGGGCAATCACCGTTTTCTGAGCCTCATTTACGTTCAGCTGTATATCATCCTTGGTGAACTTGGTAAAGATATACGGAAAACGGTTGTAATACAGGCCGTGCCCGCCCATCAGGTGCACCACATAAAAATTCTTCTTCTCATCCCGCTGGGCAATAGCCTCATCCACCAGCGGGAACAGGGCGCCGTCCTCCAGCCCGTCGTCCTCACGGGAATCGCGGATTCTGGTAAAATGGCTCACATTGCTGTGGGCGGCATAAATCTGCGCCACGTTGCCCCAGATGCCGGAGCTTTCCTGATTGGAGAGCCAATGGGTCTTGTAGCCGGCGCTGTTCATAATATCAATCAGATTGCTGTACTCGTACCACGGCTTGTCAGACTCGTGGTTGCAGAAGGTAAACAGCTTGCTCAGCACGGCAATGGTGGTGGAATGAGGACTGACCACATCCCGGAACACGCTGATTTCCCCCCGCTCTGCCATATCATCCAGATTCGGCGTGTTTGGCAGATAATAGCCATACAGGTGCATGTGGTTCCTGTTGGTGGATTCTCCCAGTATAAACACCACATTCTTGATGTTGCCATCATTTCTGGTCAGCTCCACATTGGCATCCAGATGGCTGGACAGCTCCCTGTATGCCCGGATGTTGTCAATCGCCGTAGATGAGGACAGCACCAGCCTCTGCATAGGGAACATGGTATCCCACAGCACCTCGATATGCAGGCTGAACAGAATAACCGTATACGTGATGCTCACCACCAGAAGACAGCTGGTCAGCACTCTCTTGCCCACGGCATCAAAGTGCATTTTCCGCCACGGCTTGTTGATAAAGAGCCACAGCCCGCCGGACAGCAGGATAATCACCAGAATCCATTCCTGTGTCCCCATGTACATGGTAACAAACTCCCCGGCCTCCTTCAGATTAGTTTCCAGCAGGGAAGCCACCACGCCTACGCCGATCAGGGCCGTATAGTTGTACACCACCACGCCCTCAATGGCAAAAGGCACAAAGAAAACCGCCAGCAGTACCGCCTTCAATATCTTCTGTGCCAGACGCGGCAGAAAATCAATCAGAAAAACCAGCAGCAAATCTACCAGCAGCATAAAGCAGGCAAAAGAAAACATTGCCTCGCCATTTTTCTTCATGACCATGTAACAGCACATCGGCAGGCAGTTGAACGCAAAAAAAGCCAGGTAAAACGCCCCCTGCCGCTCTAACAGATGGCAGGCACCCATGATGAATTTGTCTAAAAGCTGTTTCACTTGTCCCTACTCCTTCTCCTATAGCTGGTTCATCATCCTGTGGGTCTGAGGAATCACCCTCACATCCGACAGCGCCGAAAGTGCTCTCTGCTGCAGCTCCAGAACCATCTCCGGCTCCGCGGCAGGCACGCCGTTTACCGGTGTCACCGGCTGGAGCACCAGCAGGACTGATGGCTCCACGTCAGCCACCAGCTTCACCGCCCGGTCAAAATCAGCCTCCACCAGATTGCCCGGGATGACCAGCTTGACATAGACATCCTTCCCCGCTTCCAGAGCCAGACGCAGGAAGCGCTCATGCTCCTCCCACATTTCCCGGCCCGTTTCCTGCGGCAGCTTGATATCCATGCTGATGATATCAACCAGCGGCAGTATTTCCGACAGCCTGTCCGGCAGTGTGCCGTTGGTTTCCAAAAAGCGCCTGCAGTTCACCAGCGGCAGTAGCTCCCGGAGAAAGCCTGCCTGCAAAAGCGGCTCCCCGCCGGTAAAGCTCACCGCCTGATGAGGCACCGCCTGCAAAAACTCATTGATATAAGCCGCCAGCTCGTGCGCCTCCACAGGATTCATGATTTCCCTGAACCGCCTCGCGCCGGGAGCTATCTCCACATTGCACATGAGATGCGTTCCGGGGGCGTTTTCCGTATCGCAATAGCGGCACTGCAGATTACAGCCCTCAAAGCGGACAAACAGCTGGCGGCAGCCTGCGTAGCGCCCCTCCCCCTGCACAGAGGAAAATACTTCAATCAGATTCGCCTGCATCCTGCCACCTCATTCAGAATAAACAACATAAGATTTGGGCGACTCCCAGACCTTTATCCCTGCCAGCTTCACATGAGGCATGCTGCGGAAAAATTCAGAGCCCGCCATCTCGCCATAAATGTACATGGCAATATTCTCCGCCGTAGGATTTTTGCCATCGGCAAAGGCAGGCAGTTCGTTCAGCATGCGGTGGTCTAGGCTCTCCAGAAGCTCCCTCAGACGCCCCTTGACCAGCTTGAAATCCACCAGCATGCCAAGCTCATCCAGCTTGGCACCCTTTACCACGGCCTCCACGGTCCAGCTGTGGCCATGCAGCCTGTCACACTTGCCGGGATACCCGGCCACCCTGTGCGCAGCCTCAAACTCCGCACTTACATGTATCTCAAACATAAATCACTATACCTCCACGATTCTGCGGCGAAAAATTTCCCGCAGCTGATAAAGAAAGAGGCCCCCTGCGGAAGCCTCTGAACAAGTACAGCATCCCCCTGCGCTGTTACAGCGGACACACCTGCACTATTTATTTCTTGGCCTTCATCAGCTGGTCATAGCTGATGGACCTGGTATGCTTGGTATGGCTCCATTCATGGTCATTCCGCTTGAAAAAGCCGATAAACACAATCGGAATCCACGAATAAATAAACACAGGATACAGGAGCAGGTAGAACCACGCCTTCAGCTTCGCCCTGATTTTCAGGAGAATAATCATCGGCAGGATGTACTGTCCCAGCATGATGGCAGTCATCAGCTCCGACGGCATAAACGTATATATGCTGGTGTAGAACTGCCCGAACCACAGCTGGCAGTAGCTGGCAACGATGAAGAAGGTAGATATCAGCAGGAAATGAGGCTGCAGAAGATAGATGCAGCCATCCAGAATCCTGATGTCACGCCTCCTGATGCCTTCCCTCAGCATGACAGGAATAAAGCGGTGAGCCACATCAAACTGCCCCTGCGCCCAGCGCTTTCTTTGGTTCCATGACTGCATAAAGGTCAGCGGCTTCTCATCATACACGATGGCATCGTGAGCCCAGGTGGTCTTGATGCCCTCCGCCAGCGACTTCATGGTAAACTCCATATCCTCTACCAGACAGGTGGCGCGCCAGCCGTGACGCTGCAGCACCTCGGTGGTAATGCACATGCCGGTGCCGCCCAGCACCGCCGACAGGCCCAGATTGGTCTTGGCCAGATGGGAGATGTGGTCGATAACCCAGAAAGCGATGGCAAAGGTGCCTGCCACCCATGTATCATACGGATTCTTGGCATCCAGATAGCCCTGAATAATCTTGGCGCCCTTGCAAAGATGATGATTCATCTCCATGAGGAAATTCGGATGCACCAGATTGTCCGCATCAAAAATGCACACCGCATCATATTTCTTGTCCATGGCAAACAATTTCTCAAACATCCATTCCAGCGCATATCCCTTGCTCTTCTTGGTAGGATGAGTGCGCTCACAGACGATAGCTCCCGCCTCGCCGGCCACCTTTGCCGTATTATCGGAGCAGTTATCCGCGATAACGTAGATATCATACAATTCTCTCGGATAGTCCAGCTGCTGCAGGTTCTCCACCAGCTGCCCGATAACCGCCTGCTCGTTGTGGGCGGCCACAATCACCGCCATCTTCTTTTCCGGCGTCGTAATCTTCTCTTCCTTGAAACGCCACAGGCCAAAAAAGCCGATAAAGAAAAAATACACCGTAAACAGGAAGATAATTATCTGAAGTGGTACCATCAGTATATCAAATGGAAAATTCATGTACTAATTTCTCCTTTATTTGCCGCTTTTGTCCTTTATTTGCCGGCCAGATTGATAGCATGGTTGATTATGCCAAAAACCGCATAGGCCGCAAAAACAGCGAACAGGACTGCATAACCGACAGCCTCCATGCCCCATACAAGAATCCCTGCAAAAACAACGGCCGCCACCAGCTTGGCCACGAGGTTCATCCTTTCCCCGTCACCCTTGAAATCAGGATAATGCACCGTGCTGATCATCAGGTAGCCCACTACCATGACCAGCACCGGATAGGCATAGGACAACTGGTTCAAATCGAAGCCGATAGCCCTGAACAGCAGGGTGGAGGTAGCAATCAGACAGCCTCCGGCCGGTATGGCCAGCCCCATAAAATACCCATGCACCACGGTGGTATTCACGTTGAAGCGGGCAAGGCGCCCCATGCCGCAGACAGCGAAGAAAATCGCCGCCACCCAGCCAAAAACGCCAAATTCGTGCAGCTGCAGGCTGTAGGCAAGAACGGCAGGTGCCGCACCAAAGGAAACCAGATCGCACAGGGAGTCCATCTCCTTGCCGATTTCACTGCTGACCTTCAGGGCGCGGGCAGAGCGGCCATCCAGCCCATCGGCCACCAGAGCCAGCAATATGCATACAGCCGCCGTACTCAGCTCCCCGTTGAGGGTAGACAGGATGGAACACATTCCAAAAACAAGATTCATGGAGGTCAAGCCATTCGGTACCCATGATTTACTAAACATTATTTAATCCTCCCCAAAACACTCTCACCGCCACGGACCTTATCGCCCTTCTTTACCAGCACCTCTACGTTATCCGGCACCACCAGCTCCGTGCAGGAGCCGAACTTTATCAGGCCGTACACCTGGCCCTTCTCCATGTTGTCATCCAGCGTTACCCAGGAAACAATGCGGCGGGCAAGAATACCGGCAATCTGCGTCACCGTAACCCGGAAGCCGTCAGTATTCTCAATGCCCAGCATATGTCGTTCATTCTCAAAGCCCACCTCATCCTTGTAGGCGGGGCGGAAGCGTCCGCACACGTACTTCTGGCACTTAATCTCGCCGGCAATCGGACTGCGGTTGACATGAACGTTGAACACGGACAGGAAAATGATAATTTTCTTGCACGGTCCCTTGACGAACTCGTCCTCCTCCATTTCCACCACATCCTGCACAGTGCCGTCCGCCGGAGAAACAATCAGGCTTGCATCCATAGGAATCTCACGGGCGGGATTCCTGAAAAAATATGTAAAATAGCAGGCCAGAATCACCGGCACAATCACGCCGCCGATGCCAAAGCCAAAATACAGCACTACCGCCAGCACAAGGGCGGCCGCGATGTAAATATATCCTTCCCTGACTACAGGGCCACGGTTCATTATCACGCACCTCCGGTCAAAATCACTTTTTGCTTGCTACGACCTTAAAGACGAACTTTGGCAGTGCCAAAAGCCTTCCGGCGCGGCTCGGCTGCTTCAGCCCCCTGAAGAGCCATTCCAGCTTTGCCTTCTGCATCCAGAGAGGCGCCCTCTGCATAACGCCGGCCATTACGTCCAGCGTTCCGCCGACACCTATGGACACCGGCACATTCAGCTCCTGCAGATGCTTTTTCAGCCATTTCTCCTGCTTCGGCACGCCGAGGGCCACCAGCAGGATATCCGGCTCCGCCGCCCTGATATCAGCGATAATCTGCGGCTCGTCCGCCTCCGTAAAAAAGCCGTTCCTGGTGCCGACAACCTGAATCCCCGGATACAGCTCCTCGGCCTTTGCCTTTGCCTTGTCGGCCACACCGGGAGCAGAGCCAAAGAAATATACCCTGTGCCCCCTGGCCGGTGCCTCGCGCATCAGCTCCTGGGCCAGATCATAGCCTGCCACCCTTTCCGGCATAGGCTCCCCCAGATGCCCGGCGGCCCATACCGTACCGGCGCCATCCGGCACCACCAGATCCGCCTGATTCAAAATATCCTTTAACTCTCTATCCTCTGTAGACCGCATCAGCATCTCGGCATTAGCGGTAGCCACCAGCGCACATCTCTTGTCTGCAATAAACTGCTGAACCGCCTCCACGGCCTGGGCCATAGTCAGGGAATTTACCCTGACGCCGAGAATCTCCACCTGCTTTAATGGCATCCATCTACCTCCCAAACACTAACTCGAACTCAAAAATTCCAACCTACATTTTAGCACAAAGCACCACAAATTAACAATATCTAAAATTAATAAATGTAAATTTGCAGGCCAAAATCTCTGCCGCGAAGAAACGGCCAAAAAAGCGTCAGCGAATCCCCATGCCCTACCTTTACCAGCAGGCATTGTTCAAAGGACAGCAAAAAAAGCGGCAGCAGCAAACTCTTCCGCACACCGCTTTTTCTATTTGCGTCATAGTAGCCTCTGCCGGCCACTGCCTGCTGACGCTATCGCCAGATGGCACCAAGGCCATCCCCGCTGTCTGATGCCTGCCTTATCAGGCCATCAGAGGATATCAATATGCTCACCGGCCAGCGCCTTGTTCATGCTGCGCACGGCACAGAACTTGCCGCACATGGAACAGGTATCATCATGCTCCGGGGAACGGTCAGCCCGGATAGCCTTCGCCGTCTCCGGATCCAGCGCACATTCCCACTGGGCATCCCAGTCCAGCTTGCGGCGGGCATCGCCCATCCTGTCGTCAATCTCCCTGGCCCCCCGGACGCCCTTGGCAATATCAGCCGCATGGGCAGCAATCCTGCTGGCAATGATACCCTGCTTGACATCATCCACGTTTGGCAGAGCCAGATGCTCAGCCGGGGTAACATAGCACAGGAAGGCCGCACCGCTCATGGCCGCCATAGCGCCGCCGATGGCGGCAGTAATATGGTCATATCCCGGCGCAATATCCGTTACCAGAGGGCCAAGCACATAGAACGGCGCACCCTGGCAGATGGTTTCCTGCACCTTCATGTTGGCGGCAATCTGATCCATCGGCACATGGCCCGGCCCCTCCACCATCACCTGTACATCCTTCGCCCAGGCGCGCTTTGTCAGCTCGCCGAGGCGCACCAGCTCTTCAATCTGGCACACATCGGTGGCATCAGCCAGACAGCCGGGACGGCAGGCATCGCCAAGGGATACCGTCACATCGTACTCACGGCAGATATCAAGAATTTCATCATAATACTCATAGAAAGGATTTTCATTGCCGGTCATGGACATCCAGGCAAAAACCAGCGAACCGCCGCGGGAAACAATGTTCATCTTGCGCTTGTGCTTTTTTATCTGCTCAATGGTCTTTCTGGTAATGCCGCAGTGCAGGGTAACAAAATCCACCCCGTCCTGGGCGTGCAGGCGCACCACATCTATAAAATCCTTTGCCGTCAGCGTATCCAGATCTCGCTGATAGTGAATCACGCTGTCATATACCGGCACAGTGCCAATCATGGCAGGGCATTCGCTGGTCAGCTTCTGCCGGAAAGGCTGGGTATTGCCGTGGCTGGAGAGGTCCATAATCGCCTCCGCCCCCAGATTGACTGCGGACATGACCTTCTGCATCTCTATGTCATAATCCTTGCAGTCACGGGACACGCCCAGATTTACGTTGATTTTGGTTCGCAGCATGGAACCAACGCCCTCCGGCTCCAGGCACCGGTGATTGACATTGGCAGGTATTGCCACCTTGCCGCAGGCCACCAGCGGCATCAGCTCATCCACGGTCATGCGCTCCTTGGCTGCCACCTTCTCTATTTCCGGCGTAACAATCCCCTTGCGTGCCGCCTCCATCTGGGTTTTATACTCTCTTGCCATTACACTACTTCCTTTCCGGCCTTTCATGCTCACATGACCTTCGTACGGGCCTGCCGGGCATTTTCCTACAATAATATTTACAAATACTTGCGCAATATCCGCACCCGATTGTCTGTATACACCGGCAAACAAAAATGGCATGCCACTGTTCACCAGCCACAAAGCTGCAGGCATACCACCACACTACATGATTTCCCTACGTTGGCATTACCCACATCAGGTTCCCGGTCTAGGTGCTAAACCTACTCTCAGCCTGCTGCCGCAAGCTCCCACTCCACACATTCTACCATTATTCCCTATTAAATTCAACTATATTTCTTGCCGAACTTCTGCCTTTGGCTGATTCCGGCCCATCCCCCTCTATCTCCTTACATACGGCCGCCGATTTGTATCTTAATGATATTTGCGTTATAATATAATTGTCATTTATGGCATAATATTATACCTGGGCAGCCAGCCCGGTACTAAAAGGAGAATCACATGATTACAAAAGAGCTTATCGACGAAATCAATGCCCTTGCAAGAAAACAAAGGTCAGCAGGGCTGACGGACGAAGAAAAAATTCGTCAAAATCAGCTAAGAAAAATTTATTTAGCAGGATTTCGGGAAAATATGAAGAATATACTAGATAGAGTAGAGATTGTCGATGAACTTCCTAAGAACAAACCTAGCTAAACCAATAGCAATCCTTTTCTATCAATATTAATTCGGAATTTATACAAATTTTAGCAAAATTGAAATTTTGTTCCGGGCGGTTATGAATTTGTTATACAAATTATGAAAAAATAACCGTTATTTATAGTTTTTATTGACAAGAAAAAACAAAAACTTTATACTATTTGTAGAGAATGTTAGGGGTAATATAGGAGTTTTTTCGGGGTTATTGATTAAGTAATTTTTTATATTAAGGAGATGTTTTATATGTCCACTAGTGCAACAAATTTTGGTCCTGTAAAAATTACTGAGACCGTACTGCGTGATGCTCATCAGTCCCTGCTGGCAACTCGCATGCGTACTGAGCAGATGCTTCCTATGCTGTCCGCTTTGGACAAGATCGGTTATAATGCATTGGAAGCCTGGGGTGGTGCTACCTATGATTCCTGCCTCCGTTTCCTGAACGAGGATCCATGGGAGCGTCTTGATACCCTCAAGGCAAACCTGAATACCCCTATCCAGATGCTGCTCCGCGGCCAGAATCTGCTGGGCTACAACCATTACTCCGATGACGTGGTTCGTGCTTTCGTAAGAAAGGCTGCCGAGCATGGCGTTGGCGTGTTCCGTATCTTTGACGCCCTGAACGACGTTACCAACCTGAAGACTGCTATTGCTGCAGCTCTGGAAGCAAAAGAGAAACCGCATGTACAGGGCTGCCTCGTATACACCATCAGCCCGTTCCATACCAACCAGACCTTTGTTGACCTGGCTATCAAGCTGAAGGAAATGGGCGTTCATTCCATCTGCATCAAGGATATGTCCGGCCTGCTGAAGCCTTATGTGGCTGAGGATCTGGTAAAGAAGCTGAAGGAGCAGGTTGGCCTGCCGATTGAGCTGCATACCCACTACACCTCCGGCTTCGGCTCCATGACCTATCTGAAGGCTATTGAGGCCGGTGTAGACATCATCGACTGCGCACTGTCCCCATTGGCAAACGATACCTCCCAGCCATGTACCGAGACCATCGTTGCTACCCTGGAAGGCATGCCTCGCGATACCGGTCTGGACCGTCAGGCTATGGACCCTATTGCCAAGCACTTCCTGCAGGTTAAGAAGGACATCATGAAGGAGTTCAACCTGCCTGGCTACTTCGATGTAAACCCGAAAGTTCTGGACTTCCAGATTCCTGGCGGCATGCTCTCCAACATGGTGAACCAGCTGAAGGAAATGGGCGCTGCTGACAAGTATCAGGAGCTGCTGGATGAGATGCCTCGCGTACGTGAGGATTTGGGCTTCCCTCCTCTGGTAACCCCATCCTCCCAGATTGTCGGCACCATGGCTACCATGAACGTTATCATGCAGGCTAATGGCCAGCCTCGCTACAGCATGGTTCCTAACGAGGTTCGTGACCTTGCCCGCGGCAAGTTCGGCAAGACCCCGAAGCCTGTTAAGCCTGAAGTTCTGGCCGCTATGAAGATTAAGCCGGAGGAAATGATTACCGACTGCGCTGTTGCCGATGCCAAGGAGCCTAAGATGGCTGACTTCCGCAAGGAACTGGCTGCCAAGAAGGTTGACAAGAAGCTTGCTCCTATCAAGGCTAACCTGGCCAGCGTAGATGCAGGTATCTATGAGCAGGTTCGTGATACCCAGATTGCCAAGATGATTGATGAGATTCCGGAGGAGGATGTACTCTCCTATGCCCTGTTCCCACAGGTTGCTCTGGACTTCTTTGAGAAGAATGGCCGTCTCTAATTCTTATATGCGTGGTATTCGATTTTGAATATCCATTGACCTGTATCCATTCGGAGGGGGAATATCATTCCTCCTCCTTTTGTTTTGCCGCAGGCATACCGAAAATCTGATGCAAAAATAAAAACAACACAAAAA
>NZ_JBJDWZ010000012.1:25297-28880 GCF_051866355.1 Anaerovibrio sp. | reverse complement strand
AGGCCGAGGTCTGCAAAACCTCTATTCCCCAGTTCGATTCTGGGTGTCACCTCCAAAGAGTGTTATTCTCCCTGAGCAGGTCTCAGGGAGATTTTTATTTGCCTTTTGTTCGCAAAAAGAATATAATAAAGATAATAAATATATAGAAATGGGGATGGCCAATGGCGGCGAATGACAGCATTACAAAAATTACCGATAATCTTTTGAAGGTGTACGATTACGCATTTCTGGAGGGGGCGACCTATGGCTTTTACAAGCCCAATGACGCCATGTATGCAGGGGTGCGCATGACGGAGAAGCAGTATCATTGTCCCGGCTGTGGCCGCAGTTTCAGCGTGAAGATACGCAACGACAACGACGGCATACTGTATTTCTCCAGGAGCCGTATCGCTGAGCAGAAAAAGATTTACGAGGAGCTGGGGCTGGATTTTCCTGCCGACCATGAGCTGATGGAAAAGCCTTATACCTACCATCTGACGGGGTATTGCGCCGAGTGCGCGGACAGGGAGCTGGCGGAGGCTGACCAGTGGCCCCAGCGCATCAACAATCTCTGCCATGCGCTTTATCTGCAGGATATGCTGGTGTCGGACAAGGCAAGGCAGTACATGACCGATGCTGTACAGCGCTGGCTGGACGGCATCAGTGAGGCACGGGAGCTGACCAGGTTTGATCTGGCCAATCCGGAGGTCCTGCAGGAGCTGATATGGATTATGGTGCTGAGCGATACGGAGGCCTGTGAAAAGGCACTGCAGGAATATCGTGATGCCATTCAGCCGCTGCTCTATGAGCTGAAGGAGCTTCTGGAAAGGGCTACGCCGGCCTGGAAGGCCTACGTGGCACGCAGCTCGAGCCTGCCGGAATCCATGTCGGATGGTGAGTATCATGAGTATACGCTGGCATTTCCTGCTGATGATACGCAGGGGCAGGATTTTTATTTCAGGAGAAGCGTGGAGAAGAGCCGGGTGGGGATGTTCGTCAGCCAGCGCCGCATCAGCTCCATTCAGGAGCTTCTGGCCGATGCAGGCTTTCAGGAGCGCTGGATTGACATGGTGATGGATAAGGCCAATGAGCTGTTGAAATAAGTGCGCGGCCTGCGGTTTGATGCGGGCGCGGGAGCCTTTCAGAAATTTTTAATGTTTTGCTGGTAAAATTTTCCGGTGATTGTATGAATTAGGAGAGGTGGCTTATGAAAAAACTTTCGGTATGTCTTTTGGTCTTTGTCCTGACGCTTGCGGCCTGCTCCGCAGCTCTGGCCGCAAAAAAGAGCGGCAGCCTGCAGCCGGTGGATTTTACCTTCAAGGGAGCGGCGCTGGGTGATACGGCGGCAGTGATGCAGGAAAAGCTGGGGGAGCCTGATTTTGATACGGATATAGTGGTGCTGGATCAGACTGTGAAGTGCTATGTCTATTCTGCGGATTTGAAGGTGTGCACTGACCCGCGCACTGACAGGATAGTGGCGTTTGTCTGCAAGGACAAGGAGTACAAGGCCAGGGACGGCGTGACCTACGGGGCGACCCGTGCCAAGCTGATAAATACCTACGGCAAAGCTGACAAGGAGAAGCGGGACGGCAACCTGTACTATGTGTACAGAAATCCCGACGATGAAAGGCAGAAGCTGATGCTGCAGATGGAGCCGACTGATTATTATGTGGAGAGCTTTCTGATTACCAGCCTGCCCTTGACGGAGGATGAGCTTGCCGAGTATGAGATGGGCGAGTTCCCTGCAGAGCTTTTTGGCGGTGATGATGAGCCTGAGCTGAATGGCGGCTTCAACAGCAAGGGTGAATGGTGGGCTTCCTACAAGGTAAATGATAATGTCAGGATTGGCATATAAGCAGATAGCTGAATAAATAAAGGAAGGCGGGGTGTATCTTTTGGATGCGAAACATCTGATAAGAGTGGCTCAGGGACTGGAGCCTGCAGATTTGGTTTTGAAAAATGCGGAGGTTTTTCACGTTTATACGGGGGAGTTTATCCGTTGTGACATAGCTATTGCCGATGGCTACATTGCCGGTACCGGCTCCTATTTTGGCATTGAGGAGATTGATATGCAGGGACGGTATATTGTGCCGGGGCTGATTGATGCCCATGTGCACATCGAAAGCTCCATGCTGACGCCGTGTCAGTTTGCCAAGGCCGCCCTGCCCTGCGGCGTTACGACGATAGTTACCGACCCTCACGAGATTGCCAATGTCTGCGGTGCAAAGGGGATTCAGTTCATGCTGGATGCGACGGAAAACATACCTCTGAACGTGTATGTCATGCTGCCATCCTGCGTGCCGTCCACGGACTTTGAGAACGCGGGGGCATCCCTTCTGGCAGAAGATTTAGAGCCGTTCTTGCAGCATCCCAGGGTGCTGGGGCTGGCGGAAATGATGAATGCTCCGGGGGTTCTGACGCAGGACGAGAAGGTTATGGAAAAGCTGCGTATGGCATCCGGTGCCGGCATGCACATTGACGGCCATGCTCCCGGCCTGACCAGCAGCCAGCTTATGGGCTATGCCGCGGCTGGCATTACCTCCGATCATGAATGTATTTCCAAGGAGCAGGCTCTGGAACGGTTGCGGGCGGGCATCGGTGTCATGCTGCGGGAGGGTTCGGCCGCCAAGAACCTCAAGGCCCTGCTTCCTGCGGTCAACCCTGATACGGCGCCGTATTTTATGTTCTGTTCCGATGACAAGATTCCGTCAGAGCTTCTGGAGAGCGGCTATATCAACGATATGGTCAGGACTGCCATCACCGAAGGGGTCAGCGTGGCTAACGCCCTGCAGATGGCGACCATCAACACGGCCCGCCATTACCACCTAAAGGATGTAGGTGCGATAATGCCGGGTTACAAGGCGGATCTGCTGGTGCTGGACAATACCAATCCGTGGGTTCCTCAGCAGGTGTACAAGGATGGGCGGCTGGCCTATGAGCAGGGAAAGCTCCTGCAGACCGGCGTAGAGATTGATTCTTCGGCGCTGGAAAATACCGTCAATGTAGGCAGCATCAGCCTTGAGGATTTGAGGCTGCCACTTGAAACGGAAATGGCGCACGTCATCGGCCTGGTTCCTTATCAGATTGTGACTAAAAAGGCGATTATTCCTGTCAAGCGCGTGGAGGGCTGTGCAGTCAGCGACATCGAAAATGATGTGCTGAAGCTGGCGGTATTTGAGCGGCATAATGCCACGGGAAATGTGGGGCTGGGACTGGTGAAGGGCTTCGGCCTGAAGCGCGGTGCGCTGGCTTCTACAGTGGCGCATGATTCCCACAATCTCATCGTTATAGGTACCAACGACGAGGACATGCTGGCTGCGGCCAGGGAGCTGCAACGGATTGGCGGCGGCATCTGCATAGCCGACGGGGGAGAGATAACTGCTTCCCTGGCCCTGCCGGTGGGAGGACTGATGACCAACGAGCCTGCCAGGGTGGTAGCTGACAAGCAGGCTGAGATTATTGCCAGAGCCCGTGAGATGGGTGTACCGGAGTTCTATTCGCCGTTTTTGACGCTGGCCTTCCTCAGTTTGCCGGTTATTCCATCCCTGAAGCTGACGGATAAGGGCTTGGTGGATGTGGATGCATTCAGGTTCATTCCTCTGGG
>NZ_JBJDWZ010000012.1:0-25197 GCF_051866355.1 Anaerovibrio sp. | reverse complement strand
GTGGATATGGAAACAGGGGGGATTATCTACGGGAAGAACGCTGACGCAAGGCAGTATCCCGCCAGCACCACCAAGGTGATGACAGCGGCACTGGCGCTGGACAAGGGGGACAACAACAGCACGGTGGTGGTGAGCCCCTACGCCGCCGATGTGGAATGTACCGGCCTGTGGGCCGGGAGCTCCATGCGTGAGTTTGATATGATTGAGCTGATGCTGCTGGAGTCGGACAATGGTGCCGCCACGGCGCTGGGCGAGGCAATCGGCGGCAGCGAGGCTGCCTTTGTGGGCATGATGAATGAAAAAGCGAGGGAGCTGGGCATGACCAACACCCACTTTGAAAATTGCAATGGCATGCCTGATGAAAACCATTATTCTACAGCCAGGGATATAGCGAAGGTATCTGCCTATGCCATGCAGAATCCCTTGTTCCGACGCATTGTGGCCCGCGAGAGGATTATCCTGCCTGACTGGCAGAATCCGGGGGCTATCTATGAGGCGGAGAATACCAACAAGCTGCTGGAGAGCTACCCCGGCTGCATCGGCGTCAAGACAGGTTTTACCATTGCCGCAGGCGGCTGTCTGGTATCTGTCGCCAGGCGGAAGGGCCGGGAGATTTTGTGCGTGGTGCTGAAATCCAGCGGCACGGATACGCGCTTTTCTGATTCGGCCGCACTTTTGGATTATGGCTTTCTTTGTGCAGAAAATGGTCTGGCAGAGCTGCCGAAAAATTGACATAGCTGATTAGTTTTGTTATCCTTAAAGGAGTGACATTCCTTTGTACAGCGGTGCTGTGCAGGGAAGGTTGCTCCTTGTTTATTATGTATGATTAGAGGCGATAGAATGAACGTTGAGCATATTCACCATTACAGCCATCACCTGAACAGGGATATGAATATCCGTGTCTATGGGCATGACGGCCTGCCGATAGTGGCTTTTCCGTGTCAGGACGGAGATTGTTATAATTACGAGGGCTACGGCTTTCTGGACAATATTGCGGACTATATTGATGGCGGCGCCATTCAGCTGTACGTAGTTGATACAGTTGATGTGGAGAGCTGGTCCAATGTCTGGGGAGATAAGGGCTGGCGGGCCTGGCGTCAGGAGCAATACTTCCACTATATTGTGGAGGAGGTTCTGCCGTGCATTTATTCCAGAAACCACAGCGGCAAGCAGCCGATTACCTTCGGCTGCAGCCTGGGAGCTACCCATGCGGCTATCGTGTTCCTGCGCCGTCCTGATTTGTTTGGCGGCTGTCTGGCGCTTTCCGGCGCCTATGATGCCAAGTATTTCTTTGATGGCTGGATGGATGAGGTGCTTTACCGCAATTCTCCTGTGCATTTTATGGAAAACCTGCCGCCTGACCACTGGTATGTGGAGCTGTACAACCAGAGAAAGCCGATTTTCTGCGTAGGGCAGGGTCCGTGGGAGGACGAGGGACGCCGTACCACGGCTATTCTCCGGGATCAGTTCAATGCCAAGGGCATAGGGGCATGGTGTGATTTCTGGGGCTATGACGTAGAGCATGACTGGCCGTGGTGGAAGAAGCAGATTCGCTATTTTTTGCCGCATCTTTTGTGAGGGGCAGGATAGCGGACAGATAGAGAAAAGGGGAATAAGGTATGAATTTTGTGTTTATTTCTCCGCACTTTCCGCGGACGTACTGGCTGTTTGCCAATCGTCTGAAGCGGAACGGAGTAAATGTACTGGGGGTCGGTGACTGCCCTTACGACGGCTTGGATGAGAATGTCAGGGATTCCCTGACCGAGTATTACTACGTGCAGGACATGAAGGATTATAGCCAGGTGTTCAAGGCTGTGGCATTTTTTTCCTTTAAATACGGCAAGATTGACTGGCTGGAATCCAACAATGAGTTCTGGCTGGAGCAGGACGCCCGCCTGCGTACCGATTTCCACATAACGACAGGCGAGCAGTATGCCGATATAGGGCGCATCAAGAAAAAGTCCGCCATGAAGGAGTATTACCGTCAGGCCGGCATCCCGTCCGCCCGGCTGCATCATGTATCCAGCATCGAGGAGGCCCGCAGGTTTATCGCCGAGGTTGGCTATCCCGTGGTGGTCAAGCCGGATGTGGGCGTAGGTGCCAACGATACCTACAAGCTGAAAAATGATGATGAGCTGCAGGGGTTTTTTGCCAATTATCCGGAGGTTCCTTACGTTATGGAGGAATTTGTGCAGGGCAAGATTTTCTCCTATGATGCGATTCTTGACAACAAGTCGGAGCCTTTGATGGAATCCTGCACGGAATGGCCGCCATCCATCATGAATATAGTGACTGACAAGCTGGATTTGGCTTATTTTGTCAGGGCTGATGTGCCGGAGGCATTGCGCAGTGCCGGCAGGGCGGCAGTCAAGGCCTTTGATGTCAGGAGCCGCTTCGTGCATCTGGAGTTTTTCCAGCTGGAAGAGGACAAGCCGGGACTGGGCAAAGCCGGTGATTTTGTAGGGCTGGAAGTGAATATGCGCCCTGCTGGCGGCTATACCCCTGATATGATGAATTATGCCCACAGCATGGATGTGTATCAGATATGGGCGGATATGGTTACTGACAACCGCCGTTTGCAGCCTGACCTCAATGATGACCGTTTCTGCGTGTATGCAGGCAGACGCGACCAGTTCAGCTATGTTCATTCCCCGGAGGAAATCAGCAGGCGCTACGGCAAGGATATCGTCATGGCGGAGCGCATGCCGGAAATGATGGTTCCCCAGATGGGCAACCAGTGCTATACCGTCAAGCTGAAAACCGAGCCGGAGGTACATGAGTTCATCCGGTTCGTGACCGAGCGCAGGTAAGGCTGTTGACATTCGTGCCCTGACAGATGTTGCAGGCGCTTATCCGGCGCGTGACTGGGCGCAGGCAAGGGCGGTTCTGCCCTGCGGCATCGGCGTGATTGATACCAATATGGAAATAGTGGTGGTTATTAAATGAAAAAGATAGTTATGTGTATGCTGCTGGCGCTGGCCTTTATGACTACAGCCTGTGCGGCAGGTTCATTTTTTGATTTTAAGAAGGACGAAGGAGAGAATAAAGTGGCAAATCGTATTGCGGTATTTGATACCAACATGGGTGAGTTTGAGATTGAGCTGTTTGAGGACAAGACGCCGATTACGACCGGCAATTTCATCAAGCTGGCAGAGGAAGGCTTCTATGACGGCGTAATCTTCCATCGCGTTATTGACGGCTTCATGATTCAGGGCGGCGATCCGACCGGCACCGGCATGGGCGGCCCAGGCTACACCATCGAGGACGAGTTCAGGTCAGAGCTGAAGCATGAGAGCGAGGGAATCCTCTCCATGGCAAACACCGGGCGTCCGCATACCGGCGGTTCCCAGTTCTTTATCACCCTTGATGCAACTCCTTGGCTGGATGGGCGTCACACCGTATTCGGCAAGGTTATCAAGGGCATGGAGGTTGTCCGCGAGATTGGTCACGTGAAGACCGGCATGCAGGACAGGCCGGTTCATGATGTGGTAATCAACAAGATTACCATCAAGGCCGCTGAGTAATGGAGAAAAAAACTGCCCCGGTTTCCTGCAAGGAAGCCGGGGCTTATACTTATATCCTCGAATGCAGTGATGGTACATTGTACACGGGCTACACGGTAAATCTCGTGCACCGCCTCGCCATGCACAATGCGGGCAGGGCCAGCAGGTGCACCCGCTGCCGCCTGCCGGTGAAGCTGGTGTACTATGAGCGCTTTGCCACAAAGAGCGAGGCCATGCGGAGGGAGTGTGCCATCAAAAAGCTGACGCGGAGCCAGAAGCTGGAGCTGATTGCCGGGGCAGGAGAAGCAGGGGAAGGTTTCTCTTAGTTTTGGGTTGACGAATCAGGTGGTATGTGTTATTATGTTATACGTTAATACTTTAGCGAGATAAAGAATGAAAATAAAATGACGATTTGATGGAGGCGTACTGATGACTTCTAACAATATGGACTATATTACGATTGCACTGCCAAAGGGGAAGCTGTTTGGCCTGTCGGCTGATCTGCTGGCCAAGGTGGGCTATACGGCAGAGGATTTGAGTGAGAAGTCCCGTAAGCTGGTTATCACCAATGAGGAAAAAAAGATTAAGTTTATCATCAGCAAGACTGCTGATGTGCCTACCTATGTGGAGTATGGCGCGGCGGATATCGGGATTATCGGCAAGGATGTGCTGACTGAATCCGGCATGGATGTGTACGAGCTTCTGGATCTGGGCTTTGGCCGCTGTCATCTCATGATGGCAGTCCACAAGGAGCATAAGCGTCCGAAGCTGACGGATTATGCCCATACCCGCGTGGCGACCAAGTTTCCGCATATTGCAGAGAAGTTCTTCAACAGCAAGGGTATGCAGATGGAGTATATCAAACTGAACGGCTCCATTGAGCTGGGCCCTATCGTGGGACTGTCTGAAAGCATCGTGGATATTGTGGAGACAGGTACGACCCTGCGTGAAAACAACCTTGAGGAGATTGCCTATATTATGGATGCTACGGCCCGCCTGATTTGCAACCGTGTCAGCTTCAAGCTGAAATTTGACAGGATTCATCAGCTGACCGAGGATTTGAAGCAGATTTTGGAGCTGGCGAAGGAGGAAAAGCTATGAGAATCGTCAATGTAAAGGATATGGGGCTGAGTGCCGTCGAAGAGCTGTTAAAAAAGCCTGCCTTTGATCAGGTGGAGCTGAATCCGCGGATTCGCGAAGCAAACAAGGCGCTGTTCGGTGAGGATCTGACGGCCGCCCAGATTGTAGACAGAATTGTGGGAGAAGTCCGCCGGGATGGTGATGCGGCGGTTATCAAATACACGAAGCTGATTGACAGGACGGAGTTTACGCCGGAGGAATTTCTGGTAACGGAGGCCGAGTATGAGGCTGCCTACAGGGAGGCCGATGCCGATGTGGTGGCCTCCCTGAAGAAAGCGGCAGAGAACGTGCGGCAGTATCATCAGGAGCAGAAGCCGAATTCCTGGATGACCTATAGAGGCCACGGCTCTATTCTGGGCCAGTCCGTGATTCCGCTGGACAGGGTGGGAATCTACGTGCCGGGCGGTACGGCGGCTTATCCTTCCTCCGTTATCATGAATGCCATGCCGGCCGTGGTGGCAGGCGTCAGGGAAATCATCATGATGGTGCCGCCGAAAAACGGCAAAATCAATCCTTATGTGCTGGTAGCGGCCAGGGAAGCCGGTGTGTCAAAAATCTTCAAGATTGGCGGCGCCCAGGCGATTGCGGCCATGGCTTTCGGCACGGAAACCATTCCGCGGGTGGACAAGATTACCGGCCCTGGCAATATTTTTGTGACGCTGGCCAAAAAGGCCGTGTACGGTCACTGCGATATTGACATGCTGGCAGGCCCGAGCGAGATTCTGATTGTGGCAGATAAGACGGCCGACCCTGCCTATACCGCGGCTGATATGCTCAGCCAGGCGGAGCATGATATGCTGGCGTCCAGCATTGTGATTACCGATAGCGCGGAGCTGGCAGGCAAGGTGGCAGATGAGGCGGAGAAGCAGCTGAAAGAGCTGCCGCGGGAGGAAATCACCCGTGCTTCCCTTGACCGGAACGGACTGATTATCATTGCCGAGGATATTATGCAGGCTGTAGAGCTGGCCAATGTATCTGCTCCTGAGCACATGGAAATCCTGACGGAGCAGCCATTCCAGCTGCTGCCGTATGTGCGCCATGCAGGTGCGGTGTTCCTGGGGGCGTATTCCCCGGAGCCGCTGGGGGATTATTTTGCAGGGCCGAACCATGTACTGCCTACCGGCGGCACGGCGCGTTATTATTCCGTGCTGAATGTAGAAACCTTTATGAAGCGTACCAGCATCATTTCCTATACCCAGGCACAGCTTGATGCTGTCAGTGAGGATGTTATCCGTCTGGCGGAGGCGGAGGGGCTGCAGGCTCACGCCAACGCTGTAAGGCTGAGAAAGCCGTGAGGCAGTGCTTGTGCTGTCGGGCTGTGGAGGCTGTGGGGCAGTGCTGATTGCTGCAGGCAGCTGGATTGATTGGATGATGTTTTGATGAGGGTGGGAGAACTGTATGAAGATAAAAAAGCTGAGATATAGAAGCAAGCTGGGCGAAATGCCATCCTATGATGTTGTCGAGCGTGAATGGAAAATCAAGGTGAACGCCAATGAGTGCGGCCTGAACCTGCCGCCTATGGTGGAGGACAGGGTGATGGGCAGGCTGAGCCGCGTGGCCTTTAACCGCTATCCCAATGAGGAGCTGGAGCAGCTCATGGAGGCTATTGCCGCCAACTATGGCCTGCAGAAGGAAAATGTCCTTCTGGGCAATGGTTCCAGCGAGATTATTGAAAAGCTGTTTTTTGCCTTTGGCGGCAGGAATCTGACGATTGCGTATCCGCAGCCGTCCTTTTCCATGTACCGCATTTATGCCAAGGCCGCAGAGGCGCGTACTGTCGTGATTGATCTTGACCAGGAGGACTACAGCCTGAATGTGCGCCAGTTCATTCAGAAGGTAAATGATTCCAAGGCCTCGCTGGCCGTGGTTTGCAACCCGAATAATCCTACGGGCAACGCCCTGACTGTGGAGCAGATTGAGGATATTGCCCAGCATACCAGCTGTGCCCTGCTGATTGATGAGGCCTATGTGGAGTTCTATGGACAGTCTGCGGCCTGCCTTTTGAAGAAGTACCCTAAGCTTCTGGTAGCGCGCACCTTCTCCAAGGCCTATGGGCTGGCCTCTATCCGTTGCGGCTACCTGCTGGGGGATGCGTCTGTCATCAGCATGGTGAGCAAGACATATATGCCTTATCACATGAACGTGCTTACTTTGGTGACTGCCGATACCGTTTTTCAGATGCGGGACGAGTATGTGCCGCGCATCCAGCAGATGATTGCGGAGCGGAACCGCATGTCGGAGCAGTATGCTTCACTGCCTGATTTTCAGGTATATCCGTCCCAGACGAATTTCATTCTGGTGCGCTATTATCTGGCCGAAGAGCTGAATGAAGCGCTGGCGGCCCAGGGCATCGGCCTGCGTTGTTTTGGCAGTGCGGCAGGGCTGGAAAACTGCCTGCGCATTTCCATGGGCACGCGGGAGGAAAATGATGCCGTGTTTGCGGCAGTAAAGGCTTTTGCAGAGAGGGAGGCCTGACATGAGAAGCGCTAATATTATCCGTGAAACCAAGGAAACAAGGATTGACCTGACTGTTGACCTTGACGGAACAGGGCGTGGCGATATCGCCAGCGGCATTGGCTTTTTTGACCACATGCTGAACCTTTTTACGGCGCATGGCCGCTTTGATATGGTGCTGAACTGTGACGGTGATATCGAGGTGGACGGACATCATTCCGTGGAGGATATCGGCATTGCGCTGGGGCAGGCAGTACGGAAGGCTCTGGGGGACAAAAAGGGCATCACCCGCTACGGCACTTTTTTCCTGCCTATGGATGAAACACTGGTGATGGTGTCACTGGATATCAGCGGCCGCCCGTTTCTGGTGTACGATGCAGGCGGAGCCATGGCGCCGATGATTGGGCAGTATGATACGGAGCTGACGGAGGAATTTCTGCGGGCCTTTGCCTTTAATGCGGGGATTACCCTCCATGTCAAGGTGATGTACGGAACCAATTCCCATCATAAGGTGGAGGCGATTTTCAAGGCACTGGGACATGCCCTGCACGATGCGGTCAGGATTAACCCGGAGACCTCCGATGAAATTCCGTCCACCAAGGGCATGCTGTGATATATGCCGAAAGGCGTTAGGAGGCAGGCAATAGATGATTGCAGTTATAGATTATGGCGTAGGCAACCTGTTCAGCGTGGAAAAGGCGCTTTTGCAGTTTGCTGATGATGTAGTGGTAACGGGAGACGAAGGGCTTATCCTGTCGGCAGACAAGCTGGTACTGCCGGGGGTTGGCGATTTTGGCGAGTGCATGAGCAATCTGGAGGCTACGGGGCTGATTCCTGCCATCAGGCAGAAGATTGCAGATGGCACACCGCTTTTGGGCATCTGCATCGGTGAGCAGATTTTGTTCGAGGGCAGTGAGGAGTCCCCGGGGGCAAAGGGTCTGGGGATTTTCAAGGGCATGGTGCGCCGCATCAATGCGCCGGGGCTGAAGGTTCCGCACATGGGCTGGAACTCCGTGAATTTTTCGGAGCCGCGGCATCCTCTGTTCAGGAACCTGGGGGAGCATCCGTATTTTTACTTTGTGCACAGCTATCACTGCGTGCCGGAGGATAGCGGCATTATTACGGCTGTTACGGAATACGGCGAGCAGCTCACGGCGGCCGTGGCCAAAGATAATGTGATGGCCACCCAGTTCCACCCGGAAAAATCCGGGGATGTGGGACTGCAGGTTTTGAAGAATTTTATTGAGATGTGATAGGAGAGGAAATATGGTAATTTTTCCTGCTATAGATATTCGCGGAGGCAGGTGCGTCCGTCTTTTCAAGGGGGATTTTTCCCAGGAAACCGTGTTCAGTGACAAGCCGGAGGAAATGGCGGCCAAATGGGAGGCACAGGGCGGAAAATTCCTGCATCTGGTGGATTTGGACGGTGCCCGCGCCGGAAAGCCGGTCAATCTTGATGTTGTCAGGAAAATCGTGGATACAGTAAGTATTCCGGTGGAGCTGGGCGGCGGCATCCGCACTATGGAGAATATTGATGAGGTGCTGGCTCTGGGCGTACAGCGCGTTATTCTCGGCTCGGTGGCCGTCAGGAATCCTGAGCTGGTGAAGGAGGCCTGCCGCAAATACGGCGACCGCGTTGTTGTGGGAATTGATGCCAGGGACGGCATAGTGGCTGTTGATGGCTGGGGCGTATCCGGTGATGTGGAGGTTACGGCGCTGGCAAAGGAAATGGCCAAGGCCGGTGTCAGGACGGTTATCTATACGGATATCTCCCGCGACGGAACCCTTGCCGGGGTCAATGTGGAAGCAACGGCAAGGCTGGCCCGTGAAAGCGGCATCAAGGTGGTAGCCTCCGGCGGCGTAAAGTCCATAGAGGATATCAGGGCTCTGCTTCCTTATGAAAAGGATGGCATCGAGGGCGTTATCGTGGGCAAGTCCATCTATACCGGCAGCCTCGATTTGCAGGAGGCTGTTGCTCTTGCTGATGGTGCAGAAGCTGGGGAGGCATAGTTATGTATACAAAGCGCATTATTCCCTGCCTTGATGTCAAGGGAGGCCGGGTGGTCAAGGGAACGAATTTTGTAGGTCTGCGTGATGCGGGGGACCCTGTGGAGCTGGCACATCGTTATGATTTGGAGCGGTGTGATGAGCTGGTCTTTCTGGACATCACAGCCTCCAACGAGCAGCGTGATACCATCGTGCAGGTGGCCAGGGACTGTGCGTCGCAGGTGTTTATTCCTTTCACTATCGGCGGCGGCATCCGCACCACCGAGGACATGCGGAAGATGCTGAAGGCAGGGGCGGACAAGACCTCGGTCAACACGGCGGCTGTCAAAAATCCTGATATTATCCGTCAGGGCGCGGAGAAGTTCGGCCGCCAGTGCATTGTGCTGGCCGTGGACGCCCGCCGCTGTGGCGAGGACAAATGGGAGGTCTACGTCAACGGAGGCAGGACGCCTACCGGCATTGACGTTATCGAATGGGTAAAGCGTGCCACGGAGCTGGGCGCAGGGGAGATTCTGCTGACCAGCATGGATGCCGATGGGACGAAGGATGGCTATGATATTCCCCTGACCAGGGCCGTGTCCGAGGCTGTGGACGTGCCTGTTATCGCTTCCGGCGGCGCAGGCAGGATGGAGCACTTTTATGATGTGCTGACCGAGGGCAAGGCAGATGCGGTGCTGGCCGCCTCTGTATTCCATTACGGGCAGTACACCGTGCGTCAGGTGAAGGATTATCTCAAATCCCGCGGAGTGGAGGTTAGATTCTGATGCTGGATATTTCGATGATAAAATTTGATGCCAATGGGCTTGTGCCGGCTGTGGTACAGGAGGAAAACGGCCAGGTGCTGATGCTGGCCTATATGAACAGGGAGTCACTGCAGAAGACGCTGGAAACCAGGACTACGTGGTTCTGGAGCCGCAGCCGTCAGGAGCTGTGGAACAAGGGAGCAACCTCCGGCAATATGCAGGAGGTCAAGGATATGTACTATGACTGTGATGGCGATACAATTCTGGTTATCGTGCATCAGCAGGGCTCCGGCGCCTGCCATACAGGTACTTATTCCTGCTTCAGCGGCCGCCGCCTGCTGCCCAATGACAAGGCGCTGGCCGTGGTGGAGCAGCCAGCGGCAGATGAGAATGCTTTGGCCGGGATTATGAATGAGCTGTACGCTGTTATCAAGGATCGCCAGCTCAACCCGAAGGAAGGCTCCTACACCAATTATCTCTTTGACAAGGGACAGGACAAGATTCTGAAAAAGGTGGGGGAAGAGGCGGTAGAAACCGTCATAGCCTCCAAGAATCTCAACAAGGATGAGATTGTTTATGAGATGGGGGATTTGTGGTATCACTGCCTGGTACTGCTGGCTTATCACAACATCAAGCCGGAGGAAATTTTCTCCGAGCTCATCAACCGCCACAATGGCGGCAATTACCACAAGTTTACCGGCAAGACCGGCATCCGCCCTGTGGATTAACCGGATATATATGCTGAGCGGAGCTTAAGACGCCATATAAAAGCAGAAATACCTGCCGGCTGAGTAGAGGATACTTAGCCGGCAGGTATTTTGTTTAGACCCTGCCTTCCAGCAGGTCCTGTATGGTGAGGCCATAAAAGAAGTCCTTGGTCAGCCTGTCGTATTTTTCCCACATGGGAAGCGTCGGGCAGGTACTGCTGCGGTCGCATGGCTCTGCATCCGGCAGCAGGCAGCTGACAGGGGCCATGGAGTTTTCCTCCAGATAGAGTATTTCCCCCACCGTGTATTCTTCCGGGCGGCGCGTGAGGCGGTAGCCGCCCTTTTTGCCGCTGATGCCCTTGATGAGCCTGGCCTGCACCAGCTCCCTGATGACAATCTGCAGATACTTCTCGGAAATATTCTGCCTCTGGGCTATGGTGCGCAGAGGGATGTATTCATTGCTGTTCTGGCTGGCCAAATCCAGCAGGAGCCGCAGTGCATAGCGGCCTTTGGTGGAAATCATGTACAACACCTCCGATTATGTTCACATGCCTATTATACTACTATGGTGATAGCTTTTACAATATTGCCGCAGTATTTGTATATGTATACTTGAGAAATTCGTCCATTGAGTATAAAATAGAGGATGGAGAAGGAGGGAGATAATATGCCTGTTGAAGAGCTTCATAATAAAGATATAGATGATGTCCTGCGCTTGGTAAAGAATATTTATCATACAATTGTGTACGTTAATCTGACGGATAGTTCCTTTCGCTGTGTTCAGAGTAATCAGGCAGATATTCAGAGGCTTATGGCCAATAGTGCCGACTATGAGAAGATGGCCGCCAGGGCCGTTGAGGCCGGTATGGTCTATGCAGAGGATGTTCAGGAGTTTGCGAACTTTGTGAACAGGGAAAATCTGCGGCAGAGCCTCAGCAGCGGCAAGGAATACCTGAGCATTACCTATCGCCGTTCCAAAGGCGGACGGTACAGATGGGAAATGATAGAGATTATTCCCTCCGGGGATTACAGGCCGGACAATCAGGTGATATTGTTCTGCGCCCGTGATATTGATGAGGAACATCAGAAAGAGCTGGACAAGGAAGCGAAGCTGTCCGTGAAGGAACGGCAGCTGGTGGGTGACAAGACGGTGCTGGTGGTGGATGATTCGGAGCTGCAGCGCACCACCCTGTGCTACTTTCTGGAGCAGCATTACAAGACCGTGGAGAAGGAGAACGGCTTCGAGGCGCTGGAGTACCTGAAAGCGCACAGCACGGACATCAGCGTTATCCTGATGGACTTAAACATGCCGGTGATGAACGGCTACGAGTTTTTGCAGGAGTTCCAGAAGGATGAAATCATGCGGATGATTCCGGTGCTGGTGCTGACCAGTGACAACACACCGGAGGAGGAGGCCGGCTGCCTGAAGGCAGGCGCAACGGATTTTGTGGCCAAGCCTTTTAATCCGGAGGTGCTCTTGAGCCGCCTGCAGAGGGCTATTGCCCTGCATGAAAAGACAGTTATGCTGAATGTACTGCGCATGGATAACCTGACCAACTGCTATACCAGGGATTATTTCCTGCATCTGTCCGAGCAGCTGCTGGCAAAGTACCCTGATGAGGATTTTGACCTGGTCTGCACCCATGTGGTAAATCTGCCCAATATCAACGAGCGGTACGGCGCGAAGCAGGGCGAGGCGATTCTGCGGTATGTGGCGCAGAACCACGAGCAGGACGAGTGGGAAAAGAGCGTCTACGGGCGTCTGGACGATGCTACCTTTGTCCAGCTGCTGCCCCATTCTGCCGGCACCTATCGGAAGCTTTTGAAGCAGCAGTCTGATGATCTGCATGAGTACAAGCAGGTCAAGGAGGGGCTGCCTCCGTTTGTGCAGAAATATGGCATATACGAGCAGGTGGACCACAGCGTGCCGGTCAGCGTCATGTGCGACAGGGCGATGATGGCCCTGCAGAAGATAATTCACACCTACAACAAGCTGGTAAACCTCTACGATGACAATATACGCATGTATGCCCTGAAAACACAGCGCATTCTGGAGAATATGGAGGAAGCCATCAATCAGCGCCAGTTCAAGGTCTGGTATCAGCCGAAGCACAATATTTTTACAGGTGAGCTGATAGGGGCGGAGGCTCTGGTGCGGTGGATTCATCCCAGGTATGGCTTTATGTCACCGGGGGATTTTATCCCTATATTTGAGGATAACGGGTTTGTGGCCCATGTGGATCGCTATGTGTGGGAGGAGGCCTGTGCGGCCATCCGCCGCTGGCGGGACATGGGGATAAAAACGGTGCCGGTGTCCGTCAATATTTCCCGCAAGGATTTCTTGTATTTCCACAATGAGGATATGCTGAAGCCTCTGCTGGACAAATACGGCCTCCAGCCGTCAGATTTGCATGTGGAGGTAACGGAGTCCGCCTATATGGACAATCCTGACATGGTTATCAGGAAGGTGAACGAAATGCACAGGGACGGCTTTGTGGTGGAGCTGGATGATTTTGGCACGGGCTATTCCTCCCTGAGCATGTTCGGCCACATGGATATAGATGTGGTAAAGCTGGACATGAGCTTTATACGGCAGGAGCAGAATGAGCAGAACGACAAAATGATACGCTATATCATTGATATGTGCAAAAATATGGGGCTGTCGGTTCTCTCCGAGGGCGTGGAAACAGAGGAACAGCGCCAGAGGCTGATTCGGCTGGGCTGTGACTATGTACAGGGATATTATTATTCCAAACCCCTGCCGGAAGCCGATTTTATCGATTATTTACAAAAACGCAGTTGAATTGAGGACACAAAGTCTGTATAATTAAACGGTGTTTTATATGCTGCAGGAAAGGAATGTTCATATATGGAAATTGATAGCCTTTCTTCCCTGGAACGCAGGGAAATTTTGCTGACTGATATAAGGAATGCCATTGAGGTGGAATGGGCCAATCCCATGAAGATGAATAATGATGATGCAGTTCTGCGCTCATCACTCACCTTGTCGGATATTGATTCGGCCTATGCCCGCATGCGACGTTTTGCCCCTCTGATGAAAAAGCTGTTTCCGGAAACGGAGGAGCGTAACGGGCTGATTGATTCGGATCTGGTGGAGGTGTCAAAGCTCAAGGAGGCCCTGAATTCGCCGCGGATTGGTGCGGATATTGCCGGGCGGCTGATGATGAAGCTGGACAGCCATCTGGCGGTGGCCGGCTCGGTCAAGGCCAGGGGCGGCATCTATGAAGTGATGAAGCATGCGGAGATTCTGGCGGTGGAGAACGGTATTCTGGAGAGCTTTGAGGATGATTACTGCAAGCTGGCTGATGAGGAAGCGCGGGAGTTTTTTGCCACCCGCAAGCTGCAGGTGGGCTCCACCGGCAACCTGGGGATGTCCATCGGCATCATGGGTGCGGCTTTGGGCTTTCAGACCATCGTCCACATGTCCAGTGACGCCAAGCAGTGGAAGAAGGATTTGCTTCGCAGCAGGGGCGTGACCGTGATTGAGTACGAGGGCAACTACAGCGAGGCAGTGAAGGAAGGCCGGGCGAAGTCCGACGAGGATGCGAGCAGTTATTTTGTGGATGATGAACATTCACAGGAGCTGTTCCTTGGCTATGCGGTGGCGGCAAAGATGCTGGTGAACCAGCTGATAAAGGAGCATATTGTGGTGGACAAGGACCATCCGTTGTTTGTTTATCTGCCTTGCGGCGTAGGCGGCGCTCCCGGCGGTATTACCTTTGGTTTGAAACAGCTTTTTGGTGAGCATGTTCACTGCTTCTTTATAGAGCCGACCCAGGCTCCGTGCATGCTGCTGGGCATGGTGACGGGACTGTTTGACAATATTTCCGTGCAGGATATCGGGCTTTCCGGCAATACCCAGGCGGATGGGCTGGCTGTCAGCCGCTCGTCAGGCTTTGTGGGCGAGTTTATCCTGCCGTTCCTCAGCGGTGATTTCACCATCAAGGACAAGCGGATTTTTGAGTATATGCATCTTTTGTGGCAGCACGAGGGCATATTTATTGAGCCTAGTGCCTGTGCCGCCATTCACGGCCCTGTGTGCATGGGGCGTTCCGCTGTGATGGACGAGTATAAGTATGACAACCGCCTGGGCAAGAAGATGGCCAATGCCACCCATATTATCTGGGCTACCGGCGGCAATCTGGTGCCGGAGGATGTGCGTGAGCAGCTGCTGGCGAGAAAGTCATGATTTTTGTTATAAGCCTGCCTTGCCCTGTGGGTGAGGCAGGTAATAAATATGTGTAGGAGTTGAAAAAATGGATGTATTGTTATGTTCCCTGCTGGTCTTTCTGCTGGGAACGCTGACCATTGCCTGGCCTAAGAAGCTGGAGCTGACGGCGCACTACGCGGGCATGCTCTGTGCGATTGCCGCCAGCGCCATGACTGCCTTCAGCGGCATCAGATATCTGCTGATGCCCAATAATGCATTATTGATTGATGCAAAGTGGGGCAGTTATTCGCTGATTGCTGATGGCTGGAGCAGTGTGTTTTTAGTTATCACCGGCGTGGCCGGGTTTTTCATTAGCATTTATGCCCTGGACTATGCCAGGGGATACCTGGGGAACCGTATCCGGGCTCTCACAGGTATGTGGAACCTGTTTCTGTTTTCGATTGTGGCGGTGCTGATTTCCGGGGATGCGTTTACCTTTATTGTGTCCTGGGAGATTATGGCACTTGTTTCTTTTTTGCTGGTAAATCACGAGGCCGGCAAGAAGGAGACTGTTTCGGCCGCTTATCAGTACATGGTAATGACCCACCTGGGTACGGCGGCAATCCTTGTAGCTTTTTATCTGCTGGGCAGCCATTCTGCCAGCTTTGCTTTTGCTGATATGATGCATAATCAGCTGGACGGGGTTATGCGGCATATCGCTTTTTTATGTGCCTTTGCAGGCTTTGCCCTGAAATCCGGCCTGATGCCGCTGCATATCTGGTTGCCTAATGCCCATCCGGCGGCGCCGAGCCATGTGTCAGCCCTCATGAGCGGAGTGATGCTGAAGGTTGCCCTGTATGGCTTCGGGCGTTTTGCCTTCCAGTTTATCGGCATGGAGGTTTTCTGGTACGGCCTTCTGGTGACGGTTATCGGCCTGATTTCCGCCTTTCTGGGAGTGCTTTATGCCACCATGGAGGTGGACATGAAGCGTATTCTGGCTTATTCCTCCGTTGAGAATATGGGCATCATCTTTGCCGTGTTTGGCTGCGGCATGATTTTGATGTCCATGAATCTTTTCCCTTTGGCGGTGGTGGCCTTTACTGCCGCTATGGTGCATGCTTTCAGCCACAGCCTGATGAAGGGGCTGATGTTCATGAGCGCCGGTGCCGTGATGCACGCTACCGGCAGCAAGAATATTGAGAAGATGGGCGGCCTGATTAAGAAGATGCCTTACACGGCGTTCTTTACCCTGATTGGTGCGATGGCCCTTTCCTCCCTGCCTTTTACCAGCGGCCTGATTGGTGAGTGGCTGGTATTGCAGAGCTTCATAACTCTGGCACAGCAGGCCGGCAGTCCTGAACTGCGGCTTCTGGTGGTGTTTGCCTTTATTATGCTGGGGCTGACCGGTGCTACTGCCCTGGGGTGCTTTGTGCGCCTCTATGGCACTGCCTTTTTGGGCTGTCCGAGAAGCCAGATTGTGGACAAGGCTCATGAGCAGCCGTTCTTCATGCTGGCAGGCATGGGCATTGCCGCGGCTTTGGTAGTGATTGTGGGCGTGTTGCCGGATCCTGTGGTAAACATCATGCAGGGCATCGTGGCAGGGCCTATGACGCCGCCTATGGGCAATCCTCTGGGCATTATCTGGGGCGGCAGTGGCCGCTATGCCATCTACAGCCCGGCGATTATTCTGGCTGTGACGGTGCTGGTGTCCGCCTTTGTGGCGGTGGCACTTCTGGGCCGCAAGAAGTTTGAGCGCCGCGATGTGACCTGGAACTGCGGCACTTATCCTACCAGCCGCCAGCAGTACAGCGCTACCGGCTTTAGCAAGCCCCTGCGCCGTGCCTTTGGCAGCATCCTGAATCCTCAGCGGCACACCGAGTATCTCCGCAAGGAGCATGATTATTTCGGCCGCAAGCTGAAGGTGCGTCTGGAAATTCCTGATTTGTTTACTGAGAAATTGTACAAGCCGGTGCAGACATGGATGATAAGCTCATCCTCTGCCTTCCGCCATGTTCAGGAGGGCAGCGTGAGCCTCTATATCGGCTACACGATGATTGCCATGATAGCTGTACTTATCTGGGGGGTATTATAATGAGCTACATTCTGGAAGGTCTGGGGCTTAATATAGTACAGGCCCTGTTTTTGCTGGTTTTCGCGCCTTTGATTGCCGGCATTATCAACAAGGTAAAGGCTTTTCTGCAGAAGCGGCAGGGCGCCAGCGTGCTGCAGGAGTATTTTGATTTGCGGAAGTGGTGGAAGAAGCCGACTATATTGACGCCTCATACCAGCGTGTTCTTCATTCTGGCCCCTGTGGCGTATTTTGTCACCAGCTTTCTGGCTGCCTCCATGGTGCCGGGTTTTCTGGCAGGGCAGGTGAGCATCAGCGATGCTTTTATCTTTGTCTATATCCTTGCCCTGGGGCGGTTCTTCATGACGCTTTCCTCCATGGACGCGGCCACCTCCTTTGGCGGCATGGGCGGCTCCCGTGAGATTTATATTTCCGTGCTGGTGGAGCCTGCCGTGATGCTGGCTATCCTCATCAACAGCATGAGGTATCATTCGACCACCCTTTCCAGCATGGTGATTGACTACGACGGAGCCTATTTTACCGTGTCGGCGGCATTGGCCTGTGTGGCGTTCTTCTTGGTGATTCTGGCGGAGAACAGCCGCCTGCCGGTGGATAACCCCGACACTCATCTGGAGCTTACCATGATTCATGAGGGCATGACGCTGGAATATTCCGGCCCCCTGCTGACCCTTATCCATCTGGGCAGCATGCTGAAAATCATGGTGTTCCTGACCTTGTTCGGCGCCTTGTACCTGCCGCTGGCCGTGCCTCTGGCAGTGAAAATCCTGTTTGGGGCGGTGCTGATAGGCGTAGTGGAAATCCTCAACAACAAGATGCGCCTTTTCAAGGTGCGTGTTTATCTGGGAGCGGCAATAGTTCTGCTGCTTTTGGCGATTATTGCAGAGTAAGGAGGACTGGGAGAAAGTGGATTATTTAGTAGTGTTCCTGGTTCTTGTAGTATTTTTGCAGACCAGAATTACAAATTTGCGGCGGGCTGTCATCTGTCTTGCCAGCCAGTCTTTGATTATTGCCTGCGCCTGCTTCTGGCTGGGCCTGTCCCATGGCGGCGGCTTTCATGCCATGATGCCGGGGCTTCTGACCCTTGCGGTAAAGGTGATTTTCATTCCGGGTGCCGTGTGGCATCTGGTGGGCAAGCTGACCAATGAGCGTGAGATTTTGTCCGAGAGCAATGTAAATTACTCCACCATGGCGGCGGCACTGTTTCTGGTGCTGGGCTATGCCATTGTGGAGAGGCTGCTGCCCGGCTCAGTGGGACGGGATATTATTGCCGCTTCGATTTTGATGATTATGACGGGGCTTTCCCTGATGGTGCTGAGAAAGCGCGCCATCATCCAGATTGTGGGCCTGATTACGCTGGAGAACGGCATCTACCTGCTGGGTCTTCTGATGACGGAGGGCCTGCCGCTGGTGGTGGAGCTGGGTGTCTTTCTGGATGTGCTGATTGCAGTGGTGGTGCTGGTTATCCTGACCTCCAGAATGCGCCTGTCCTTTATGACTACTGATACAAGTGTAATGAAAAAGCTGAAGGGGTAATGAGATGAATTTTAGCATAAGTGACCTTATCTATATCATACTTTTGTTGCCCGTAATCTTCAGTCTGGTTTCGGCAACAAATCTGCTGTCAAGGAACGTGCTGCACTGGCTGAACCGCCTGACTGCCACCTGTGTGGCGGCGGCGCTTTTCCTGCTGGTGACGTCCTTTGATGTGAATACTCCCTACGGGGATGAATACCTGTATCTGGATGCCCTCAGCGTCTGGATGCTGCTGATTATCGGCACGCTGTACCTGGCCTTTGCCTGGACCAGCAAGGCGTACCTTGACCGCGATACCAACAAGCGGTACGGCTACCTGCGCCGCTTCGGGCGGCTGGAAGGGCGTTTTTATGCCCTGTCCCACATGTTTGTGTGGATTATGTTTGTGGTGGTGACGGTGAATAATCTGGGCCTGATGTGGGTTGCCATCGAGGCGACCACGCTGGTGTCCGCCCTGCTGGTAGCGTTTAAGTTTACCCGTACCTCACTGGAAGCAACCTGGAAGTACGTCATGGTCTGCACCGTGGGCATCTGTCTTGCTCTTCTGGGGACGATTCTCGTGTACTACATCCAGCTGACCGACATTGGGCCGGCCAATCCGTTGAATTGGCTTTATCTTGCCCAGCATGTGGACAGCATTGACCCGGCCATGGCAAAATTTGCCTTCTGCTTCCTCTTTGTAGGCTATGGTACCAAGGTGGGACTGGCGCCTATGCACGCCTGGCTGCCGGATGCCCATTCCGAGGCGCCGGCCCTGACCAGCGGCCTTTTGTCCGGTTCCCTGTGTATCTGCGCCATTTATGTGCTGATTAGGAATATTATTATCCTGCTGCCATCCATCGGGGTGGATTTCATCAGCGGCCTGTGCCTGTTCTTCGGCCTGTTTACGGTGGCCGCGGCGGTGCCTTTTGTGCTGGTGCAGAGGGATGTAAAGCGCATGCTGGCCTATTCTTCCATGGAGAATTTCGGCCTGATGGTGGCAGGTCTGGGGCTTTTTGTGCCGGTGGCGGCCCAGGCTATGCTTCTGCACATGTTTAACCATGCGCTGGTGAAGTATTCCCTGTTCTATACGGCAGGTACTATTATGGAGGAATTTGGCACCAAGAACATGATGCGTATTCATGGCATGATGACCCAGACGCCGCGGACAGCCCTGTTCTGGCTTTTGGGTATTGTGGGGATTCTTGGCATGCCGCCAATCGGCGTGTTCTTCAGCAAGTTCTATATTATCTTTGGCTTTTTCCAGTCCGAGCATCCGTGGCTGGGCATCCTGATGCTGTTTTTGCTGGCAGGCATGCTGATTGGCATCCTGTACCATGTAATGCGCATGTTTGGCGGCCAGTCCAAGAGAAAAAAGAGTGCCGGTGAGCTGTTCGGCTTTGTGGATTCTGCCGTGCTGGCAGGGCTGCTGCTTTTCAGCTGTGTGGCCAGCGCCGGGCTGAGCGAGATTACTGTGCTGAATAACTTGCTGACCCATGCGGCACAGATTGTTCTGGGAGGTGTGTACTGATGGAGCATGTGATTGCGCCGGAGGCATTGCTGGAGACGGCGGTGCGGGTTTATGACGGGGGGCGCCATCCTCTGTCTGCCATGTTTGGCAGGGATGAGACCGCCCAGGGCACCGGCTATGCCATTTATTGCTATTTTGAGATTCCTGAGAAGAAGGACATGCAGGTGGTAAAGGCGGTGTTTGACCCGCATGGCTCTCTGAGCTATCAGAGCATTACCCATGCTATCCCGGCCGCGGCCTGGTATGAGCGGGAAATCCATGATATGTTCGGGTTGGTGCCGGAGGGACATCCTGATTTGCGGCCGCTGGTTCTGCATGAGAGCTTCCCGGAGGGCTTTTATCCTTTGAGAAAGTCTGTGAAGGTCAATGCGAAGGTCAGGGGCGAGCGGCAGTTCAAGGTGCGCACCGCCAAGGGGCAGGGGCTTTTTGAGGTGCCGGTAGGGCCTATTCATGCCGGTATCATCGAGCCGGGGCATTTTCGTTTCAGTCAGGCCGGTGAGGCCATGCTGCAGCTGGACGCCAAGCTGTTCTTTACCCATCGCGGTATTGAGAAGGCTGTGGAGGGAAAGACACCGGAGGAAGCACTGCATATTGTGGAGCGCATCTGCGGTGCTTGCAGTGTGTCCAATACCTGGAGCTTTTGTCAGGCGGTGGAGAAGGTGGCCGGTATCAGCGTGTCGAGAAGGGCGGAGATTATCCGCACCCTGCTTTCGGAGCTGGAGCGCATCGTAAATCATGTAGGTGATTTGGGCAATATGCCGGCCGGTGTAGGCTTCAATCCTGCTATCAGCCTGGGGGCAAGGCTCAAGGAAAGGCTGATGCGGCTTTGCGAGGCTGTGGCCGGCAACCGTTTCCTCAGAGGCGTGATTGTGCCGGGGGGCGTCCGTCAGGATATCACCCCGGAGCTGATTGAGGAAATCCATAGCGTGATTGACGCTGTTGCTGACGGGGTGGAGGATCTTGCGACCATGTTCAGGGAGCAGGAGAATTTCCAGAACCGCGTGCAGACTACAGGCATTATCCGCAACCAGACGGCTGTTGATTTGGCAATGGTTGGCGTAGGGGCAAGGGCCAGCGGCTATGCCCATGACAGCCGCAGTGATTTTGCCTTTGGCGTGTATCCGGAGCTGGATTTCCAGCCGTATACCAAGACCATGGGTGATGTGGCGGCAAGGCTTCTGGTGCGCATTGGCGAGCTGTCTGCTTCCTTTGAGATGGTGGACAAGCTTCTTGATATGCTGAGGAACTGCCACGGCATGCCGCTCTATGCGGATATGGCCTATGGTGCCGGTGAGGCCTGGGGCATCTGCGAATCGCCGCGGGGCAGTAATTTCCATTATGTGGCGCTGGACGGCGAGGGCAGGATTGACAGGCTCTTTGTCCGCAGTGCGTCCTATCCGAACTGGCCTGCCCTGACGATTGCGGTGCAGGGTGATATTATCCCTGATTTCCCGTTGATAAACAAGAGCTTTGAGCTTTGCTATGCGTGCATTGACCGATAAGGAGGGAGAACTGTGTTTAAGGTATTGGAAAGAATTTTTCGCGACAAGGTAGCCACGGAACCGGTTTCCCTCAGCGGCAGTCAGCGCTTTCGTGGCAAGCTGACAGGCAATGTGGAGGAAAGCCTTTTGCCGAAGTGTCAGGCGGCATGCCCGGTGGGGGCTTTTCAGGCAGAGGGCAGTGAGTATCGGATTGATTACAAGCGGTGCATTTTCTGCGGCAAATGCGTTGAGGCCTGCGCCATGGCCGCTCTGGAAGAAGGCAGGGAGAATGAAGGCATGCTGCAGCACTCCCACGAGGATGCCATGCCGTATCTCATTGAGGCGGGGCAGGAGGCTCTGGCGGATGTGCTGAAGGAAAAGCTGGGGCGTTCCCTGCATGTGCGCCATCTGGATGCCGGTTCCTGCAATGCCTGTGATTTTGAGATGGGAGCTTTGGGTAACCCTTATTATGATTTGCACAGGTATGGCGTGGCTTTTGTGGCTTCGCCACGCCACGCAGATATGCTGATGGTGACAGGCGTGGTGACGCGCAATCTGGAACAGGCCTTGAAGATGAGCTATGAGGCTATGCCGGAGCCGCGGCTGGTGATGGCATGTGGTGCCTGTGCGGCCGGTGGTGAGACCTATGGCGATACCTATGCCATCGTAGGTGCCGCCGATAAGGTGGTGCCGGTGGACGTGTATGTGCCGGGGTGTCCGCCAAGGCCGTCTGCCATGATTGTGGGACTGCTGGCGGCAGCTGATATGCTCAAGGAGAAGATGAAGTAATATTTACTGCATCGTAAGTGTACAAATGTTGTATATGGGGCGGCATGGCAGTGCATGTTCAGGCAAATGCCACTCACATGCCATGCCGCCCTGTTGCGGTGCCAGCTTGTAATTTCATGAAATCTATATGTTCCTTTGTGAAAAAGTGCTATACGTATATTGGATTAGGTGCATATTCTATTATTAGTTGCTACAGAATTGTTAGAATGTGTAGAGGAGGAAGTATACGATGTTAGAAAAAAATTCAAATACCAGTATAATTGAAAAAGTAAGAAGTCAAAATAATGTGATAACTTCTAAAAATTGTCCTGAGTTAGCTAAAAGGATAAAAGAGCTTTCAAAGGAATTTATGGTAAAAAATGCTGAACTATATAAGAGGCTTGAAACAAGATGATGATTTCTTTTTTACTTGATGATATTCTTAGTAATTGCGATTTGTTTAAGTGCGCAAATCGTTGTTAAATTTAAGTTAAAGCATAAAAGAAAACCCGATTGGTTACTGTGAATTACAGAACTAATCGGGTTTTTGGTTAAATTCGATTTGTTTTTTACGTTGCCACGAGATAAATTTTGCATACTGTATAAGTGTGTTAACGTCATCTTCAGAAAAATGTTTGCATTCTTCTATTAATTCTTGTAGATGAGCAGGTAACTCTAATTTGACTGATTCAATATATCCCCAAAGGCTAAGAAGGTAATTGTAGTCAAGGTGATAAGCAGACGCAATCATCTGCAATGTTTCAGGTGTTGGTTTGTTGATAATGCCTGTACGTTTGTCTATACCTTTCTCCAAAATGGCAAGATATGTATAGCTTATACCTATTATTTTTGCTGCAGCTCGCAGACTTAACTTTAGGTGTAATCTCTTCTCTTTTATAAGCTCGGAAAATAAACTCATCCCACTGCCCTCCTAGGAATATTGTAAACCATAATGTTGGAAAACAATGGTGAATATATTTGACAAAATGATGAATTAATTTTATAATAATTATGTATATATATATAAGATATATTATGTCTTTTATGACTAACAATGATATATGGGGTGGTCTGGTTGAAATATGAAGTGTTTTATTCTCAATGTAAACAATTGGGTGTTACAAAATTAATTAATGCTAATGTAGAAAACGCTGATTTATTGTACGATATGTTATCAGATGATGAAAAAATATGTTATGTTACTCAAGGGATATTGAACGGGAAATTTGGTGATGGAATAATAGCTCTTACAAACAAAAGAATTGTTTTTGTAAAAAAAGGTAAGACAGAAACTATTTTGCGTTCTAGCATAGTTAGTTTTAATTATGAAAAAAGTTTGTTCAAGGGTGATATAATTTTAAATTGTAGTTATGGCAAGGTGAGATTTGGAATAGTGCCAGCTAAAATAGCCAAGGATTTTTATGATAAGTTATCCAAGGTAATGGCATCGCCTGACACATATATACCAGAAAAGGTGTTGGTAGCTCCATCTTATAGTGAAGACAATAATAGTGCTATAAATACTAAAGCCAAGGCTGTGCTTGGCTGTGGTTTTTTGCTAATTGTAATATTGGCGGGTTTCTTATTTCTTGTTAGTTCTTGTGGGTCGTCTGTTAGTTTATCTCCAATGGAGCAAAAAATTAAAAGTGCGGGCATTAGTGATAATTTAACTGACGAGCAGGCAAAAGAGATTGCGGAAGCTTTAAAAAAGTGTGGTTTTAATGATATCGTAGAGATAAAGAAAGATCCTGATTTGGATGATATGACAGGTGCAGGAGAAAAAGGATATCGTTTAAACTTAGGGTATCCATTCCACAATTTTATTGTATATCTTTCGCCGAATAATTCTGTGTACCAGCTGCGATGGGCCAACAGGGATTTCATGGTTAATGGAGAAGTCCTAAAGCGTCGCGAAACCTTTGTTTTAACAGATCAAGAGGAAGCTGAAATCAGGATAAAGACCAAAGAACTAGTCAAATCTGTCCTCACAGTACCGGAGTCAGCTGATTTTTCATGGACTTGGGATATTGATAAGGATGAAGAAAATATTGTGGTACGTTCATCAGTGAAATCTGTCAATGCATTTAATGTTGAGTTTAAAAATAATTTTGAAGTGGTTTATGATAGTAGTGGTCAAAATATAAAATCCTTTATACTTGGCGGCAAAAAAATAATTTAAGTATCATTGTGTAAACGGATAATAGTATCTATTGATAGGTTGCTATTATCCGTTTTTGTTCATTACAAGGAGAAATGCTATTTATGTGTGATATTACATCGCATAATCAAAATAAGATAAAAATTTTTCATTTTGTTAAGAAGGATACTGAATTGATATTGTACTTACTTAGTAGATTTTTCCAGAAGAATCTTATCAAGTCTGATATTCTAATTTTTAGTGGGAGTGAAACATAAAAAGGATTTCTCAATTCTTGGATATGTGGTAATATTATTATGGTAGCTATATTAATAAATCTCTATAGGAAGGAATGATTTGTTATGATATACCCATTTATGACCTTAGATGACCATACAGAAATTGTTCATTCTGAATTGTTGCCGGACAATAGAGTGAAGGTATATATAGAAAAGCCAGATGCAAATGATTGTTTTCATGATATGACATGTTATCTGCCGGATTATGAAATTGTGAGTGTTAATGGTTTTTCCGAGGAAGAAGTGGCGGAATATATGTCAATTATTAGGTCGACAGCGCATCTGATAATTGAATTTGCCAAGGAGGGTGGTTTTTTGAATGCCTCAGGTCTTTAAAATTGGTCCATATTGGGTTTATTTTTGGACAAATGAGAACAAACCTTTAGAGCCAATACATGTGCATGTATCAGAAGGAAATCCTGCTTCTAATGCCACAAAGATATGGATTACTGCTTCTGGAAAATGTCTTTTGTGTCACAATAAATCTCGTATAACTGATAAGGCATTGCGGAACATCATGCGTATGATTGAGGCACGGGCGAATGATATTATTAAAAAGTGGATTGTTTATTTTGGAAAAATCACCTATTATTGTTAAGTTTCCAGAGATTTTGTTTCGTACATAGTTGTTCATGTCCTTATAACATTGATTTTC
>NZ_JBJDWZ010000011.1:0-5039 GCF_051866355.1 Anaerovibrio sp. | reverse complement strand
AGAAGCAGGGCTGGCAGGGGCATGGACCTGCTGCCTGACTGCGATGTGCCGGAGGCGGATTTTGCCGAAGGACTGCTGCGCCAGGCGGCACCGAAGCTGCCTGAGCTGGCAGAGATAGATTTGGGGCGGCATTATACGGAGCTGGCCAAGGAAACCCACGGCGTCAATGACGGCTTTTATCCGCTGGGCTCCTGCACCATGAAATACAATCCCCGCATCAATGAGGAAATGAGCAGCCTGCCGGGCTTTACGGCAATTCATCCCCTGCAGCCGGAGGATACGGTGCAGGGGGCCCTGCAGGTGATGTACGATACAGAAAAGCTGCTGGGGGAGATTACCGGCATGGATGCCATTACCCTGCAGCCGGCGGCCGGTGCCCACGGGGAATACACGGGACTGCTGCTCATCAGGAGCTATCATTTGTCCCGCGGTGATGTGGGCAGGACGAAGATAATCGTGCCTGACTCCGCTCATGGCACCAATCCTGCCTCTGCTGTTATGGCGGGCTTCTCCGTGGTGTCCGTGCCGTCCAATGCTGACGGCGGCGTTGATCTGGATGCCCTGAGGGCGGCAGTGGGCGACGATACTGCCGGTCTGATGCTGACTAATCCGAATACCGTGGGTATTTTTGACCCGAATATACTGGAGATTACCAAAATTATCCATGAGGCCGGCGGCCTGTGCTACTATGACGGCGCCAACCTGAACGCCATTATGGGCGTGGTGCGTCCCGGCGATATGGGCTTTGACTGCGTGCATGTGAATCTGCACAAGACCTTTTCCACCCCCCACGGGGGCGGCGGGCCGGGCAGCGGCCCTGTAGGCTGCAAGGCGTTTCTGGCAGATTTCCTGCCGGCACCGCAGGTAAGGCTGTCCGAGGGCGTGTACTCTATGTATGCCCCGACCAATTCCATCGGGCAGGTGCGCAGCTTTGGCGGCAATTTCCTTGTGGTGGTCCGTGCCCTTGCTTATATCCTGACCCTCGGCAGGGAGGGCATTCCGGAGGCTTCCACCAATGCGGTGCTGAACGCCAACTACATGATGAGCCTGTTGAAGGGGCATTATGATATGGCCTACGATACGGTCTGCATGCACGAGTTTGTCATGACCTTGGAAAAGCTGAAGCATGACTATGGCGTGGCTGCCATGGATGTGGCAAAGCGGCTGCTGGATTTTGGCATTCATCCGCCAACCATGTACTTCCCGCTGATCGTCCATGAGGCCCTGATGATTGAGCCGACGGAGACGGAAAGCAAGGAAACACTTGACGAGGCCGCAGGGCTGTTTTTGAAGATTCTGGAGGAAGCAAGGACCAGCGGCGAGGAGCTGCATCATGCCCCGCATGACTGCTATATCGGACGTCCTGATGAGGTAAATGCGGCCCGCAAGCCTGTGCTGACCTATAGCTTTGCATAAAATATATTTTAAGGACTGATTTGTGATGATAGATAAGCTATTCATAATTGAGGGTGACAGCAATAATCCCCATCGTAATCTGGCGTTGGAGGCTGTGCTTCTGAAAAGGCTGCAGCCGGGGGAGTGCTACCTGTACCTGTGGCAGAATAAGCACACCGTGGTTATCGGGCGCAATCAGAATGCCCTGTCCGAGTGTCATGTGCAGCAGCTGGAGCAGGACGGCGGCTTTCTGGCGCGCCGCCTGTCCGGCGGCGGTGCCGTGTACCATGATCTGGGCAACCTGAATTTTACCATGATTATGAATTCCGGGGATTTTGATACTGACAGGCAGACCGGCGTGATTCTGACAGCCGTGCAGCTGCAGGGGTTGAATGCCGAGAAAAACGGCCGCAATGACCTGACCATTGAGGGTAAAAAATTCTCCGGCCACGCTTATTATCATCACGATGGCAGAAGCTACCATCACGGTACGCTGATGATGAATGTGGATATGAGCCAGCTGCCGAAGTACCTGAACGTTTCGCCGCTGAAGCTCAGGGCAAAGGGCGTTCAGTCGGTACAGTCAAGGGTCTGCAATCTGGCTGATTTGAATCCTCATATTACCGTGGATGCCATGAAGGAAAGCCTGCGGGAGGCTTTTTGCGCCGTGTACGGACTGCCGGTCAGGGAGTTGGAGCTGACGGAGGCGGATATGGCGTTCTGGCAGTCAGAGGAAGCCAGGATGTCCGCGCCTGAGTGGCTGTACGGCGAGGCGAAGGTGCTGGATTTCAGCAAGGAAATGCGCTTTGGCTGGGGCACTGTGCGGATGGATTACAGCCTGAGCAAGGACAAGCAGTCGGTACAGGAGATGCAGCTTTGGACGGACGGGCTGGAAGCGGAATTTTTGCAGGAGGTGCCGGGGCTTTTGCAGGGCTGCTGCCTGAAGCGTGATGCCATTCTGGCAAGGCTGTCCATGAGCAATGAGGCCAGCCCGCGGATTGCGGATGATATTGCGGCCATGCTGCTGCCTGCATAGGCGCCGCAGGCATACGTGCGGACAAAATGTGAATATGAACATTCACCTGAATATAAATGAGAACGTGCATAGAAACGCGAATGTAAATGTAAATGCGAATGTGAACGTGAATATAAATGTAGATGTAAATGTGATGGAGGAAAGGCTGGATGGGTATGAAATATGATATTGCAGTAATCGGGGCAGGCCCCGGCGGCTATACGGCGGCCGCCAAGGCCGGCAGGCTGGGAAAGAGCGTGGTGCTGTTTGAAAAGTCCCATCTGGGCGGCACCTGCCTGAACCGCGGCTGTATCCCTACCAAGGCACTGCTCCATTCGGCAGAGCTTCTGGGAGAGATAAAGGAAGCTGAAAAGTTCGGCATCAGGGTAAGTGATGCGGCGGCAGATCAGGAGGCCATGCACAGGCGCAAAAATGAGATTGTGGCCTCCCTGCGTGATGCCATCGGCAAGCTGATGAAGGCGGCAAAGGTGGAGGTTGTGGCAGGAACGGCGCAGATAACGGCGCCCGGCGTAATAAGCTGTGACGGCAAGACCTATGAAGCGGAGAATATTATCGTGGCGGCAGGCTCGCAGCCTGCCATGCCGCCGATTCCAGGCAGTGACAGCGACGGCGTCTATACCAGCAATGATTTGCTGGAGGGCGAGGGAAAGCAGTTTGCTTCGCTGGTGATTATCGGAGGCGGCGTCATTGGCGTGGAGTGTGCCTCGATTTATCTGAACCTTGGCTGCAAGGTGACTATAGTGGAGATGGCGGAGCATATCCTGCCACCTATGGAAAAGGAAATTGCCCAGCGGCTGGCCATGAAGCTGAAAAAGATGGGGGCTGTGATAGAGGCCTCCTGCCGGGTGCAGTCCATCAGCGGCGGGGCAGGGAACATGTCTGTCAGCTATCTGGACAAAAAGGGCAACGAAAAGACGGCCTGTGCTGATGCGGTGCTGATGGCGGCAGGGCGCAGGGCGGCCCTTGAGGGCCTGTTCGGTGCTGGCGTGGCGCCGGAGCTGAACCGCGGTGCCCTGGTAGCCGACGCTGACGGGCGTACCAGCATTGACGGTATCTATGCCATCGGTGACGCCGTGGCCGGCAATATTCAGCTGGCCCATGTGGCAGCTGCCCAGGGTGAGAACGTGATTGATGTGATTTGCGGTGGCAAGGGCGCCGTTGATATGGGCGTGGTGCCGAGCTGCGTATATACTTATCCTGAGATTGCTTCCGTGGGACTTAGCCAGGAGCAGGCGAAGGAGCAGGGCATTGATGTGGTGGTAAAGAAGCTGCCGACGGGCAGTAACGGCAAGAGCCTGATTGCCGGTGGCGACAGTGGCTTCGTGAAGCTGGTGGCTGCGTCTGACGGCACTATGCTGGGAGCGCAGCTGGTGTGCGACCGGGCAACTGACATGATTGGTGAGCTGGCAGTGGCTGTCAGGCTGGGCCTGAAGCTGGATGATGTTGCCGCGACCATTCATCCTCATCCGACCTTTGTGGAGATGATAGGGCAGGCGGCCGGACAGTGACGGTTTTTGCTTTTGATTGATGATATCGGCTTTGCGGCCGGGCAGTGATGTTTTTGGCTTATACTGCCGGTTGGCAATGCTGGTTTGCGATATTTGTTGTGATATTGTGGAGGAAATGCTATGAGTTTGATGAATACATTGGCAGGCGTGGACAGTGAGGTTTTTGAGGCTATTGGCAGTGAGCTGGGCAGACAGCGCGGCAAGCTGGAGCTGATTGCTTCTGAAAATATCGTCAGCAAGGCTGTTATGGAGGCACAGGGCAGTGTCCTGACCAACAAATATGCCGAGGGCTATCCGGGCAAGCGCTATTACGGCGGCTGTGAATACGTGGATGTGGTGGAGCAGCTGGCCATTGACCGTGCAAAAATGCTGTTCGGGGCGGAGTATGCCAACGTACAGCCTCATTCCGGCGCACAGGCCAACATGGCGGTATTTTTTGCCCTGCTGACACCGGGGGATACCGTCATGGGCATGAACCTGACGGATGGCGGCCATCTGACCCACGGTTCTCCTGTGAACATGTCCGGCAAGTATTTTAAGATTGTGCCTTATGGCGTCAGTGCGGAAACGGAAATGCTGGACTATGATGAGATTCAGGCTATCGCGGAAGAGTGCAAACCAAAGCTGATTGTGGCAGGGGCATCTGCCTACGCCCGCGTGATTGATTTTGAGCGCATGGCTAAGATTGCCCATAGCGTCGGGGCATATCTCATGGTGGATATGGCGCATATCGCCGGACTGGTAGCGGCAGGCCTGCACCCGAACCCGATTCCTTATGCCGATGTGGTTACGACCACTACCCACAAGACCCTGCGCGGCTCTCGCGGCGGCATGATTTTGTGTCGGGACGAGGAATTTGGCAGGCAGTTCAACAAGGCGATTTTCCCCGGTATTCAGGGCGGCCCGCTGATGCATGTAATAGCCGCCAAGGCCGTGGCCTTGAAGGAGGCGCTTTCCTCCGAGTTCAAGGAGTATGCGCAGCAGGTAGTGAAAAATGCCAAGGTGCTGGCTGATACTTTGCAGGCAGACGGCTTCCGCATCGTTTCCGGCGGGACTGACAATCATCTGATGCTGGTGGATCTGACCAGCAAGAAGATTAC
>NZ_JBJDWZ010000010.1:0-5113 GCF_051866355.1 Anaerovibrio sp. | reverse complement strand
TGTCCGCCTCCACAGGTTTTCAGCCCTGGCGGAGCCATCAATCGGTATGGCCGCTTCCGGGCTCTCTTCAGCAAATGTTGTAAGGAAGGCGCCTTTGTTATAGATGCCACCTGCAGCATTGCTGGCCACTTCATTGCCGCCTCCATCACCACCTGTGAAGTGCTTTGCTATATTGACAACTGCGTCTATAGGGCTGGACAGCAGTGATTTTAGACTTTCCCATTTTTGATATACCCAATCCACTGTGCTGGTAACTTTTTCGCTAATCCAGTCCATAGCCGCCGCAATAGCTTCGCTAGCACTGTTAAATGCCCATTCCGCAGTATTGCAAATCTCATCCCAGGCGGCAGTTACAGCATTTCTGAACCCTTCATTGGTATTCCAGAGATATACCAGCACAGCAATAACAGCTGCTATAGCAGCTATAACGAGGCCGATAGGGTTCATGGACATAGCAAGGTTAAGTGCCTGCTGGGCAAGAGCCGCCGATTTCAGCCAAGCTGCCATTGAATTGAGGATCATGAATCCTTTGTAAGCAAGGGTTGCTGAGCCTATAACTACAGCCGCTGTCTTGATGCTGCCCATGAGCGTATCATGTTCATTAGTGAATGTGATGATTGCATCGACACCACTTGCCATGGCCATTGCCAAATCCTTGACATATGGCAGGAACTCACTGCCAAGGGTTATAGCAGTCCTGCTGACAGCGTTTTTCAATAGTTGCAGGGAGTTTTCCGTTGTTTCGCTCCGTGCTTTAAATTCCGCCTCCATGCTTCCTGCATATTTAGAGGCATCAGCCACCTTGTTAAAGTTGTCCTGCAGGGCATCCAGATTGGAGAGGAGCGGTGAAATAGCACCGATAGATTCCTTGCCGAATAAGTCACTGAGTATAGTGGCCTGTTTTTCTTTTGGCAGGGCTTTCAGTGCCTTCATGACGTCAAGGATTGCTCCTTTGGCATCAGTCTGCATTTTCTTTGCCATATCTGCCGCATTGAACCCCAATGCCTGAAAAGCTGCCGCCTGGGATTTTGTCGCACCTTCGCCGGCTGTCATGCCAAGAATAAGGTTTTTTATGCCCGTTGCAGCCACATCAGACTGCACACCTGTGCCTACCATGGATGCACCCAACGCTGCAATCTCTCCTGAAGCTACACCGCCCACCTCGCCCAGAGGACCGATGCGGGTAACAACATCCGAAATGAGAGGTGCTGCTGCCGCTGTGGTGTTGCCCAGGTAATTTATCTTGTCCGCTAGAGATACTACATCAGACTGGTTCATCTTGAAAGCCGTGCGCCATTTTGCCATCATATCACCAGCCTGCTCAGCCGTAATATCAAAGGCAACGCCCATTTTGGCGGCCGCCTCGGCAAACTGGAGCAAATCTCCCTTGGCAATGCCTGCCTGACCGCCAGAGGCTACAATCTTGGCTATATCCTCAGCCGTCATAGGCAACGTTTTGGTTAAGTTGAGTATGTCGTTGTTCATTTCCTTGAACTGCTCCGGCGTGTCAAAGTCCACTACCTTCTTAACATCCGCCATAGCTGATTCAAATTTCATAGCCATGTTTATGCATTCCTTCAGGCCGCCAGCGATACCTGTTGCAACCGCCATGCCTGTAGGGATACGTGACATGATGCTGTTTACCATACCTGTCTGCGCCATAGGTGATGCATCCTGCGGCACCTTTCCGCCACCTTTGCCTGTTTTCATGGCAGCTTCTCCCAGCAGCTTGGCATTTTCCTTCATAACCTTCTTCAGTTCCTGCTGCCGGTTGAAATATGTGGACAGGCTCATGCCGCCAGCCTTGTAGGATTGGTCCAGGAGCTTCTGGGCTCTTTCAGCATCCTTCATAGCCTTTTGCAGCTTCTTGGTTTCTGATCCTATATTTTCCATAGACTTTACAGCAGAACTGGTCGAGGATTTGAATGTGGCGTCCAGTATGCCTTTGATAGTAAATGCCATGGAAAGTTCTTTCATCAAGGTAAATTCCTCCTTCCTGCAATAAGTAAAATGTGATAGAATAACCTCAAGGGAGGGATTTTGTATGTTGACTGCAATCTATACAATAATTGCCGTTGCTGTTTGCCTGAAATACCCAAAATTGATTACGTTCCTGATCGCATTCGTCTTTCTTTTGATGCTTCTCGTTCCCGGCTTCACCAGCATGTATGATACTCTGGGGCTGGCAGGCATTATTGTCTTCGGACTGATTTTCTGTGTTGCTCCCGGATGCCTTCTTGGATATGGGGCTGTCAGGCTCCAGCGCAAAATCGGCAAATGGTATTACCGAAAACACCCGGAACTGCCGAAACCGTTTTGGTGGAAGGAAGAATTTAATAACTAAATAACCAGCAAAAAAGCAGCTTCAATTTGAGGCTGCTTTTTCTAATTCCGTCAGTGCTTCCACCCAATGTATCAGCTCCGTAATCGGCATGTTCAGCCAGTAACCTACTGATGTGTATGTTATCTTGCTCATGCCCAAAACAGTCTGCCTGATGTAGATGTCGGCCTGTATAGGCTTGCCATCCTCTATCAGTCCGTTACCCCTAAAAAACGTCTGGCATTCGTTGTTACCTGTATGAAATCCGCTGCCGGCAGCATAACTATCACTTCATAAGGCACTTTTGCAGCCTCTGCCGCAAGACGTGCCTGGAACTCCATGGAAAGCTGCGGCACCAGGCCTTCAACATACGATGAAAGGCCGGAAGTCATCCCTTCCCTGGCCTTTAGCACCTGCATGCCGGTAAGGCCCTCAAAATCAAAATCCAGCTCATAATACTCAACATCGTTATACTTGATAGGCTTCTTCAACTCTAACTTCATCTAAATTCCTCCTAAAAACTGTGTTGCAATGCTGGAGGCAACGCCTTTAAATCCGTCCACACCAAATTTCTTAACCTTTTCCATCATGGAATTTTCGGCCAGATAACTTATTCCTTTTGGTGTGATGGCTGTGCCATCCGTAAAATGTGCAGTCTTCCAATTCACATTCATGACAGGCGTTATGGCAATTCCTTCCACATATCCATCCGTTTGCAGATGTACAAGAATATAGGACCAGTAACGCATATTTATTTTGTGTAATTTTCTATACCCGTCCACAGCCTCTACTTCTGGCTCAACGCCTTTCTTTAAGCAGGCATACAGATAGGCCAATATTTCATAGACAATTACATGATAATCATCTGCTGCCATATATCCTCCTAAAACATAAGGGCCGCCCGGAGGCAGCCCTGCTAATCATCAGGACAGCCCAAGAGCCGCCCTGACCTCTGCCAGATAATCAGTACCATTGATGTTGAAGATGCGGGCGAACTTATCAATCTCAATCTTCGTGACACCATCATAGGTCTGCTTGAGATATACCAGCTCCAGCGTATTGCTGGAATCCATCGTAGCGGACGTTTCCAGCTTGCCAAGCTCAAGTTTCTTTGGGATGCCGCGTATTTTGACTACCAGCGGCACCTGCCGGATGATGCCTGTGGAGCTATCATAGTGGGCAATAGCCCCTCTGAATTCCAAATCATGCGCTTTTGGTGCATGAAGGTCAGTTACATCAGCATTGAGCGTGCGCCAATTTATAGTCAGTTCCATGCTGGAAGTCTGGCCCATAGTTGGCATGGATACCTCACCGCCAATACCAGGCCCTTTAAGGGTTTCCGCAAGGTATTCAACGCTAGGCAAAGTGATGTCTGCTGTGCCCAGCTTCTGCTGGCCATCTTTGAAGACAGCGAAATCCGTAAGCTTATCGCGAACTGCATTATACATACCTTTTCACCTCCCTTACTCAAACAGGTTCTTGAAATAGTTCGTGTCATATTCCTGCACAAACTCAATATCGCGGGCAGGAGGCGGCGGTGCGTAATACACGTGGAAATTGATAATGCCGTCCATGAGCTCCGTAATGGTGTTTTCATCCTCACGGAACTCTACACGGCCGCCCAGAATGTACTGCTTGGCTGTAAGGCCGTTCAGCCAGATGTTGGCACTATCCACAATGGTGGAAATCAGCCGCTTATTCGTCGGGTCATCAATCCTGCTCCAGAAGGTCGTGATGAGCGTATTATTCAGCCAGCAGAACATGCGGCGAATGCTTATGAATGCATCCTTGATGTCAGTGTTGCCCGGATAATCCGTCGTGCGGTTGCCCCAGGACACCCAGCCATTTTCATTGATGGCCGTTACAATGCCCTGGCTGTTGAGGTAGCCACCAGTTTCCACGTCAAGAATAACCTCCGAACCATCATCAATAACAGTGGAATCGCCCTTGATGCTTTCATTGGATGGAGATTTGTACGGAATGTCGTTATTGGCCGCATCAGTAGCGCAAAGAACGCCAGCCATCTGAGTAGAAAAGTGGAACTGCCTGCCGCCCAGGGAAATCTTCGGCCAGCACGCGATCAGATGCGGATCAACATAGTTATTCTGCTTTTTCCATGCGACAACATCCGTATATTTCTTTACCTCCGCTGTGCTGATGTCAGCGATAGCAACAGCTTTGAAGCGTGCGTTGATGCCTGTACTCTTGGCTACCATAACAGCGGCTACAGCTGGATGGTGCGACCAGCCAGGTGCCAAAATCTGCCCTGGAATGAGGCCAAACTTAGGATACACCTGTGCAATAACCTCCATGCCTGTATATGCACCGGTAGAAACATCCACACCACCGATAATATCTGCATAGTCGACAGCGGCAGGGGTGAGCTTGTCATAGCTCAGAAAGATACTGGCGCCGGCACTGATTTCCTGCTTCAGGACAGTTACAATCAGCTCCCCGTCACTATTATATGCGGCAGTGTAGTCAACGTTTTCCGCCAGAATATCCCCGCCTTCTCCGGTTGTGGAGATTTTGAGGGTTTCCAGCAAAACAGCTTCACTGGCCGGGAGATTCAGAATTTTTTCATCCGACAGTTCATAAAGCTGGTTTTTTACTGCCTCCTTGTGTACATCTACATCTAACACATTGACAAAAACCACAGGAGCCATATTGAACAAAGAAAACTGGCTGTACATAAACTCGCACAATGTATAGTCCTGCCAATTGTCAGAATAGCCAAGGGCCTGCACTGCCTCTGCATACTTGTAGCAAAGGACAGGCTGGTTTGCCTTCGCC
>NZ_JBJDWZ010000009.1:0-5144 GCF_051866355.1 Anaerovibrio sp. | reverse complement strand
TTGGCACTGATGCCCTTCAAATCATGGGCAGCCTCAAAGGAGGCCCTCACATCGCCCGCCCTCAGGGTTTCCCCCAGCCGGTCAAAGCTCTTGTCCCCAATAAATTTGCCATAGCATTTGGCATAAAAAGCCTCATTATTTAAAAACCTGCCCATGGCTTCATCTATATTGCAGCCGTAAGCGACAAGCCTGTCCGTCAGCGCCGACATAAAAACACCCCCACAGTCGGAAGGAATACCCCTTCCCACGAAAATCAAATCATTATTCTGCTTAACATTCTAACAATTTTTCCCCTATTTGGCAAGATGCTCAAATTCATAAAAGACGTCGACAACATCCAGAAAGGCGCCATCAAAGCCGGCAGACAGGATCATATCAAGGTAGCTGTCCGGACTGCCCATCAGCATATCCTGCCACTCCTTCTGCCAGTAGCGGACGCGGAAATTGCCCTCCCAGTCATCATTTTTTTCCCACAGCCAGCCAGGCGGCTTATCCTTCCAGGCCGCCTGCCAGTAAGGGCGATAGTCCTCGGCCTCCCCCACGCTCATGTACGCCGCCACCAGGCGCCGTCCGCCCATAGGCTTTTCCTGCAGGCGGGCAACCTCCTGCCTCGTCAGTGGCTCATCGCCATAGTAGGCATCGATAATCAGCAAATCGTAATTGCTGGCTGCCAGCCTTTGCAGATAGGCCTCACGGGAGGAAAAATTCTCCGGGTTCAGCAGCACCAGATAATTCCGTGCCTCCTGCAGACTGCGGCAGGAGAAATCATTATCATTTTCCGGCAGTTCCCGTGGCAGCCTGTCCAGCTCACGCCTGGCAGATACCCAGCCCAGATAGCCATTATACCTGTCCTCCCTGTACGCCGTCTGCACATGCGCAGGCTCCCGGCAATAGTCCAGCACCATAGGCACAACGCCTGCCGCCAATCCGTTGTGCAGCAGCCGGTGAAAATTTTCCTGCTCATCTTCCGGCATGGGATTGTCCATTTCCATATCCCAGCCGTAGTTCACCGACTCGGCCATCACGCCATCAAGATGCTCCAAAAGCTGTCTGTAATCCTTCTCCGGCAAAAACTCGCAGGCCTCCAAAAGCCCTGCGCCGCCATTGGCAATCACAAAAAAATTCCCGCTCCGCGCCCTGCTGCCGTAATCCTTGATACTGCCTATCAGCTTCGCCATTTCCTGACGATAGGCCACATGCTCCCGCTCCTCATTTTGGGCGCGCACCACGTTGTGATACCCATAAAGGCCGGCCGCAAAAATGCCCAGGCAGGCACACAATAATACCAGATTTATCCTTTTCCTCATCAGAAACTCCTGTTGTAGCTCATCATCACGCCCCAGCTGTGATACCCGGAGCCGCCCTGCTGATGCAGTACCGCCCTTTCCAGCGCCAGTGACATGCTGTTCCTCTCATCCATGCGCCAGTCATAGCCCAGGGAAACGGAAAACCGCCGCCCGGCACTATAGCTCTGCCTGGTCAGTGGCTCATACATATCGCCTTCCGTCCTCAGCCAGTTGGCAAACAGCCGCATCTGCCGCCGGGCATCAAAGCGATGGAACCAGCCCGCACCACCATACAGACGGTGCAATCCCGTACCGCCCATACCGGCTGTATCGTAGGCCGTCGCCCCGTCAAAGGACCATATCAGATAGGCGCCCCAGGAATCCCGCGGCGTGAACCAGCTCCGGTAATACCCTCGTCCGACAAGGCCGTTTCCGTCCCGGAATCTGTAGCTGTCGGCAGCACTGGTCAGGGAGGATTCCTCATTGCGCGTATACTGCAGCTTCAGCATATACTGCTGCTTGTCATCAGTGTGGAGATATTCCAGCTCATTTGACCAGAAATTCCCCGGATGCATCACCGAGCTCATATCCTCCATGGAATCATTATAGCCGCCCCTGAAGGAATAGGCACTGCGCCACCGCCAGTCCGTATATTTGTCGATATGGCCTGCAACCTCCAGCCGGGGGGTGAAATTCCACCCCTCGCCCAGCCTCGACACGCGGGCAAGATCATCAGGCACCACGGCATTGCTATGTACGCGGCTTTCACCGGTAGGCAGGTTTATCTCCATCCCATAGCTTACATCGTATACCTGATGCCTGCCGACATGCATAGCACTGACGGTCGTATCCGTGATGCCGCTCATACTGCCGCCGGGCAGGCCCGTATCCGAATACACATAGGCGTTGCTGATGGAAAGCTCCCTCTGACAGCCGTTCCAGTACCAGGAATTGGCATTGTAGAGCTGATGGCCTCCTGTTGCCCCGTGCCAGCTATAATACTCCAGCGTGCTCTGTGCACCGGAGCCCTCGCCAAAATGTTTCAGGGCGGCTTCGGCCTCCACCGCCTCCTCAAAGCTGTCGTTGCGCTCCATCAGGGCCTGAAAGCAGGCAGTGATGGCCTCGGTCTGCTCACTGCGGCAGATTTCCACATCCTGACGGCAGTCCAGCACATCCTGACGGCTTCTGGACAGCTCCATTTCCAGCTCGACAATCTCCCTGCTGGCTTCCGCTTCCTCTTCCTCTGCATCACGGCAAAGCTCTTTCAGCTCATCCAGATGGCTGCTTACGTCATCAAAATACTCCTGCGCCGCATCCGCTTCGGCATCCAGCTCCGCCATGCGCTCCCAGTAAGCCTCCAGAGCCTGTGCCTCCTCATCCGCAGCGGCAGTGACGCCTTCACCGGCACCGGCAAACCTCAGCTCCAGCTCCGGCAGGCGGTTGTTCTCAAAGCCTGCTTCCTCCCATGCCGCTTCAATCCACTCGGCCCTCTGCCTGTCCTGATAGGAGCTCTCCGAACCGGCTGCGCCTGCCGGCCTTGCCACCATGGCCGCCTGACGCACATCCAGCCTTTGCTGCAGCTCCGCCTGTGCCTCATACCACACCGGCAGATAATCCGCCACCGCCTGCTGGCTGGCAAGCGCCCTGCTGGTCAGCTGCTGCCTGTTTTCCCTGGCGGCTTTCAGCTCCGCTTCAACAAGCCTGACCTGTTCCTCCGCCTGCAGCTGATTTTCCTCGGCCATGCGCAGATTTTCTGCCGCATCACGGCAGATTCCCTCCGCTTCCTCCAGATAATGCCCGGCCAGTGACATATTCTGCACGGCCTCGCCCATGTACAGCTTGGCCATATCAAGAGCCCTGATGCGCTCAAGGTTATTTTCCATGTAATCAAAATCGCCGTTAATATCCTGCAGAACCGTAAGGGTCGCCGCATCGCCCCTGAGCGGCACGCTGGCAGCCAGGCCTGTCATGACCAGGGCAACCGCCTTTTTTTTACAGTGCATCCGCTCACGCTGCTGCTGCAGCCTCAGCCGCCGCCCCTTGACACGTGACATCCTCATTCATACCGCCTCCTTTCCCGCTAAAAATTCCTGTCCCTGTACAAAAAAGCCGCCAGCCTGGAAAAAACTCCGTGGGGTGCTTCCAGAAACACCGGCCTGCCGCAAAAGATATAATAGTTTATCCGCTGGCAGAAATGCTGCAGCCTTCCCACAGCCACACCGGCAGACAGCACGGCCGACAGGAAGAAGGTAAAGCCGTAGCTGTTTTCGCCCAGCCACTGGCCTATGATGCCCAGCAGCACGTTGGAGCCCAGAAAAACACCGGCAATCAGGAGCGCCCCCTGCTGATCCTCCAGATACAGAAGCAGCGTGTATATCACCTGCAGAACGGCGGTAAAGAACGCACCCAATACCAGAAGCCTGTAGATGCCCACATCCTGATAATACACGCCCCCAATCGACATCAGATAGCTCCCCGCCGCCAGGAACACCAGGCTGAACACCAGCTGAAACTCCATGATGTTCTTGAATTCCGTCCAAAGGGTGTACAGCAAATCCTTTCTGGCATCATCTATATCCTGAAAGCTCCCCTTCTGGGTAATATACGTAAAATAAATCGCATACTGCTCATAAAATTTCAGCTCCATGGAAACCACAAACATAATCATGGTGGGCAGGATGGACAAAAAGGCGTAAAAAGTCACCACATCATAACGGGGCGAATACAGATATGTCCCTGCCACCACAACGCCCCAGTCACTGCTCCAGACGATAAAATTGGCAACGTATATGGACAGCGTATAGAAAAACGCCACCCCGAACAGCCTGTAATGCTCTTCAAAATAAGGCAGGAACTCAAAATTCATGCTGAAGGCCGGACAGTCAAAGTACCTGACAATCTGCACCATAAAGCAGCACACAATCAGCCCCGTGCCGATACACATGGACAGCATGGCACCTGTCACCGGCTCCAGAAGGCCGGTATGAAAATTGCCCCACGCCAGAAGGACGCTGACACAGGCGCCGCCTGCATAGCTGAAAAATATTGATTTATAATCCTTCAAGGCCGTCAGGTATACCCCCTGCAGCCATATGGCCGTCATTTCCATAAAAAACACGTAGGTAAACAGCTTCAATACCACAGGCAGGGGCTTGTCCCAGAAAAAGAGCAGGGCCACCACCATGCCCAGAAGCTGTGCCATGAAGATAACACCGTAGCAAGAGGCGGCTATATTTTCGTACTCGCCGCGATAAAGGGAATCCGCCAGGTATCTGGTGACAACCATGGCAAAGCCGCAGGTAAGGAGCTGCGAAAAAACAAAGGGATAAATCACGGAAGCCGTATAAAGCTGTGACGCCTCCCCCGCCGCATCATATCTGGCAAACAGCAGCTGTATCAGAAGCACCATGGATGTCAGCAGGGCAAAAGGTCCGGCCGTAATCACGGCAGAATAGCCGTATGCCATCGCCTGCCCCGTCAGGGTACGGCGGTCAAAGAGCTTTTTCAGCTCAAATCCGATTCCTGCCATAATCTGTTTTCCCCCAGTTCACTGTAAATATTGCGATAGGAATTGATAAAATTCTCATAGGTATAGCCATTCCTGACCCGCTGATACCCGATATTGCCCATTTTCTGACGCAGTTCAAAATCCTTCGCCAGACGGATAATCTCCCGCGCCATCTGCCGATAATCCATAGGCGCCGTCACGGCCCCCGCCGTTCCCAGCCCGTCGCCTTCTGAGCCATAAATCAGCTCACGGCAGCAGCCCACATTGGTGGTCACAAAAGGCCGCCGCGCCGCCTGACCCTCCAGCACCGCCAGCGGCTGTCCCTCGCTGATGCTGGACAGCACCATGAT
>NZ_JBJDWZ010000008.1:0-5147 GCF_051866355.1 Anaerovibrio sp. | reverse complement strand
TACGAAAAACTGAAATTTATTTCATATTATCATCAAAAAACTTTACCAGCCTGTCAAAAGGAATTTTATCCATCTGGTCATACAAATCACAATGGTTGGCGCCGGGCACCACAATTTCTTCCTTCGGACTGTTGGCCTTCTCATAGGCGGCATCAGCAAAATATTTGGAGTGGGCGTTTTCACCAGTAATAAAAAGCACAGGCCGCGGACTGATTTCTTTGATGTTTTCCATCAGCGAAAAGTTGAAGAAGCCATAGGCCGCAGTGGCATCCCATGCCAGGGTATTGGAATTGATAGCGCGGGGATGATATGCCCTGCCTACATAATAATCATAGAACTGCTGGATAACAGGCGATACGCCCTCCGGCAGCTTGTCCGGGAACATGGTGGAATAGGTCTGCACACTGCCCTCGGCATCTACTGCCATCTCGTGGGCACCGGCAATAAATCTTCCTTCCTTTGCCTCAATATCACGCATTTTTGCCAGATGCTTCTTGACCGCTTCACGCTGTTCCGGCGTATAATAATCCCCCTTGTAATGGTCGCTGATGCTCTCGGACATATCATACATGGCAGAGGTGGCCACCGCCTTGATGCGGGTATCATTGGAAGCGGCCGTCAGCGCCATACCTGACAAGCCGCAAATTCCCACCGCGCCAATCCTGTCGGCATCAACAAATTTCAGGTTGCTGACAAAATCCACCGCCGCACTGTAATCCTCCGTAAAAATATCCGGGGACGCCATATTGCGGCGTTCACCACTGCTCTCGCCCGTCATGGACTGGTCAAAGGCAACTGCCACATAGCCATTTTTTGCCATTTCCTGTGCATACAGGCCGGAAGCCTGCTCCTTGACAGCACCAAAAGGCCCCGTAATCACCACGGCCTTGTATTTTTTATTTTTGTCAAAGCCCTTTGGCAGATACATGTGGCCTGCCACTTCAAAACCATAGCGGTTCTGGAAGCGGACATTTTTTGCCTCAATGTCCTTGTCAACCTTGAAAGTACGGGTATCATTGTCAAGATTGGCTATGGATGCGTTCTTCATCTGGGAAGCCTCCGCCAGTGCCCCGACCGATGTTGCCGCATAGCTGCTGCCTGCACTGCCAAACAGCATAGTACCGGCCAGCATAGAAACAGCCAACAGCATAGACTTTCTTTTCCTGATATTTCTCATAACAAAATGCTCCTTTCATATCACAGCCTCATGGATTTCATCTGATGAGGCTATTATATGATGAGGAGCTTATTATTTCCAATACTTAGTTTAAATGTATTATTATGCCCTATAAGCATTATGAATCGTCGTTGCTTTCCTCTCCGAAGGCCGTTTCAAAACATGCCAGCGCCACCCTGGCGGCCCGGGAAAAAACCTGATTTTTCCGCCAGATAAGGTAATTGCCGGAAAGCACCTGCGGGCTAAGGGGACGGAAAACCACATCAGGAAAATGCCTGCCGCCGGCCTCCACTATATCCTCAAAGCACAGCACGCACGCCATGTTTTCCTGGGCAAAAAAAGCTGCATTGTGCAGGAGGTTATATGTCGCGACAATATTCAAATCCCCCAGCGGCTTCTTCAGCCAATGCTCCAGCTGACTGCCTGACGTATTCTGCCGTGAAACCACCAATGGCTCCTGCAGCAAATCCTCCCTGCTGATGGCCTTCCTGTCAGCCAGGGGATGACGGCGGTTCAGCAAAATCCCCCACCTGTCCCTGTGAGGCAGTTCGCGGTAAACATACTCCACAGGTGCATGGCCGCGGCAGACCACGCCGAAATCCGCCAGCCCCTTCTGCAGCATGTCCGCAATCCTTTCCTCATTGCCGCTGACAAGATGCACAAATATATGGGGATAAGACTGGCTGATGGGCGCCAATAGCTTGACAATCTCCTGCATTGCCATAGTTTCACCGCAACCAATATAAATATCTCCGGCTATGTTTTCCTCTGCCTGCTGGAACTGCGCCACTGTCTTGTCGGACAGTGCCACGATTTCCTTTGCCCTTTCCTTGAGAAAAATGCCATCCTCGGTCAGGGTGGTGCGCCTTTTTCCCCGCACAAAAAGCCGTGTGCCCAGCTCCTCCTCCAGCTCGCTGAGCTGGCGCGACAGCGTAGGCTGGGTAAGATGCAGTTCCTCGGCAGCCTTGCTGATATTCTCATTTCTGGCAACAGACAAAAAATATTTCAGTACGCGTATTTCCATGCACATTCCCCCGCTTTATGGTGACGCGATATTTACCATGCCTCATCCTTATCAATATGGTGCTGACAGGCGGATACTGTGCCAGCAGCTATTAATCACTGAAAATGTAACCATCACATTTCCCCTGTACTGCACAAAATGATGAATGGCAAAAAAATTGCCGTGCAAAGAAAGATAAAAACAAATCTGCTCCCATCATTTCCGCCTGCACGACAATTCATTTCCCATATTAAAATCCATAAATCACTGCTTCACGGCAGACAAACGCCGTAACAGGTGGCAACCTGCCAACCTGACAACCAGTGTTGCACGTGAAACATAAAAATCAATCCGCTTAGACCTGCACCGCATAACGCGGACATCGGGCATTAAACCAGCATATCTGCCAGCTCAATGTACTCAGGGTCCAACGGCTTCTTGTTGGTGATAGCATCATGGAGATTGATAGCTACGACCTTGCCCTTGTTAAAGCCGAATACCACATCGGTCTGACCGGCCATCAGGGCCAGGGCAGCCTTCTCACCCAGCTGGCTTGCCTTTACGCGGTCCTGCACAGTCGGGGAACCGCCGCGCTGGATGTGGCCAAGCACGGACACGCGCACATCCATCTGGGTCTTCTCCTCAATGTACTTGCCGATGTCGATGCCGCTGCCAACGCCCTCTGCTACAACAACCAGAGAATAACGACGGCCGTTCTCATAGGACTTCACCAGATTAGCGCAAACATCATCCAGATTGAACTCACGCTCAGGAATCAGCACAACCTCTGCACCGCCTGCAATGCCTGCCAGAGTAGCCAGCCAGCCGCAACGGCGTCCCATAACCTCTACCACGGCGATACGGCTGTGAGCAGAAGCAGTATCACGGAGCTTGTTGATGGCATCGATAATGGTGTTTGCCGCAGTATCACAGCCGATGGTGTAGTCAGTACCCCACACATCATTGTCAATAGTGCCTGGCAGGCCGACGATTGGCACGCCGGTTTCTGCGCTGAGCTTGCTGGCACCGCGCAGGCTGCCGTCGCCGCCGATGACAACCAGTCCTTCAATGCCGCGCTTCTTCATGTTCTCATAGGCTTCCATACGGCCTTCCGGCGTCATGAAACGCTTACAGCGTGCCGTGCCGAGGAAAGTACCGCCGCGCTGCAGGATATCTGCTACACTGCGGGAGTTCAGTTCCTCCATCTTCTCGTCCAAAAGCCCGCGGTATCCGTCGTAGATACCCCAGACCTTGCCGCCCTCGTACAGGACGGTACGCACTACCGCACGAGCAGCCGCATTCATGCCCGGGCTGTCGCCGCCACTTGTTAATACACCGATATTCTTGATCATATTATACCCTCCCTGTGGGTTTGCAAAATAATGGCTAAATGATAAATTGAAGTTTTGTCAATAGAAGGTATTCTATTTCAATATCATTTCTGCTCCTATAGCATTATAAATCATTTTAGCAATAAAATAAAGTCTTATAAAGCATATTTATATATATGAAACAAACTACTGACAAATCTTCATAGATAACTCTGTCACCTATACTAATTTTAATACATTTTGCGAGAAACTCAACACTTTTTCCATATTTTCCGGCAATAATTCTTTTGCCGCTGATATTTACAAATGGAGTTATGACAGGTAGAATTATATATAGTAATGTTATGTATCACAATTTTTCTGGACAAAGGAGATATACATGAAAGAATTAGAATTAAAGTATGGCTGCAACCCAAATCAGAAGCCTGCCCGCGTTTTTGTCAAGGAGGGTGACATTCCTTTCACCGTTCTGAACGGCAAGCCTGGCTACATCAATCTGTTAGATGCCATGAACAGCTGGCAGCTGGTGCAGGAGCTGAAAAAGGCCACTGGCCTGCCTGCCGCCGCTTCCTTCAAGCATGTAAGCCCTGCCGGAGCTGCCGTGGCCGCTCCGTTGCCTGAGATTTTGCAGAAGGTATACTTCGTGGAGGGCATTGAGCTTTCCCCTATTGCTACTGCCTATATCCGCGCCCGCGGTGCTGACCGCATGTCCTCCTATGGCGATTTTGTGGCACTGTCTGACGAGTGCGACGCCCAGACCGCTTCCTTCCTGGCCCGGGAGGTATCTGACGGTATTATTGCCCCTTCCTACTCCGCCGAGGCCCTGGAAATTCTCAAGACCAAGCGCAAGGGCACCTATCTGGTTCTCCAGATGGACGCTGACTTCCAGCCTGCCGAGCTGGAGCAGAAGGAGGTATTCGGCATTACCTTTGAACAGAAGCGCAATACCGTGGAAATCAATGAGGACTGCCTCACCGACATTCCTACCGTCAACAAGACCTTTACCGAGGAAGCAAAGCGCGACCTGCTGATTGCCCTCATCACCCTGAAATACACCCAGTCCAACTCCGTATGCTACGCCAAGGACGGACAGGCCATCGGCATCGGCGCCGGACAGCAGTCCCGCGTACACTGCACCCGCCTGGCCGGCAACAAGGCTGATGTATGGCATCTTCGCCAGCATCCGAAGGTACTGGCCCTGCCATTCAAGGACGATGTGCGCCGCCCGGACAGGGACAATGCCATTGACGTATATATCTCCGAGGAATGGGAGGACCTGCTGGAAACCGATGACTGGAAGCGCGTATTTACCGAGAAGCCTGAGCCTCTTTCCCGTGAGGAAAAGAAGGAATATCTGAAGACCATTACCGGCGTAGCTCTCGGCTCTGACGCTTTCTTCCCGTTTGGCGACAATGTTGAGCGTGCCAAAAAGAGCGGCGTGTCCTTCATCGCCCAGTCCGGCGGTTCCATCCGTGACGACAATGTTATTGAAACTGCCGACAAGTACAACATTGCCATGGCCTTTACCCACATCAGACTTTTCCACCACTAAGCAGAGTTATCCACAGGCTTATCCACATATTAACAGGTTATACACACTGCTATGTGGATAAGTAAGAAAATATGCACATAGCAA
>NZ_JBJDWZ010000007.1:0-5148 GCF_051866355.1 Anaerovibrio sp. | reverse complement strand
CTGAGCAGGCCGGATACTATGTTGGAAATATTCTTTGTCAGCAAATACATCAGCAATGCTGCCAAAAGCACCTGCAGCATTATCACTAAAGAATCAGCAACACCTTCTGCCTGCTGTAAATCTTTTATATAAGCACTGAAGAATGGTACCATAATCCCTGTCATGCAGGCTATGGTACATACCTTGATTGCAAGGTTAAGCATCAAGCCTATAGCCTTGTCCGAAAGAAAACTGAACTTGCTGGTAATCATGAACGGCAATAACGGCATTACCATCATTGACATCAAATAAAACTCCATCCGCGCCATGAACATCTCTACTGCTGTTACTAAAAGCAAACCAACTGTTAGGCATGTAATGATCGTCTTTGCTATTGCAATTCCTATGGAATCCCCCATTGTCGGCCAAAACAGATAGAATATTGTTATTGCATTGCCTACTATACTATCAGCATTTAAATCCACGCCCGCATTGGACATGGCATATCCCAATGCCTCAAAACCGTGGGACAATGCCCCCATCAAATTCATGCCATCCAGCCAGTTCTGTTCAATAAACACAATGATACAGAATTTAACAACTACAGATGTCAGATATTTTATTTTGTCACCAGAAATCAGTTTAAAGGCAACATCGTAAGAAGCCTGAATAATGGTTAGGATTGCCAAAAGCTTTAGGGCAATAGGCAGAACTGCCCTGGAGCCGGGTAAGACCACCTGCTCTTTGATGTAATTGAATGTTTGAGACAATATATCCGTAGGCCCATCTGCGCCCTGCTTTAAATCCACCTGCAAAGGCGGCACGGTATGTGCCCCTCCGCCGGATGCAGCAATCATCTGGTCTACCCCCATAGCCATAAGCACTGAACCGAAATTCATCGCCATACCAATGCCTAAAATCCAATTGAAAGCCATCTTGGGAAACTGCTCCAGCCCGATAAAATACATCAAAAGACCAGCACCTGTCATGCAGACACCTATAATCCTGGACAAAAGAACAAAGCCCTTGGCTAAATCCTTAAAGGTATTGTCAAATGCCGTATCCATGCCAGTGCCCTGCTCTATAAGGCGCATGGAATCATCACTGGCTGCCAGTGCCGTACCACAGTCCAGCATGTACCATATAGCTATGGCTGCCATCCCCAGCAACATAAAACCTGTTCTTATCTTACTCATCTACACATCATCTCCTCTGTTCTGCTCCCTGGCTCCCTTTTGCCTGCAACCGCATCCACCATTGTTTGGGATGCTCCCATTGCCTGAGTGCGATTCAGATTTCTAAAGCAGGGTGAGTGACTGACCGCCAGCATCACATCATCTTCGCTCCGCCTTGCCGTCAGCAACTTTTCAATAACCAAATTATCAGCTTCATCCTGGGTTACACCAGGATTTTTTATTACCACATCCTTTAAGGCAGCAAAATACAAGACATTCGCAGGTATACTTTCCCGGTGAACGACCTCCGCCAGTGATTCCGCGTGCTGCACCTCCGGCAGCTTCATCAGGGGATTTTGCTGCTGCACCTCAGCCATTTTCTTTATAAGTTCCTTTGAACATACATCTATCTTGGCATATAAGGGCCAAAAAGCATTCCATTGCTTTCTTTCCTCCTGCACATCCTTGATAGATTGCAGCAATTCTTTGATATTTGCCTGCAGCTCCTTATCAGGGCTGGCATTCAGTCCAAGCTCCATTGAAGCTCTTTCAAGCCCAACAGCCCATATATTCAGTGTCTTTCCCATATTTTGCAGATGCTGCAGCCGGGCCATAGTATCGCTGATGATGTTGATAGCTGTCGTCCAATATTGGAACCCATCACCTTTTTCATGCAGTTCCTTCATGGCACGAATCTTCTGCTGCATATCATCATAGATTTCCTGATCGGACAGCTTCTTTACCTTAAACGGCCCAGGAGCTTCCTTAGTCTTTCTTATTGCATCTGCCAAAAATTTATCCAGCTTTTCATAGACATTTTTGTTGTGTTCATGCCGCGCAACAAGATTATCTGAATTGCTGAAATTGAAATTCAGGGAATTGAACATGACCTGGCGTAAAAGCCTGTCATCCTCCTTGCAGCCTGCATTCAAAAGCAGCCTGACAATTTCCTCATCTGCTGACTGGATAGTGAGATTGGGCATTTTATATAGTATAGTCTTCAGGCAGCTGCTATATATCTCTCCCGGTTCATCAGCATAGATATTTAGCAGGGCAAGCGGCTTTGCCTGCACTGTATCAGTAAAAGATAAAACAGGATTTACGGCCAGGCAGGTGAAGGAAACTGCCCTATCCCATCTTTTCTTGAAATCTCTCTTACCTGGCCCTGCAAACATGGGGGAATATGACATACAACGGATAATGCTTTGATAATCCATATTAGCATGAAGCATTTTTCCGGCTATGCCAAAATTCAGGATATTTTCCTCTTGCTCTGTCTTATTGAAATAATTCTCTCCTTTTAAGGCTTCTTTTAAAAACGCGTAATATATATCCTCATCCGTTGAGGCAATATTCATCAAAACATCTTCCACTGCATCTGCCTTTTGAATTGCCTCCATGGGATCGTCGGCCATTTCATATAACAATCCATCCTGGTAACAATCCTTTAAGCTATCTTCCAGACCCAGTTCTACGGAAAGCTCCATTGCCATAACTCCCGCTCCTTCCAACTATACGTTCTGTCCAAATTGGACAGAATGTATGATTTTATTTTATGTTTGGTTCAATTTGGACAGAACGTAGCATCCTAAAAACTACGTATCCATTCTCCCAGCTCGTCACGCGCTACCTTTTCCGCCTTGCGAATCATGGTTTTTTCCATATTATCCGCTGCCTGAACCTGGGCAGTTGAGGCTGCCATCTGCGCCAATATCAAATTGCCATTCTGGATGCTGCGCACCTGGGCTGCAGCTATTACTGCATTTGCCTGCTCCACTTGCATAAGTCCCTCGGCATTATTTGCAGCCTCCAGGGCATCATCTATGCTCTTTGCCAGCTCCGCATCAGAATACTGCACATTGCTTGCAGTCTGGGCAGTATCTTTGATGCTTGATTCAACTGCAGCAGCCCTGGTAAATGCCCTGTCATCAGTATTTTTCCAGAACTCCGCATTATTGCCATTGATAACGTCCTGCACCCTGCCTATTGTCGATGCCATGACCGCTGTCGGAGTGGAATGACGATTCAGTACTCCCGGCAGCTCCCCGGATTTGGACAGCTCAATAGGAGTTTTGCAGAAATTTCCATTATTGTTCTGCGCTTCAGCTTCCGCCTGGCCTTTCAATATTGCAAGCCACTTGCCTGTATCCAGCTTTTTGTTGTTCAGTATGTCTATCAGAAGCTGCTTTTGGAGATTTGTCAGTATGTTATAGGTGTTGGCAACAGTTTCTATTGCCTGGGCAATATTTTCATTGTCATGCACCAATACAGCTGCATTGGTATTTCTAGTTACAAGCAGCGAACCACCTATAAAAGACGTAGCTCCAAGAAATACCCCCAGGATTATTGCTTTTTTCTTGTTCCTTGATATGCTATGCAGCATGGATAAACGCCTCCTTGTATTTTATTGACTGTAATACGCGGTCAAAAGTCTGTTATAAGCATCTGAGACCCTGATAACATAGTTTTGGGTTTCATTATATGGCGGACATCCGCCATAAGTAGTCACCGCAGCCGGTCCCGCATTGTAAGCCGCTACTGCATTGGTTACGGCATATTCACCATAACCAGCAAAATTGTCCAGCATATTCCTGAGATACGCCGTGCCACCAACGATATTTCCTAACGGATCGTATGGATCTACCCCCACTGCAGAAGCCGTTCCCGGCATGAGCTGCATCAGTCCGATGGCTCCGGCAGATGAAGGTACATAGAAAGTATTGAAAGAAAAATGACTTTCTGTTTCCATCACAGCTGTCACCAGCAGTGGATCTACCTGATAAAGGGATGAGGCATAGCAAATCGCATCCGTTATCCAGTAAGTCTGGGTGCTATTGCTGTTGTAGCAGCCTACATCACCGGCAATCACCTCCGGTATCGCCGCTGCTTCAGCATCCTGCATAGCAATGCCAAAAGCAACGGAAAGAATTAATACGGTCCAGAAAATAATTGCCGACACCGTTTCATATATTGATTGCTTAATTTTCTGAAGCCCATTCATTGAAGATTAACTGCCTCCTTCTACAACTGTGTTTCTTATATTTTCTGTCACATTTCTGCTGAGAACGCGGCTGTTCACCAGGCTGTTATCCTCATAGGTATTCTCCGTGGTCGTTTCGATAACAGTTTCCCGTTCTTCCACAATGGTTTTGCTGGCCGCATTTTTCGTAATCGACAGGCCATAGTTTTCCTGATTTTCCCGGCACGGTGAACACTCATCCAACGCCCTGGCAATCTCATACTCAGGATAGCCCTGCAAAATCATTGTTTCCGCTATCAGCACATCCATCGCCACCTCAAAAGGCAGTGCTATAGCTTCAAGGAGCTGTTTTTTGTGGTACTCATACTCCTTGCCAGCATCATCCTCTTTCTGCTGTCTTGGATTAGGATGATATGTTTTAAGCTTTTCCTTTTCCGTCCGGAGAAGGCTGACAGCTGTAGGAAAGACATAATCAAGATAATAGTCACGCCCCCGGCCCGGCTGTGCAGCAATCGGCGAAAACTCCTGCACGACATCCTTTATTTCCGTTTTCTTATATACCTTTGCGGCCAGCATATCCTTGACGATTTCCGGATCCATGCTGGCGTTAATGGACTTACGGAGCTGATGCTGCAGTGACAGGCGGTTAAGATAAAAAATCCTGGCCGAACTTCTTTCATCCTGCTCGGAAGGAATATACTCCTTCACAACCTTCATTCTCTGCATCACATCTCGGTTTTTCTTTATGATATCGTTTGTAATTGCCTCCATCTGGTCTTCCGGCGCATCCACGTTGCTGATAATCATTTTGCGCAGGGACATCTCATCCGTATTGTTTTGCATCATCGACAGGGCAGCCCTGCCTACATGATAGATTGGCATTTTCATGCTGGCAGTTTCCCCTGCCACGCCCTGATGCAGCACATCCTGCTTCTGGCGAAACGCCTCCTTCAGCTGCTCGCTTTCCCTGCTCTTTTCTTTTTGCCTGTCAATGCGCTTCTGAGCGGTTTCTAT
>NZ_JBJDWZ010000006.1:0-29784 GCF_051866355.1 Anaerovibrio sp. | reverse complement strand
ATGTGTGCATGATTTCTTAATTGCATTGTTTAGTTTTCAAGGAACACTGCCTTCCCGTCTGTAAGGAAACCGTCAGGGCTTTGTAAGCTCTCTGTAAGGCCTCCGTGCGGGTCAGCTTTTATATAATATCTCAAACCGTTCAACTTGTCAAGAACTTTTTGAAATATTTTTCATCGCTGCCGCTTCCCGACAATCAGCATATTTTCAGGCATCTGATGCAACTCAGCGACAACGATGTATATATTACACGAATTATGAAGCACTGTCAACACCTTTTGCGACTTTTTTTATATTTTTTCTTGCAGGTGATGAGTGTCATTCATCAAATCCACAGTAATCCTTCCATCAGCATAAAAGCTGATTACATTTATCGCCGTGTTGTCCTGGCGTATATTCCACATATACCGCAAAGGAAGTCCCAGGGCATAACAGAGCAAAGTGCGATTCACGCCGCCGTGAGCGGCAATCACAAAAGTTTCTCCCGCATGACGCGCCACCAGCTCCTTCAGCTTTGCCACAGCCCGTTTCTGAACGGCGGCAAATCCCTCGCCATTAGGGCAGTCCGTAATATCCGGCCGATAAAACAGCCCATCATGAACAGACGGCCAGATGGCATTAATCTCTTCATAGGTCAGCCCCTCCCAATCGCCAAAGGAAATCTCCTTCAGCTCATCGCAGGTTTCAACCGTCAGCCCCAGATGTGAGGCAATCGCCCTGCCCGTTGCCGCTGCCCTCTTGAGCGGACTGGCATAAACAGCCCTGACATCATCAAAAGGAAAAGCCGCTCCCAGCTTTTCAGCCTGCTCCAGCCCCGCTTCCGACAGCTCTATATCAGCCTGTCCCTGATACTTCCCCAGCTTGTTCCACACCGTCTGTCCATGACGCACCAGAATCAGCCTTGTCACCTTATCCATGCTTCTCATCTCCTAAACATTCCCGCAGTACATTCAGCATCAATTCATTATCATCCCTGCCACGCACCGCCAGCCTGACAAAACGGCCGTCCAGTCCGGGATAATTGCTGCAGTCACGAATGAGCACACCATGCCGTTTCATCTTTTCTGCCAGCTGCCAGCTGGTCATGCCACAGCCTGACAGGTTCAGCAGTACAAAATTCACCGACGGCTTGTAAACCTTCAACCCTTTGATGCCCTGCAACGCCCTGTACATGGCGGGCACATTTTCATTGATAAAATCCAAAGTCCTGTTTTTGTATCCAATATCAGCCAGGGCAGCCACGCCTGCGGCCTGGGCCAGTGAATTGACATTCCACGTATCCTTGCTGAAATCCAGCTTTTTCACCAGTCCTTCCGCGGCTGTTCCATAGCCCAGACGCAATCCCGGTATGGCAAACGCTTTCGTCAGCGAGCTGACCACCAGCAGATTATCATACTTCGCCGCCAGGTCCGCCACTGAATAGAGCTGCCTGTCCGGACGAAAATCCAAAAAAGATTCATCAACCATGACATCTGTGCCATTCTTTCCTGCGGCCCTGACAAAAGCCTCGACGGCCTCCCGCCCCAAAAGCTCCCCCGTAGGATTGTTGGGATTGCCCAGAACCACGGCCTGACAATCATCCATGGCCTCCTGCAGCCCGGCAAAATCCAGCCGAAAATCATCCTGCTCCTGCAGATAAAAATACTTGATTTCTGCATCTGCACTGCGCGCCGCCTTTTCATACTCGCTGAAAGAAGGCACAGGCAGAAGCACCCGTTCCGGCCGCATGGCATGAAAATACACATAAAAAAGCTCTGCCGCTCCATTTCCCAGAACAACAGACTTCTCCGGCAGATTATACGATGCAGAAACAGCCTGCTTCAATGCCCTGCCCATGGGGTCAGGATAATGAACCAGGCCTTCTATGTTATCCGTAATCGCTTGCTTTACGCGCTCCGACAACCCCAGCGGGTTGATATTGGCGCTGAAATCCAGCCAGTGCCCCAGAGGGCTTCCGGCTGAATACACATCGCCGCCATGCACGAAGCTCCCCAGCTTACCGCTGTTCAATGTCATAGCCACCAGAAATTAAACGCTCCGTCTCAAAGTATTCCAGATGCGGGAATTTCTCCCCAATCAGCTTCGCGGCCTCCAGCACCTTCTTCATGGACTCATCTGCCGCGAAAAGCACTCCCATCATGGTGCCGCTGTGGGCAACATTCACACCCAGGGCCCCCAGGGACTTTGCATACTCAATAATCTCCTCCAGCTGAGGCTTCCGCACCAGACGCTGATTGGCCAGCGCACTCAGCGTTGCCACCTTTGCAATCTGCCGATCTGAAAAATCCGTATCCAGCTTGTCAATGGCATCCAGCAGTTCCTGCGGGCTGTCCTCATGGCCGTGATACTCCGAGTGAAACTCCACTGTGTTGATGATGCCGCCGGTATCAAACATGGCAATAATCATCTTAGGCGCATTGCCATAGCTCTGCAAAAGCTCTCCCGTCATGTAATTCATCCTGACTATGCCGGGATAAAAAATCCCGTCTGTCGGCTCGATTCCTGCCGCAATCTCCGCTATTTCCTCCGGCTCCAGCTCTTCATCAATAGCCGCCGACACCGCCTGTATCACCGCCACTATATCAGCTGTGCTGGCCGCCATTCCCTTGCCGGTAGGCAGCTGGGATTCCAGCGCCAGTCCCAGCGGAAAATCGTCAAAGCCCATATAGCTGACAGTGGTCTTGAGAGCCAGCTCCGCCTTTTTCCCCAGGCCTGTCTTTGCCGAGGTTCTGTCCGTAACCAGCGCCCTCGAATACAGGCCTATCGGACATGTTATCATAAACGGCTGTCCGTCCTTCCACCCCTGCGCCAGCTCGCCACAGGAGCCAGGAACCAAAACTTTTATAATCATACCAATCCCTCTCTTTACCGGAAAATACCTTCGGAATATATTCTAAATCCACGATAGTTTGTGATAGATTTATCTGTATATATATTTCGCCATTCATAAAAAAAATCCTGCCGGATTTATAAAATATGCAAAAAAACTCTTATGACACCCTAAAAAAATGCAGAATAAGTGAATAAATATACCATCAATACAATCAGCTCGCTTACCGTGCACAGCGTCCCGTACACATCCCCTGTCAGCCCCCCCAGCAGGCCTGTAACATATCTGCCGCACCAGCAGGAAAAAATCGCCGCGGCCCCGGCTGACAGCAGTGCCTGCCAGCCGGCCACAGCCAGAATCGCCAGCGTATACGCCGTCACCCAGAGGCAGCTCTTCCTATCGGCATATCTGCCAAAAGCCTTGCCCATTCCCTCCGGACGGGCATAGGGAAACAGGGAAATGCCTACCACCATCATCAGGCGTCCCACCACCGGCATCACCAGCATGGCTGTCGGCACCACCCCGGCAGGCATATCCAGCAGCACGGCGTACTGCAGGAGCAGCAGGATGCCGAAGGACACCACGGCAAAGGAGCCGGTACAGCTGTCCTTCATGATTTCCAGCATGCGCTCCCTTTCACGGCCGGAAAAAACGCCATCCACCGTGTCCATAAAGCCGTCACAGTGAATGCCTCCCGTCAGCAGAAATGGTAACACGGCCAGCACGGCCGCCCTGACGTGCACAGGAGGCTCCCAGCCCAAAAAGGCCGGAGCCGCCGTCAGACACCACGCTGCGGCCGCATACACCAGCCCCAGCGTCAGCCCCACCAGAGGAAAATACCTGACGCTTTTGCCAAAGGCCTCTTCCGTCCACACGGTCTGCTTCACCACATGGATACGCGTCAAAAACTGCAGCCCTATAAAAAAAGAATCCATTTTCATTCACCCGAAAGCAGATTGCCGGCCACAGCGGACATCACTGCAGCATGTATATCTGCTGTATAATATGCATAATAAGCAAAAATAAAATCGTGGCCGTATACATCAGCCGCGTACAGCCAAGAATATGCTTCGGCGCCAGTTCCTCAATGGGCTCCCCCATATAGGCGCGAAAGCTCTCCCTGCCAAAATATGAATTGTAGCCGCCCAGGCGGATGTCCAGCGCACCTGCGGCCGAGGCCTCTGCCCAGCCGCCATTGGGGCTGGGATGCCTGCCCGCGTCACGCAGGAGCATTTTCCAGCTGTTGCGCCAGTCCAGACGCAGGATGGCCGACGACAGCACAAACAGCAGGCCGGTAATTCTGGCCGGAATGTAGTTCAGCACATCGTCAATTCTGGCGGAAACGCGGCCAAAATACAGGTATTTGTCGTTTTTATAGCCAACCATGGAGTCCAGCGTATTAGCCGCCCTGTACATAAAGGCCAGCGGCACGCCGCCCAGCATAAAGAAGAACAGTGGCGCAATAACGCCGTCCACCGTGTTTTCGGCCACGGTTTCCACCGTAGCCCTGGCAACCTCGCCGCCGGACAGCCTGTCCGTATCGCGCCCCACAATCCAGCCCACCTTGTACCGGGCTTTTTCCAAATCCCCCTTTTCCAGATAGCCGTAGATTTCCCTGCCGGCGGCGGCAAGGCTTCTGGGGGAAATCGTAAAGCTCAGCAGGACAGCCTCTACCAGCATGGTAAAATACTCATTGCCGAAAAGGCCTGCCAGATTTACAAGGCAGGCCGCCAGATTGTACACCAGAAACAGCACCGTCACTGCCAGCAGGCCGCCTGCCCACAGCTTCCTGCTGTCAGAATCACCTTCATGGTACAGGCTGCGCTCAAGGCTGGCAATCAGGCCGCCTATCAGCACTACCGGATGGAGCTTCGACCTGGGGTCGCCTATCAGGGTATCTGCCAAAAAAGCCAAAACAGCCGTTATCATACCATCTCTCCCGCATGGCAGGCAGTGCCCTCGCCTGCCGCCCCATCCATAATCCTGTAGAGCTTCTCCATGTCCAGCGCCTGCTCCACCACATCAGCCAGATGCTCGTAGGCCTGCTGCTTTTCCGCCGCTATATTTCTGGCGGCGGCAAGAGGTTCCAATCCTTTGAACAGGCGGACGGCATTCAGCACACTGCGGCGGAAGCCGTCATTGTCAAACACCCCGTGAATATAGGTGCCAAACACATTGCTTCCGTTGGAGGTTCCCTCCCTGCCGGCACAGCTTTCATTGCGACGCTCCGTAACCACAAACGGGTGCTGGTCGGAGTCCCTTGTAAACTCCGTATGCCCCATGTGAATCTCATAGCCTCTCAAAGCCTCCGCCGAAACAGTCTGTCCCATAAAATTAAGCCCCCGGCAGACAGCCTTTACCTGGCTGGTCAGCTTCTCGCAGGCGAAAACCGTCTTCATGCCCAGCAGGCCAAGACCTGCAACCTCATCATTTTCAGACTCCGTATGCTCCGGGTCGCAGATGCGCTCTCCCAGCATCTGATAGCCCCCGCAGATGCCAACCACCGGCTTTCCGGCAGCCGCATGGGCCTTAATCGCGGTAGCCAGTCCTGATTTTTCCAGATACAGCATATCCTCCGTAGTATTCTTGCTGCCCGGCAGTATAATCAGGTCAGGCTGTCCCAGCCCTTCCCTGTCCTGCACGTAATAAAGCGCCACATCCCTTTCTCCGGCCAGCGCATCAAAATCCGTAAAATTGGAAATTTTCGGTGTCTGAATGACGGCAATTTTCACATCGCCATCCTGCGGCGCGGTCATCTTTTCCTGCAGGGACACGGAATCCTCGTCATCAATTCCCATCTGCTCAATGTGAGGAATCACCCCCAGCACCGGCTTGCCTGTCTTTTCCTCCAAAAAGTCAATTGCCGGTGTCAACAAGGTCACATCACCGCGGAACTTGTTGATGACAAGCCCCTTGACCAGCGCCCTTTCCTCCTCGTCCAGAAGCTCCAGCGTGCCCACCAGCGAGGCCAGCGCCCCGCCCCTGTCAATGTCGGCAATCAGGAGCACAGGCGCCTGCAAATGCTTTGCCACCCGCATATTTACTATATCATTAGCCTTCAGGTTGATTTCCGCCGGACTGCCGGCTCCCTCAATCACAATGGTGTCATATTCCCTGTCCAGCCTTGCCAGCGCATCCTTTACGGCGCCAAAGGCTTTCAGGGAATACCCCTTATGATACTCGCGGGCGGACATATTGCCCACCGGCCTGCCCATGATAATCACCTGGGACCGGGAATTGCCCGTAGGCTTCAGCAGGACGGGGTTCATATCGACCATCGGCTCAAGGCCGGCCGCCTCCGCTTGGGCTACCTGCGCCCTGCCCATTTCCTCCCCCTGGCGGGTCACGTAGGAATTCAGCGCCATGTTCTGTGCCTTGAAGGGAACCACTTTGCGCCCCTGCCGGTATAATATGCGGCACAGGGCCGTCGTCAGGATGCTTTTGCCCACATGGGAGCTAGTGCCCATCATCATAATATAATTTGCCATATACGGCCTCCATTATTTTATCCTTACAGCTTGTACTCCAGCTGCCTGATATTTACCGGTATACCGGCAGTGACCAGGTACACTTCCTCTGCATGCTTCGCCAGAAGCTGGTTGGCAAGCCCGGAAAGATCGCGAAACTCCCTTGCCAGCCGGTTCATGGGCACAATGCCGTCACCCACCTCATTGGTGACGGCCACAAGGGTTGCACTGCCCGCCTGAACGGCGGCCACAAGGCTGTCACAGGCACGCTTCACCAAAGCGTAATTCCTGTCCGAATCCTCTATATCCTCAAGGCCGCACAGCAGGTTGCTGATGTACACGGTCAGGCAGTCAAACAGCAGCATATCGTGTCCGGCCGCCGCCTCCCGCACCGCCTCATGAGCGTCAAAAGGCGCCTCGTAGGTATCCCAGTCAGCCGGTCGCCGACTGCGGTGCAGGCCGACCCGGAACCTCATTTCCTCGTCCAGAACCTGCGAGGTGGCGATATAGGCAATTTTCCGGCCGTATTTGGCCGCATACCGCTCCGCAAAGGAGCTCTTGCCGCTTCTTGCCCCGCCTGTCACCAATATAAGCCTTCCCATCAATCTTACCTCGTTTCAAAGCCGACAACACAAAAACGCCTACACCCTGCCCTGGCATCTGATGCGGTAGTTCCAGCAATTGCCCACAAAGGCCACTGCCGCCTCCGGACAGCCGGCAAAATGTATGTGCAGGTAGGAACCGGCCACGTTGCCCCTGCTGCTGACAAAGCCTCCCGGATACACGGCGCCGTTTCTCATGCGGGTGAACTGAAAGGCCCTTTCGCCTGTAACATCCGCCTCGCCGGCCATTTCCGAGGAAAAATGAAATTCATGCCCTTTCAGCTTCATGCCGGCCTGGCCAAGACAGCAATCACGCTGCAGCTCCGCCTCAACATAGCCCACCATCTGCAGCCGCTTGTTCATCCTTACCCTGCCGGGCAGGACACCGCACATCGGATACTCCCTGCCCTCGAAATCCGTCAGCGAATCACTCAGGTACATATAGCCGCCGCACTCGGCAAATACCGGCATGCCGTCCTCCGCCGCCCGCCGTATGGCTTGAAGCATTTCCCTGTTGCCGCTGAGCTTTTCAGCAAACATTTCCGGAAAACCTCCCCCTAGAAGCAGGCCATCCGCCTCCGGCAGTTCCCTGTCCTGCAAGGGACTGAATTCCACAATTCTGGCCCCCAGCCGTTCAAGGGTTGCCAGACTTTCCGGATAGTAGAAGGAAAACGCCTCATCGCGGGCGAGGGCAATCCTTATCCTGCCGAAATCATCCGGGAAGCTGCGCTTGCGTCCCTCTATGACCTGGGACAGGTAAGCGTCCTTTTTATCTGCCACCTTCTGCAGGGCAGGCGCGCTGTGAGCCACCTGCATGAGCGCGGCAAAATTAATCTGCCTTGCCATGGCCTCCCCCATGGCATCCACGACCCTGCCGGCCTCGTTTTCCTCCACCGGCAAAAGCCCCAGATGCCGCTCCGGCATCACCAGCGCCTCGTCACGGCGCACTGCCCCCAGCACGGGAATCTGCAGCTGTGCCAAAGCGTCTTCAATCATTTTCTGATGATTGTCCGAGCCGATGCGGTTCAAAATCACGCCTGCCAGCCGCACCCTTGCATCGTACAGCTTGAAGCCGAGGGCAATAGCCGCCGCTGACGCCCCCATGGACTTGCAGTCTATGACCAGCACCACAGGCGCATCCAGCATTCTGGCGATTTCCGCAGTGGAGCTGATGCCCCCGTTGCCGCCATCATAAAGTCCCATCACGCCTTCTATCAGGGCAAAATCACTCTGGGAAGCCGTGTCAATAAAAGCATTTACCATGGTTTCCCCGGATACCAGCCACGTATCCATATTGTACGCAGGACGGCCGCTGGCCAGCCTGTGATAGCCGGGGTCAATGTAGTCAGGCCCTATCTTGTAGGACTGCACCCTGACCTCCTGCTGCCGCAGTGCCGACAGCAGGCCTGTTACTATTGTTGTCTTGCCGCAGCCACTGCTGACGGCGCCTATTACCAGCCGTGGAATTCTGTAAGCCATAAAGAGCCCTTCCCTGTTTGTCTGTCCATACTACCAGCCTGTCATCTGCTGTTGTCAATTATATACATAATCGCATTGATAACGGCCGCCGCTATAGGGCTGCCGCCCTTGGTGCCCTCCACCGTAACATAAGGCACGATTGTATTTGCCGCCAGGGCCGCCTTGGAATCCGCCGCCCCTACAAAGCCTACAGGAATGCCCACTATCGCCGCAGGGCGCAGGCCTTCCTCCTCCACCATGCGCAGCACCTCAAAAAGTGCCGTAGGCGCATTGCCAATGGCGATAATGGCGCCTTCCATATCCCGGCCAAAGCTGCGCATGGCCGCCATAGAGCGGGTGATGCCCTGCTCCTTCGCTGCAGCCGCAATCTCCGGCTCTGCCACCCTGCAGAAGACCTCTCCCCCGAAGGAAGCCAGCTTTCTCTTGTTGATGCCGGTGCGCACCATTTCCACATCGGTATAGATATTGCAGCCGGACTGCAGTGCCTTCTTTGCCGCCCCGATGGCCTCCGGATGCAGGCGGATAATAGGTGCGTACTCCACATCACCGGCCGCGTGAATGATGCGGGAATAAACCCTGATTTCCTCTTCACTCAGATTCAGCTTTTCCAGATATGGCGCAATAATTTCCATACTGCGGTTTTCTATTTCCATAGGCTTTTTGATAAAATCCATCATAACCTCCATAAATAAACAGCCTGTGCCGCAGGCAGCAGCTACTGCAACGCAATAAAATCCACCACGGCCTCAAAGGTATAGGCTATGTTGTCATACCGCATGGCAGGCCTGTCGATAATCACCAGCGGCAGGCCCAGCTCCATGGCAGCCGCAAACTTCGTATCGGCCCCTCCGGCAGCTCCGCTGTTCTTGGTAACGACCACCTGCGCCCCGTACTTTCTGTACAGCTCCTTGTTCAGCTCCAGAGAAAAAGGCCCCTGCATCGCTATGATGCTGGCCGGTGTAAACCCCAGCTCCCTGGCCAGCTGTACCACCTCCGGCTCCGGCAATATGCGGCAGACCATTTCCCTGCCCTTCATGGCAGGCGACCTGGCAAATACCTCCAGCCTGCGGCTGCCGGTGGTGAGAAAAATCCTCTTCCCCAGCTCCGCCGCCTTTTCAGCGGCCCTCTGATAATCCGCCACGTAGTACGCCTTGTCATAATCCAGCGGCGTCTGCTGACGCTCATATCGGATGTAGGCAACCCCGGAGCCGTGGCATGCCTGCATGGCATTTTCAGAAACATTGGCCGCATAGGGATGGGAGGCATCCACAAACACGCTGACGCCGTGCTGGCGGAAATACGCCATAAATCCCTCCGCATCCAGCGCTTCACAGCTTACCTGCAATCCCTGATAGCTCCTTAGCAGGCTTTCACCGTAGCTGCTCACCACCGAGGCCGTCACCTGATAACCGCGCTGCAGGATATAGCCTGCCAGTTCCCTGCCATCCTGGGTGCCTGCCGCCACAAAAATTCTCCCCGCCATAGAAGCTCACTCCCCGGAAATCCTGTAGCCCCGCGGCGTAATCATGTAGCCATCCTGCACGTAGGTATTGCTGTTGCCGATGATTACCATGGAGAACATGCCGATTTCTTCCTCCGTAAAATGTCCCAGATCGGACAGGACGGCATGCTCCTTCTCACGGCTGGCACTGGTCACGATGCCCACAGGAGTTTCCGGACTGCGGTGCTGCAGCAGGATTTTCTGAATTTCAAAAATATAATCAGGACGATGCCTGCTCTTTGGATTGTACAGGGCAATCACAAAATCGCCCTCCCCGGCCAGGGCGGCGCGCTTTTTAATCAGCTCCCACGGCGTCATCCAGTCGCTGAGGCTGATAACGGCAAAATCGTGCATCAGTGGCGCTCCCAGTATGGAGGCCGCCGCATTGACGGCAGAAACGCCTGCCACTACGCCGCCCCATTCCGGACGCTGTGCCTCCGGCAGCTGCAGAAGCAGCTCCAGCACCAGTCCTGCCATGCCGTACACGCCGGAATCACCGCTGGATACAACCACCGTATCCCTGCCGGCAGAAGCGGCCTCCACTGCCGCCCGGCAGCGGTCAACCTCCTGCGTCATGCCTGTGCCGATAACCTCCTTGCCTGCCAGCAATGGCTCAATCAGCTGTATATACGTCTTATATCCGGCCACCACCTGCGCCGCCTCAATGGCCGCCCGCGCCCGCGGTGTCATATCCTCAAAGCTGCCCGGGCCTATGCCCACTACAACTATTTTTCCCATATCAATGCTACCGTCACTTTCTCGTATTTTCTCTTCGGCAGGGCAATCCGGCCACGCTCCGCACAGCACAGCGCCGCCGCCTCGCAGACATTCCCCACGCCGATATTTTTCTTCACAAAGGCGGACTCCTTCAGTCCGTAACGCTCAATCGCCGCCGCCAAAAGCTGATTGTCCAGGAAGCTAATCGGCACCCGCAGCCTGTCTGCCGCCGCCAAAAGCCCCTCTTCATCAGCCTTTACCGCCGTGCTGGCCAGCCGGTCAATGCGCCCGGCCTCCCAGCCGATCAGGCCGCAGGCATCCTGCAGTGCCGCCAGCACCAGCTCCGCAGGCGTCCCCCGGCGACAGCCAGCACCGGCTATCAGCCGCCTGGGGCGCAGATAAAGCACCTGTCCGTTCACCACGCCTGTCCGGTCGCTGAGAACAACATACAGGCTTTCCTGCCCGTCCATCCCGCAGCTGCCAGCCGCGGCGGCTACGCCCTCCAGCCTTGCCGCCAGCTCACCACCATCGACCACCTCATAAGGCACATGGCTGGCAAGCAGGCGCTTCTCGTACTCAGCCCTGCATTTCAGGCCGCTGTCCAGCAGATAAACAGGCTCCCTGCCCCGCAGAAGCGCCCCGTTGAACACCACCAGATTTTCCTTCGGCCAGGGCACCATGTCCAGCCGCCCCGCCAGAACATCTGGTGCCAGCAGATGATTGACATCCGTTGCCGTGGTAATCACAGGATTGCTATGCAGCTTTGCCGCCAGAAAGCGCGTCAGCTCATTGGCGCCGCCAACATGCCCCGACAGCAGGCTGATGATATTCTGCCCCCTGTCGTCCAGCACCAGTACCGCCGGGTCAGACAGCTTGCCGGCAATATGCGGGGCAATCGAGCGCACCACAATCCCGGCCGCCATGATAAAAATCAGGGCATCATACCGCCCAAAGGCCGCCTGCAGTTCCTCCGCCAGCTTTCTGTACAGGTGCGGCTCCGCTGACATCCCGGAGAGGACGTCACAATCCGCCACCTTCTCATGCACATATATATCCACCTGCCGTCCGACGCAGGCCGCGGCAATTCTTTCCGCCACCCTGCATCCCTGCTCCGTGGACGCAAAAACAGCATACCTCATGGCTATTCACTGGCAGTCCTGAACATGTGGCTGAACTCAGGGGCATACAGCCTTGAAAGCTCATAATCCGCCGCAAGGCACCTGCTCACCACAATCATGGCCGTGCGGTCAATGCCCTTGTCCGCAATTTCCCCGCAGATGGTGGCGAGAGTGGCCCGAACAATCTTCTCCTCCGGCCAGGATGCCCGCTGAACAATGGCAATCGGCGTGTCAGGGCTGTAGCCTCCGGCAATCAGCTCCTCCACCACCTCATCCAGCATGGCAATACTCAAAAAAATGCACATGGTCGCCTGATGCTCCGCCAGCGACCGCAGTTTTTCCCTGTCAGGCACCGGCGTCCTGCCCTCGTTTCTGGTGATGATAACCGTCTGGGAAATTCCCGGCAGGGTATACTCCTGCTTCAATGCCGCCGCCGTAGCAAGAAAGGAGCTTACCCCCGGCACCACCTGATACTCAATGCCCAGCTTGTCCAGCTCGTCCATCTGCTCCTGAATTGCCCCATAAATGCTGGGATCTCCCGTGTGGAGCCTCACCACCATCCTGTCCCGGGCCACGCCATCCTTGATGACCTCAATCACCTGCGGCAAGGTCATGGATGCGGAGTTGTGAATCTCACAGCCGGCCTTGGCATAGTCCAGCAGGACGGGATTGACCAGCGAGCCTGCATAAATAATAATATCGGCCTCTGAAAGCAGTTTCTGTCCCTTGACAGTAATCAATTCCGGATCCCCCGGTCCGGCACCAACAATAAATACCTTCATCCTTATTGCCTCCTAAAAATTAATCAGCTGACAAAAACAGCCACTGCTCATACATTTCCTTCCAAAGCATCCGCCCCTGACGAGGGGTGCTATTTTATCTTTTCACAGGCAACGATGAATACGGGATTGGCGGCCTTTGCCATATCATAGCCGCCCACCTGCTCCCAGCGGTTCACCTGCACCTGTACTGTTTCATATTTATATAGTTCACTGGCCCGCATATAGTTCAGGCACTGCATCAGGGTCTGTACCGTAATGCAGTTCAGGACAAGCCTGCCGCCTGTTTTCAGCAGGCCGCCCACCCTGTCGAGAATCGGCTCCAGATGACTGCCGCTGCCGCCTATAATCACCGCGTCCAGCTCCGGCAGTCCATCCATGCCGTCAGGCGCCTCCGCCTGAATGATGCGGATATTGTCCAGCCCGAATTTTTCGGCATTGGCCTGAATCAGCCCGATGCCCTCCGGGTTCCGCTCGATGGCATAGACCATGCCGCCATCCCCGGCCGCCTGCATGGCCGCCTCACAGCTCAAAGAGCCTGTTCCGGCCCCCACATCCAGCACCATATCGCCCTTTTTTATACATGCCTTGGCTATAGTCAGAATCCTGATTTCCTGCTTTGTCATGGGAACCTTGCCACGTATGAACTCATCATCGGGAATCCCTATGCTCCATTTCCTTTTCATGCTGTCACCACCAATATGCAATGGCTGTACACGGGGTAATTTTCCGCTTCTGCCAGTGTAGTCCTGATTACAACCTCGTCCTCATAGGACAGCCTGCTGCACACGGCCAGCCCGGTTTCCCCCGGCCAGCCCCTTTCCAGCAAAAGGCGCGGAATGGTGTGGGAATTATACTTCCCGTCCGTCAGCATCCCTGCCAGCCGCCCCGGCGCATACGCCAGCCTGCCTTCCTCCGGCACCCTGCCGTGAAAGCTCCACAAATCCGCCTCATGCCAGGGCAGGGCCAGCCGCGCAAAGGCCATCTGCATGGCGCTGATGCCGGGAATTACCCGGATGAGCTCCGCCGGAAACTCACGGCGCAGGGCATCCAGCAGTGAGTAATAACCGGGATCCCCCGATACCATCACCACTACATCGTCATGCCGGAGGCCGCGGCGAATAAAATCCATGACGGCCGGAATATCCGCCCCTATGACGCATTGTTCCTGCACACCTTCTCCGGCATACTGGGACAGCGCCCTTCTGCCTCCGGCCAGCAGTCTTGCCTCCCTGATGGCGCGCCGCGCCTCCGGCACCATATAATCAGGATGGCCGGGGCCTATACCGGCTACGATTATTTTATGCTCCAACCAAAATCACCGCCAATCTCCCGCGCCGCAGCATCCATGCCCAAAAGCTCCCCCTGCAGGGTTACCAGCACAGTGCCTATCCGCACCTTGTTAAAAATCAGTCTTTCTGCCCGATAGCTGGCACGGGCGGCAATCACTTCATAGACCTTTTCCAGCCCGAACTCCGCAATCACCGGCAGGGCTTCCTCCGTAGTCACCGCCGCCAGAATCCGCTCTATGCCCTCACGAGGCATGCCCATAGCCCCGCTGTAGGCCGCCAGCACCTCCAGCCGGGCATCCCCCACCCTGTTGTGGGTGTGGAATACGCCTGCCGCCACCTTGGCCAGCTTGCCGATATGCCCGAAGAGCAAAAGCCTTTCCACGCCTATATCTGCCGCCGCTTCCAGCATATAGCCGATAAAATTGCTGGTCTGCACCATTGCTTCCTCCGGCAGTCCCCAGCTGACGGCAATCCGTTCCCCGATTTTGCCCGGCACAAAAATCTGCGTGGCAAAGCCTGCCGCCTTGGCCACCTTTATCTGCGGCACAAGGGACTCCTTAAAGGCTTCCTCCGACATGGGCCGCAGTACCCCCGTAGTGCCTATCACCGAGATGCCACCCTCTATGCCCAGCACCGGATTGAGGGTTTTCTTTGCCAGCTCCCTGCCGGCGGGAATATCAATCCGCACTTTGCAGGGCCTTGGACTGCCAAAGGCATCCAGCAGGCTGTTGTACACCAGCTTCCTGGGGCCGGGGTTGATGGCAGGCTCACCCACGGACAGGCTTAGCCCCGGCTTCGTGGCATGGCCGATGCCCTCGCCTGCCTCAAGGAGAATATTTTCATACCGCACGCTGGAACCATGCACTGCCGTCAGCTCCTGCTCCGAAGAAACCATCGTCAGGGAAACGAACACCGAGGTGCCATTGGTGATATCAGGATCATCCCCCGCGTCCTTGACAATCTCCACCCGGACGGCAGGCGACACCTGTCCCCCCGGCAGCTTCACATCCGCCAGCTTCTCGATTTTCTTTACGGGTATCATCAGCCTGGTACCATCCAGAGCCGTGATTTCCACCTCATCAGCCGTCAGCCTGCCCTGCAAATACAAGGCCGCCGCCTTGGCCCCTGCCGCCACGCATGCCCCGGTAGTATAACCGCCCCGCAGTTCCTTCGCCACTCTCATCACCTGCCATTATCCGTCCAGCCTTGGTGCTCTGCTCTCCATACTCTGTGCCCTCTGCCGGCTATCTATAGCCTCATGACCTGTCAAACAGCGCCCGCGCAAAGTCCTCTGCCACAAAAGGACGCAGATCATCCACGCCCTCGCCTACGCCAATCCACTTGACCGGCATGGAAAGCTCCGCCTTGATGCCGATAACCACACCGCCCTTGGCCGTTCCGTCCAGCTTGGTGAGCACCACGCCGGAAATCGGGGCCGCCTTGGTAAAGATATTGGCCTGGCTGATGGCATTCTGCCCGGTGGTGGCATCCAGCACCAGCAGGGTTTCATGAGGCGCATCAGGAATTTCCCGCTGAATAACGCGGTTGATTTTTTTCAGCTCTTCCATGAGGTTGGCCTTGGTCTGCAGGCGCCCTGCCGTATCAATCAAAAGCACATCAATATTCCGCGCCTTTGCCGCCTTGACGGCATCGTAAGCCACAGCCGCCGGGTCGGAGCCTTCCTCATGGCGGATAACCCGCGTACCGGTGCGCTCTCCCCATACCTCCAGCTGGTCAATGGCCGCCGCGCGGAAGGTATCTGCCGCCGCCAGCATGACGGACTTGCCCTGCGCCTTGTAGTAGGAAGCCAGCTTGCCGATGGTGGTGGTCTTGCCCACGCCGTTTACGCCGATGACCAGCAGGACGGTAGGGCCTTCCTCTGCCACCCTCGTTTCATCAGAGCCATTGGCCAAAAGCTCGGAAATCCTGGCCTGCAAAAACGGCTTCAAATCCTCCGGCGTGTTGATTTCCTTCTTCTTGATGCCCTTGCGCACGGCCTCCATCAGCTTTTCCGTGGTATTCACGCCCACATCAGCCATAATCAGAATCTCTTCCAGCTCGTCCAAAAGCTCATCATCAATATCTGCATAGCCGATAACCAGCTTTTCAATCTTATTGGTAATAGTTTCCCTGGTCTTGGCAAGACCCTTTTTCAGCTTGTCAAAAAATCCCATCTATAAATCCTCCTAAAGTTCTTCCGATATTTCCAGTAATCACACTATCCATTATCCATATCAGGCCTGACAATCATGCCCGGCATGGCGGTCATCAGCCGCAAACTGCCATTTCCACACGGCATCACCGCGCCTGCACGGCAGGCCTCATTCCTCATAATCCTGCAGCTTGACCGACAGCACCTTGGACACACCGGCATCCTCGATGGTTACGCCGTACATGGTGTCAGCCGCCTCCATGGTTCCCTTGCGGTGGGTGACGATAATAAACTGGGTATGCTCGGCATATTCCTGCAAAAATGTGCCAAAGCGCCCGATATTCGCCTCGTCCAGCGGCGCATCAATCTCATCCAGCACGGAAAACGGCGCCGGACGGTATTTCAGGAAGGAAAACAGCAGGGCCACCACGGTCAGGGCGCGCTCGCCGCCGGACAGCACCGACAAATTCTGAGTTTTCTTTCCCGGCACGGTCACCATGATATTCACGCCGGATTCCAGCACGTTCTCCTTGTCCGTCAGCAGGATTTTGGCCTGCCCGCCCCCGAAGAGCTGAACAAAAATCTCCCCGAAAAACTCGTTTATCTTGACGAATGCCTCCCGGAACTGCCGCGTCATGGTGGCTTCCATCTCCCCGATCAGCTGCATGAGGTCAGCCTTCGCCTTTTCCAGATCCTCCGCGTTGCCGGACAAAAAGCCGTGGCGCTGCTGCAAATCAGCATATTCCTGCGGCGCATTGGGATTGACCGCCCCCAGGGCATTCAGTTCATTATCCAGCCCGCGCAGCTTCCGCTTCAATTCCGCCGGTTCCAGCTCCGGAGCTTCCTCCGCCGCCCTTTCCGGCACCAGTCCGTAGCTGCTCAGCATTTCCTGCTGGCACTGCTCTATATCATAGTCAATCTTGGAGGCATCCAGCTCAATCTGGTGCAGCTGATTCTGAATATCCGTCAGCCTGCCATGTGCCTCCCTGACTTCTTTTTCATTGTTTTTCTTGTCTGACAGGCGGTTCATGCGCTGCTTATAGACAGCCCTGTGCTCTTCATCTGCCGCCACAAACCTGCGGTTTTCCAGCTGGCTGGCTTCCATCAGCTCCCCGATGGAGGCCATGCTGTCAGACAGCTCCTTTTCCAGCGCCGCCAGCTCATCATTCTGCTGGCGGGAGGAATCCTCGCACCGCTTCAGCTCCCTCTGCCGCAGCAGAATCTGCTCCCTTGCCCTGATGGCCTGCTGCTCCAGCACAGCTTTTTCCATCTCCAGCTTATTGGTAGCGGCGGAAAGCTCATCCGCCTCCCTGTCCAGTGCATCGTACTTTTCAGCCATCTGCTGCAGCTCCGCTGACAGGCCCTGCTTTTCCTGCTCAAAGCCCGACAAAGCCTCCTGCAGCTTCCTGATTTCCTCACGGCGGTTCAAAAAACTGCTTTCCCTGTTCTGCTGACTGCCGCCTGCCAGAGCGCCGCCGGGGCTCAAAAGCTCACCCTCAAGGGTGACAATCCTCAGCCGCTGTCCCAGCTGCCTGTTCAGGGCAAGGGCATTGTCCAGCGTATCCACCACAAGGGTACGCCCCAGCAAAAAATCAGCCACCCTGCTGTATTTCGGCTCCGTGCCGACCAGCTCGTTGGCCCAGCCCAGCACGCCTCCGGCACCCGCCGGGACATTCTCACGATTCAGCCTGACCGTAATGGAGGACAGGGGCAGAAAGGTTGCCCTGCCCAGCCGGTCACGCTTCAGCATTTCAATGGCCGATTTGGCCGTATCCGTATCCTCTGTTACAAGATTCTGCTGACTGCCGCCCAGAGCCACCTCAATGGCAGTCACGTACCTGCCCGGCACCTGCAGGAGCTCCGCCACGGCACCGCAGACACCCCTGCGCCACGGCCGCTGGCTTTTCAGCACCGCCCTGACAGCCCTGCCAAAGCCCTCATAGGAGCTCTGGAGCCGTTCCAGCACCTGCACACGGCTGGCCGTAGTGTGGATATTTCTGTCTGCCGCCTGCTGACGCCGCGCCAGCTCGTCACGCCTGCCCTTCATGGACATCAGCTGTTCGCGCAGTGCCTTTGCCTGCTGGCGGTTGGCCAGCACCGCATTTTCCGCCTCCAGCTTCTTCGCCTGTGCCTGAGCCTCGGATTTTTCCAAAAACTCCACATTCTGACGGGCTTCCTCCGCCGTTGCCGCCAGCTCCTTCAACAGCTGCTGGTGACGCTGGCGGTTTGCCTTGCCCTGACGGCGGCGTTCCTCCAGCACCCTGATTTCACTGTCTGCCGCCTCAATCCTGCCGTGGATTTCATTCCTTTTCGCCGCCAAAGCCTCCATCTGCTTTTCCAGCGCCAGAATTTCCGCATCCAGCTTGGCAGTGCGCCCCTCAATCAGCTGGACGGCGGTACTTGCCGCCAGCTCCTGATCCTTCTTTTCCTGCGCGGCGCTGTCGAACCTCTGCCGCCTGCCCTGCAGCTCCTGATACCTGTGATACAGCTCCGCCAGCTGAAATCTCTTCAGCTCCGCCTGCAGCTCCTGATGCCTTGCCGCCTTTTCCGCGCTGATTCGCAGTGGCTCAAGCTGGTTCTCTATCTCACCAAGGATATCATAGACGCGCTGCAGGTTGCCCTCCGTATCATCCAGCTTCCGCATGGCTTCCTTTTTGCGGTTCCTGTACTTGGTAATTCCTGCCGCTTCCTCAAAGAACAGCCTCTTTTCCTCCGGGCGGGCATTGAGAATCTCATCCATCTTGTTCTGGCTGATGATGCCCATGCTGTCGTGCCCGATGCCTGAATCCGCAAAAAGATTGGTGATGTCCTTCAACCGGCAGCGGGACTTGTTTATATAAAACTCGCTCTCGCCTGTCCTGAAAAGACGCCTTGTCACCACTACCTCGTTAAAATCCACCGGCAGGCTGCCGTCATTATCAAAGTACAGGGAAACCTCCGCCACGCCCATCTGGCGCCGGGTTTCACTGCCCGTAAAGATAATATCCTCCGCCTTGACGCCGCGGAGATTGCGGACATTCTGCTCCCCCAGCACCCATTTTACCGCATCGGAAATATTGCTCTTGCCACTGCCATTCGGCCCCACAATCGCCGTAATTCCCTTATCAAATTCAACCTCTATCTTATCAGCGAAGGACTTAAAGCCATACGCCTCCAGCTTCTTCAACTGCAAACAATCCACCAGCCTGCCATTTTATATTCCATGAAAGCTATTCATCTTACAAATCTATATTCTATCATAAATTGTACGAAAAAAACAGCAGGTATACATATAAATACCTGCTGCTGTAAAAAACTATCGTACCATCTTCTGCAAATAGGCCCCGCTGTCTGACAGCAAAAGCTTTATCCGCGCAGGCATACTCTTTTTCCACAAAAAGCAATGCCATATTTCCAAACCTTGTTTATTCGGCGTTTTTCAAATTCGGCAATATAAGACAAATCCTCTATCTGTGCCAGCGCCTCCAACGCCTTTGCTTCCAGATGAGCCTCATCCTCTGCCCGCTTAAATTCCAATATTACTCCATAATACTTTTCATCCATAGGCATCAGTGCCAAATCAAATCTGCCATAACCACTTTCACGGTTGGATTCCACCAGATGCGTATCCTTTAAAAGCACGCAAAACCCCAGCATCATGCCATGATAAAAGCTTTCACCATTGGCGGCATCATAGCAGCTCACATTATTGCGCACTATCGTTGCCAACACAGACTCAAAAGCTCTGACATTTCCGGAAAGCATGGCGTCCAGCATCTTGCGCAAGCCGCTGACAGCACCGCCGGACATCATATTAGCCAGAATTTCACGCCCAAACAAGCTATAAATCTCCTTGTTCGGTATCTTCAACTCAGCCTCCTGCCCGTATAAATCATCCCTCACTCTGACACATTTCAAATACCCGGCATTCAGCAGTAACGTATATAAATCATCCGAATTTTTACCTATATCCTCATAGATAACCCCTTCACTGACCTGCTTTGCCACGGTCTCCCATTTCATCAGGCTGTGCAAATCCTCGGCCTGCTCCTGTTCTATCCCCCTCAGCATCTGCCTGATAATCCCGTTCCCGGAGGTGTTTACCCAGTAGGCACCTGCCCTGCAGCCCTCCTGAAAATACTGAATTACCGACCATGGATTATATATATCAGCACCAGCAAAATTGTATCCATTGTACCATTCCTTTAGTTCCGGCATCTTATCCTCATGCCGTAAAGCTACTGTCATCCCGGACACTTCTTCCTCCGTAAAGCCAAAGGCAGTATTAAAGGATTTAGACGTTACAGAGCAAATACGCAAATTATTCAAACCGCTGAAAATACTCTCTTTAGCTATACGCAATACACCTGTCAGCACAGCAAATTCCAGCGCCTCATTTCCCTTCAATGCTTCACTGTAAAACTGTCGCATAAAGCTTATCATCTCGTCGTAAAAGCCGTTTTCCCACGCATACTGCACAGGGGCATCATATTCATCAATCAGCACTATCGGCTTTATGCCATAGTGACGATACAGCATATTCGATAAATTTCCAAGGCTCAAAGTCAGGTCAGCATAACTGCAGAGCTCATTGCCCTGCCGCATATTTACATAGTATTTCTTCTCGTCATCACTAATTGCCGCAGATTTTTCCAAAAACCAATACTGCCTGTACAACCTGGCCACAATCGCCTTCAGCAAAGCAAAGGTATCTGCATATCCACCTGCCGCCACAGCTTTCATGGATAAGAAAATAACCGGATATTTCCCACGGTGCTGCATATACTGATTTCCGGCACGGCTTATTTTAAGCTCGGCAAAAATATCACTATCGGCTGCATTTATATCAAAAAACTCTTTCAGCATGCTCATGGACAAGGTCTTGCCAAAACGCCGCGGACGAGTGAACAGCGTTACCTTGCTCCTGCTATCCAGCAGTTCTTTGATGAACAAGGTCTTATCAACGAAATAATAATTTCCCTCAATAAGCTCCCGAAAATTCTCTATGCCTATTGGCATTTTGCACATACACAGCCCCCCCTTTGGCAACAATTGCCTCACCTACATTTTATAGCAAAAACATAAGTATTGCAATAAAAAAGCAGCCCGTAGGCTGCTGTAAAAAACTATCGTATCATCTTCTGCAAATAGGCCCCGCTGTCTGACAGCAAAAGCTGCAAATAAAACCGTATTCCTCGTTGATGGCAAAGAGCTTGTCCGAGCGCACCGAGGACTCAGGATTGTCACGGCGATAATAATACCCCGGCTTATCAATAAACATCACCCTTTGGGCGTGGCACATCAGCTGAAGCCAGAAGCCGTTGTCCTGATAGGATGCCCTCAGGCGGCATACATGACGGTATTTTTCTCACGCTTACAGCTCTATTACGCCGTAATGCACCTTGGAATACTTTCCGCCCACCAGCCTGCTGAAGCCCAGCCGGGCAAATTCACCACTGCCGCTGGCTTCCTTCATGACAACCCGCAGCCTTGCCACGCGGCAGGCCTCCTGCACCGCTTCCCCGGACAGAGGCCGATGGTCAGCCACGCCCCGCAGGGGCGAAATGCTGCTGCTGGCCGTCAGCGGCTTCCTGAACATTGGGTCAAAATACACCACATCCACGGAGTTATCCGGTTGCTGGCGGAGATAACTCAAATAATCATCATTTACCACATTGATGCGGCGCATGGCGGCATACAGGGGATAGTTGCCCGGCAGAAAATGCTGCAGGCCGTAGCCTGTCACTGCCGCAATCAACGGACTGACCTCCAGCCCCGTAACACTGCCGCTTTCTCCAACGCCAAAGCTGGCCACTATGGCATCCGCCCCAAAGCCCAGGGTACAGTCCAGCACAGACATGCCCTCCTGCAACCCCATTGCCTCGGTCATGTGGTCTTTTTCACCTAACCGCAGATTTTTCAGGCGCAGCTGGGACATATTGGGATGGAAAAACAGCTCTCCTGCCTCCGTGTGCAGGCGCAGCTCCTTTTGCAGAGCCACCAGCACCGCATCCGCCTGATAGCGTTCCATCAGCTCCGACACCGATTCCTTCTGCCGCGGCACCTGCTTCAGCCCCAGCCTTTCCGCCATCTCAGCCGCCAGCTCAAGGCTCTCCTTATGACATTTTCTATCTGTAGTCACCACTGCAACCATAAAACTTCACCACCAGACTAAATTTAGTTTAGGACATGCACAAATTATGTGACACATGGTTTGGCAGAAACGAAGAACGGCATGACGTGTACCATTCACAGGGCACTAAGACGCGCCTCGGTACTTAACGATACACAAGCCACAGGCGCAGTGTGAGTTTAGTACCGCTAGGCGTGTGGTGCAGTGCAGTCCTGTGGTCATGTGTTAATTTCGAGGATAAATCCCTAGCTGCTAGGCGCCGGAGGAAGGCATGGGGGTTCCATGCCGACTGACGGCAACAACGTAGATGGGGATTTAGACCGAAAGTAGCACATAGACCATTGGACTGCACTGCACCTAGTAGCGCGAGCGTGCCCACGAATGGTACTGCCATGCCGTTCGCGATATTATTGCTTATATTATTGCTTATATTATTACTGATATGGTTCCGCCATATTCAAAAGCCTGTCCGCTTAAACATCTTCGCCAGCTCATCGGTACTGAACTTGATGATTGTCGGGCGGCCATGGGGACAGGTATACGGCATCGCCGTATCATTAAGCTCCGTCAGCAAAATCTCCATCTGCCGGAAATTCAGCTTAAATCCGGCCTTGATGGCCGCCTTGCAGGAGGCGGTGGCAATAGCCGCCTGGCGGATTTCCGCCGCTGATGGCTTGTGCAGTTCCTCCAACGCCGCCAGAATTTCCCTGATAAAATCCTCCGCTTCCACGGACGGCACATCCGCAGGCACCTCGGTCAGACGGAACTGATTTGGCCCGGAAGGTTCCAGCCCGAAGCCCAGCTCTTTCAGCATAGGCAGATTTTCCTCGATAACCTCTGCCTCATGACTGCTGAAATCCAGCAAAAGATGCACCAGCAGCTGCTGAACCGGAATCTCTCCCGCCCGCGCCGAAAACCTGTCAAACAAAATGCGTTCATGGGCGGCATGCTGGTCAACGATATACAGGCCATCTGCATCCTGGGCGATAATATATGTGTTGTCCACCTGCCCGATAGGCACCATCTGACATGCCCCGGCTACGCCGTTTTCCACAGGCACGGAGGTAGGTGCAGGCATGGACATAGACGCAGAATCCGGCACGGCGTCAGAAACAGCGTCAGGCGCAACACAAGGCACAGCGTCAGACATAACACCAGGCACGGCGTCAGGCGCAACATCCAGACCGGCGTCAGGCACAGCAGGCGCCTCCCGCCACTGCATGGCCGCCTGCCTGCGCGCCTCGTACACAGGCACATACCTGACAGCGGCTGACGAAGCGCTTCCCGCTTCATTTGCTTCCAGCAGGCTTTCCATATAAGGCTTCCCTGCCGCCTGCTCAGGCTCATTCTGCACGTTCTCCTGCCTATCCCGCATTTCCGGCATTTCCTGCGCCTGCTCTACTACATGGGATGTCTGCATCCCCTGCATGGATTGCCAGCCGCGGGCCACATGCCTGTCTATCTCCGCCTGCTCCACGCCTGCGGCCATATTTCCCAGCTTTCCCAGCTGACGCACCTCTTCCCTTGGCCTGATGGCATCCAGCACAGCCTTGTAGACAGCCTTGAATATCCTGCCCTCATCCTCAAACTTCATCTCGCTTTTTTGAGGATGCACATTCACATCAATAGTATGCTGGGGCACCTGAATATTCAGCGCCACCAGCGGATAGCCCGTCCTGGGTATCAGTGCATGATAGGCATTGTCAATCGCTTTGGCAATAGCGCGGCTGGCAATAATCCTGCCATTGACAATAAAGGTCTGCCAGCTGCGGCTGCTCCTGATGGCCGATGGCTTGGTAACATAGCCTGACAGCCGTATATCCCCGTCCTCAAAGTCCAGCGGCAGCAGCGCACTGCCCACCGTGCCGCCGTAAATGCTCTGCAGGGTATCCTTCAAATCGCCATTACCCGGCGTGGACACGGCCATCCTGTTATTATTTATCAGCTTGAAGGCAATCTGCGGATTGGAGATAGCCAGCTTGATGATAAATTCATTGATTTTGCCGCCCTCGGTATTGTTGGTCTTCAAAAATTTTTTTCTGGCGGGGGTATTAAAAAACAAATCCTCCACCCTGATGGTAGTGCCCAGCCCACAGCCGGTTTCCCCAATCTCCGGCGGCTGGCCGCCGCTGATTTTTATCTCTGTCCCCAGCTCGGCACCGGCCTGACGGGTAGTCAGGGTAAAGCGGGAAACGGAGGCAATGCTGGGCAGAGCTTCCCCCCGAAACCCCAATGTGCCAATCGTCAGCAAATCATCAACCTGCACGATTTTGCTGGTGGCATGGCGGAGAATAGCCATCTCCGCATCCTGACGGCTCATGCCGATGCCGTTGTCAGACACGCGCATAAAGCTGGTGCCACCGGCGGCAATCTCCACCTCGATGCGGTCAGCGTGGGCATCAATGGCATTTTCCACCAGCTCCTTGATAACGGAGGCCGGACGCTCCACCACCTCACCGGCGGCAATCTTATTAATCGTATTATCATCCAGAACATGCACAAAGCTCATCCCAGACCAGCCTCCTTCTTCGCCTGCTGCTGCAGGCGGTACAGCTCATTGATGGCTTCCAGCGGTGTCATGGTCATCACATCCAGCTTCAGCAAATCATCACTCAGACTGCCGGCAAAGAGGGAGCCCATGCCATCAATGGAGGCCGCGGCCTTTCCTTCCTGCACCGAGGCGGTACCGCCGCCGTGTTTGCTATTTTTGCTATCTCTGCCATTATAACTGCTGTGTTTTTTGCCGTCAGCTTCGCCACTTGCCCCGCCTGTTTCAGCAGTTTCCGCAGACTGCAGGGCGGCCGCCCCCTTTTCCAGACCGGCCAGAATTTTTTCCGCCCGGCCTGTCACCGCCTGGGGCAGTCCGGCCAGCCTTGCCACATGGATGCCGTAGGACTTGTCCGCCGCCCCGGCGATAATCCGCCGCAGGAAGGTAATATCCCTGCCCTTTTCCTTGACGGCGATACAGAAATTCCTGATTTTGCCGTCCTCCAAATCCGTCAGCTCATGGTAGTGGGTGGCAAACAGGGTCTTGGCATGCACCTTCTCCCTGATATGCTCTATCACCGCACGGGCGATGCTCATGCCGTCAAAGGTGCTGGTTCCCCTGCCTATCTCATCCAGAATCACCAGGCTGTCACCGGTGGCATACTTCAAAATCTGCGCCACCTCGTTCATCTCCACCATAAAGGTGCTCTGGCCGCTGACCAGATCATCACTGGCGCCAATGCGGGTAAAAATCCTGTCCACCGGTGCAATCACCGCTTCCCGCGCCGGAATAAAGCTGCCAATCTGCGCCATCAGCACCAGAAGCGCCGTCTGCCGCATATAGGTGGACTTGCCCGCCATATTCGGCCCGGTAATCAGCATAATCTCGCAGTCATCATGGTTCAGCCGCGTATCATTGGGCACGAACAAATCCCGCTGTAGAATCCTTTCCACCAGCGGATGCCGCCCGTCCTTTATATCTATCCGGCCGTTGTTTGCCAGCCGCGGCCGCACGTAGCTGTAGCTTGCCGCCGCCTCCGCCAGCCCTGTCAGCACATCGAGGCGGGCAATCTCCCGCGCCGTGGCCTGAATATCCCCCAGCCTTGCCTTGATGGCTTCCCGTATTTCCACAAAGAGGTTATACTCAATGGAAACGATTTTTTCCTGCGCTCCCAGGATTTTCGTTTCAAATTCCTTTAGTTCCTCTGTAATATACCGCTCCGCATTGGCCAGTGTCTGCTTGCGGACGTAATGAGGCGGCACCTTGTCCGCACCGCTGTTGCGCACCTCGATATAGTAGCCAAAAACCTTGTTGTAGCCGATTTTCAAAAAGCGGATGCCGGTCTTTTCCTTCTCCTGCTCCTCCATCTGCTGTAAAAGCTGTCTGCTGTCGCGGGAAATCAGCCGGTACTGGTCCAGCTCGTCATTGTAGCCGTCACGGATAATCCCCCCGTCACGGATGGTCAGCCCCGGCTCATCCACAATGGCCCGCTGCAGCAAATCCACAAAATCCTCGTAGAGATGAATGCCCTCCCGGCACTTCTGCAACAGCCTTGACCCTGCCCCCTCAAGGGCGGCATGGATGTCCGGCAGGGCCATAAAGGAGGTGCGCAGGGCCGCCAAATCCCGCGCATTGGCACTGCCCACCTCGATGCGGGTCAAAAGCCGCTCAAAGTCATAAATGCTTTTGCAGGCGGCCTGCAGGCGCTGACGCATGAGAAAATTGCCCGTCAGCTCTTCCACGCTGTCCAGCCGCTGATTGATTTTGCCGATATTCATCAGGGGATATTCCAGCCACTTCTTCAAGAGCCTCGTCCCCATAGCCGTATGGGTAAAATCCAGCACATCCAGAAGGGTATCCTTCTTGCCGCCGTCACGGAGGTTTCTGGTAATCTCCAGATTGCGCAGGGTGCAGGTATCCACCACCAGATTTTCCGAATAATCCAGCCGCGTCAGCCGGGAAAGATGGGTTAAATCCGTCATAACCGTATCATGGAGATATCCCAGAAGGGTGGCCACGGCCTTCTCTGCCGCCTGTTCTGACGGACGGTTGTTGATGTCAAAATGCTGTACCAAAAGCTCCTGCACATTTTTTACCGGCTCCGCAATATCCGTAAAGAGGCAGTTCGCCATCCTGAGAGACACGAATTCCTCCAGCTCCCCGCGGCAGTCCGGCTCCCCCAGCACCAGAAGCTCCGGCATCATAATGCGGTACAGCTCGTCGTACAGCCCCTGCCGGCGGTCAGCTCCCGTATAGATGCAGTAAAAACACTCGCCGGTGGAAATATCCGCTCCCGCCAGCACCAGCTGGCCTTCCTGTTCATACACCAGCGCAATATAATTATTCTGGGCGGATTTCAGCACGCTTTCCTCAAGGATGGTGCCGGGAGTGACGACCTTTACCACCTCGCGCTTCGTCAGGCCCTTTGCCTTGGGGTCGCCAATCTGCTCGGCAATCGCCACCCTGTAGCCCTTGGTCACCAGCTTGCCCAGATAGCTGTCCACAGCATGATAGGGTATGCCGCACATGGGATTTTTGTCCACATCCCCGCTGCGGCTGGTCAGGGTAAGCCCCAGTTCCTTGGACACCACCTCCGCGTCCTTGAAGAACATCTCATAAAAATCCCCCAGGCGGAAGAACAAAATCTCGTTGGGATGGGCCTTTTTTATTTCCATGTATTGCTGCTGCATCGGGGTAAGTTCCATGCGTACAAATCTCCTTTAATCCTTGCAATCAACCATTACGCCTGATTGCCGCCCTTAATCATTGCAATTATAACTACAATTAAATTAACAACAACAAGCAAATTAATAACAACAATTAATTGCCGCAATCAATCCCGGCAGGTAATACTGCTGGCAATTACTGCAAATCACCTTTCAGGAGCCAGGTCTGGGCGGTATGTATCTTCACCTGCACCAAATCCCCCGGCTTTTCACTGCCGCCATGCTTCCAGAGCACAAGCTTGTTGGTATCGGTGCGCCCCGTCCAGACCGTCACATCCGTCTGGCTCGGCCCCTCCACCATAACCTCCGCCGTCTTTCCCACCAGTTGCTGATTGATTTCCAGGCTGATGCTGTTCTGCAGCTCCATCAGGCGGTTCAGCCGCTCATGCTTACAGCGGTCATCCACCTGATTGTCCATCTCTGCCGCCGGTGTGCCGGAACGCTTGGAGTAAATGAAGGTATAGGCCTGATCATAGCGTATCTCTGCCAAAAATTCCATCAGCTGCTGAAAATCCGCCTCGGTTTCGCCGGGGAAGCCCACGATTAAATCAGTAGTCAGGCTGGCCTCCGGCACCGCCGCCCTGATTTTTTTTACCAGCTCCCTGTAGCCCTCCACCGTATAGACGCGGTTCATGGCCTTTAGAATCCTGTTACTGCCGTACTGCACAGGCAGATGGAAATGCTTGCAGATATGGCGGCTGTTTTTGATGACCTCAATCACCTCGTCGCTCAAATCCTTCGGATGGGAGGTCATGTAGCGTATCCTTTCGATGCCCTCCACCTTGTCCACCATGGCCAGGAGCTCTGCAAAGCTGGCCCTGCCGTGATCCTTGCCGTAGGAGTTGACATTCTGCCCCAGCAGGGTAATCTCCTTGAAGCCCTGCCCGGCGGCCTCCTGCACCTCCCTGACGATATCCTCCGGCAGGCGGCTCCGCTCCCTGCCCCTCACATAAGGAACAATGCAATAGGTACAGAAATTATTACAGCCGTACATGATAGGAATCCACGCCGACAGGGCCGTTTTCCTGTGAATGGCTATGTCCTCCGGCATTTCGCTTTCCCTGATTTCCGTGTCCACCACATGCTTTACGCTGGCGGCTTCCAGCTTCTGCACGGTGCTGACAACCTCGTGAATTTTGTTGGTGCCCAGCACAAAATCAATATGAGGCGCCCTTTTGATGAGCTTTTCCCCTTCCTTCTGTGCCATACAGCCGGTAATGCCCAGCAGTAAATCAGGATTTTTCCGCTTCAGGCCCTTGATTTCGCCAATCTTGCCGTACACCTTGTCCTCTGCCGTTTCCCGCACACAGCAGGTATTTATCATGATTAAATCAGCCTGCTCCATGCTTTCCACAGGCTCATAGCCAATTTTTGCCAGCTCCCCTTCCATGCGCTCCGCATCGCTGAAATTCATCTGGCAGCCATAGGTTAAAAATTTTACATATTTTTTGTTTTCTGTCACCTTTTATATCATCCTTTTACATATTTTCCATACAATTCATCATAGATTGATTCTTAATTGTAACAAAAAATGTCAGAAATGTCTACCGCAGCGGAATGTGCCGCCCCGCAAAATCGCTTCATGCAATAAAAAGCGTAAATATATTTTTACCTGTAATAATCTCCCCGGCCGGGCGTACAATAGGTGGAAATGATGTAAAAATTCCCGCCGGAGGCAGACCTGTCGGCAGGAATTTTGCAAAATGTATCGAATATAAGTAAACGTAGACAATATCTATTTAAGAAATGAGGAATGTACATCATGAAGAGGTTTTTTATTTTTCTCTCCGCCCTTACCCTGGCAGTCCTGATGCTGACCGGCGTCTGCAGTGCGGCCGGGCAGGGAAGCAACGGCAAGGACAAGGTAGCCATCCTGCTGGTAGGCAGCAACGATTTCAAATCCACCCAGTATTTCACCATGATTGAAAACCACTTTTTAAAGAACAATCCTCACGCCGGCCAGATTGTCCTGGGTACCGACATCCAGAGCAAGTATCAGGAATACTGGCTGGACAAGGGCTTTCTGGAGGAGCAGCAGCCAACCAAGGATGACCTGCTGGCCATGCCGGAGTACCTTGGGGTAGACAAGGTGCTGGTACTGGTTGTAAAGGATCCTGTGGTGGAAAAGCATTGGGCAGTCACCCTCATGGAGTCCGGGGAAAAATCCCGCGCTTCCATCCAGATTAACGCCTTCCTGATTGATAACGAAAAAATCATCAAGAGCAAGGTTTCCAACAACGAGGATGATTCCTTTTCCAGCGACCTGCGTGCCAAGCGCGGTGCCTTCAAGAAGTGCATGAAGGAGCTGAGTACCGAGATGCTGCCGCTTTTCTAGGGCATCCCACAGCATTGTCAATATTTATATCCTAAGCTGAAATAATAAATTAAAAGGGCCGTTCCTGAAATCTGGAACAGCCCTTTTTTACATGGCAGTTTTTTCACACGGCAATCCTTCGCCGCGGCCATTACTGATTTTTGTATTTATCCCATGCACCGGTATAATCATCAATATCAAATTTTTCAG
>NZ_JBJDWZ010000005.1:0-5181 GCF_051866355.1 Anaerovibrio sp. | reverse complement strand
ATGTTGTTACTGACAGGGATAGCATTGCTGATGGTGATTTAGAAGGGCCTATGGGCAGTCTGACTGTGAATGGAAAGCTGTATGGCAAAGACCATGCTGTTTATATTGCAAAGAATGCTTTTGTGAATAAGATTGATGTTAATGACGGCGCACAGATAGAAGGAGATATTGTTTCTGACTGGAAGCATTTTGGTAATGGATACTATGACGGAGGTTGGGGAGAAAATCATAATACTGGCGAAAAATTACAGATACAGTATGATGACAATAGTTTTGATTATGACAAATATTGTAGTGAGTTGGTAACTAACCTAAACTTTCAAGGCAATACGGAGCTGGATGGCAACATCATCGGTAGTGATAACATGAAAGTGAAGGTAAATAGCGGTATATTGAAACATTCCGGTAGTGCAGATGTAGTAAGTATTATGGTGAATGAAAATGCAACCTTGCTGGGCGGAAGTTACAAAGTAAATAAAATTACCGTGTTTGCTTCTGGTGGTGTAGATAGCGAAACAGGAGTTTTTATTAATAAAGGCACAATAGGTCCGTTGAGCGGTAATGCCAACATGGTTATCAGCAGTAACGAGACATCAGATAATTATAATTTGCTTACATCTACTGGTACATTGCAAGCTCATGGCGGCGGTAATGGCGGAACTATTGTGGTAAAAGGCACGGCCGATATCAGCGGTTCTACAGTTACGGCAGTAAGTATGCTGCCGGGAGAGAGCAAGGATGTTATCCGTGCTGACAGCATGACGGCAGAAAATATTAGTATACAGGATGCAGGTCTGCTGGATTTATCCGGCACTATTACTACAGGTACAGAAAATAAAATCAGTATTTCTGCCAAGGCTATAGAAAATCTTACCGGCGCTTCAGCTTCCCAGGCGGCTGATTATGCTTCCATCAATAGGAACTTTAATCGGTTTTCAGATGATGGTTCCCAGCGTGAGCTGCGGGCTTTCTATGGGCTTAGTAAGGGAAATGCGTTGAAGGCCATTGATGAGCTGAACACCAATGATAAAGCAGGGAGTGGTGGAGCAACGGCCACTCAGGGCTCTACCCTTGCCAGTCGTGTGCTGTCATCGCGCCTTGCTACGGCCTTTGGTCAGGCGCCTGCCACATTGAGCATAGGCGGTGCTTCCCTTGATGAAGGGAATGGCATGAGTGTGGAGATTCCTGTTATGCTTCCGGAAGAGAAGCAGGAAACATCGTGGGTGAAGTTTACCAAAAACTGGGGCAATACATCTGGAAGCTCCAACTATACCGGCAGTGCAGTTACCCTGGGCTATGACTGGAAGCAGGGAGAGTACGGGCGTGACGGTGTATTTGCTTCCTATAGCACCAGCAGTTATGGCCATGCAGATGGCAGTGAGAATGTGCAGGATACCAGGCTGGGATATTATAGCGGCCTGAACAAAGGAGCTGATACCCTTATGTGGTATGCAGATATGGGCTATATCTACGGCAGGCGCAGCCGCGGCGTAAATTTCCTCGGCATACCGAACATTGTCAAGGCCAGCTACAACAGCTATATTTTTGAGCTGGGCGGCGAGTGGAAGCATGCACTGCATGCTCCCGGGGCGAAGACATGGCAGGCAAGTCCGTATGGTGCAGTACAGCTTTCCTACATGAAAAATGAAGGCTATAAGGAATCCGGTTCCATCAAGGCATACGATGTGGCAGGAGGGCATAATTTTTATTCTGCCGTTGAAGGTGGCATGGAATTTTCCCGCTTTTTGCCAAAGGGCAGCCTGAATCTGCGTTTTGGCATACGGCAGGCATTGACGGGTACTAATTATCAGGAGCAGGATACCAGCAGGCTTCTTGAGCGCACCTATAGCAAGGCCAGCCGCATGGACAGGACGCATTTTGTGACATCACTGGCCACGGAAACGGAGTTCCAGCCGGGCTGGCAGCTGTCCACGGAGCTGGGCTTCCAAAAGGGGGCACATGATAAGGATGTTATGGCAAGCATCCAGTTCAGGAGATTGTGGTAATAAGTTATCCGGATTTTTTCAGATTGCTGTGTAATATTTGCTTTATTGCCGTGTATAAGAAATAAGAAGATGTTCAAAAGGGGGAACAAAAGATGAGAAATGGTAAAATGTCAGATAATGAGCTAAATGAAATATCCGGTGGTCTGCTGGAGGTTGAATCTCCAACAACGACGTCCTCACAGATGCAGGATTTATATCAGCACAGGCTGGATGAAAAAACTAAGCTGGATATTGCCAAAACCGAGCGTGATCGTGAGCTTGGCAAGTCTGCAATGGATTTGACGGGTAAGCTGGGAGAATTGATCGCTCAGGCAACCATAAAATAGTCGGGAGTATGGAGAGGAGTTAGTATTTATGGAACAGGAAAATGTATTGATGCTCAATGATGAGGTTTTGGATGAGGTGTCCGGTGGCGGCCATGATAGTGCACCGATGACATATTACTGCAGCCCGGAGCAGCTTAAGGCTGGGGATGGCTCTGTAACGGATGGATACATGGTAAAAAGAGAGGATTCCGCAACAGGGGTACCGACTACCAGTGTATTTATTGACAAAAAGCAGTTTAAGATATGGAGGGCAACTCAGACGCAGCAGGGTGCTACCATTATTATGGGCACAGCCTTTCAGAAATAATTACTTTGTTATAGCCAGAAATAAATAGACAAAATGCAATATATTAAAGGGAGAGGATTAAGATGACTGACAATGCTGTTATAGAAAAGATGAATGAAGAAGAACTGGAGCAGGTTTCGGGCGGTGCATGGGGTTCAAATCATAAATATTCTACAGCTATCTACAATGAGGCTGGAATTGCTGTAAAGCACCATGGTGGCGCCATCAAGGATGAGTTTGTCTGGAATGGTACGCCTGTCAGGAATTATGAGGCGAATGCCCTTGTGTTCTGGGGACATACCCATGACAATGATCCGGTAGACTTGGAGGAGGCTATACGGTATATGAATCAGAATAAGTCAGCGTTTGTCAAGGATTATAAGTCCCTGCGTGGCTGAATCTGATTTAGTTTTAGAGCAATATCCCGTATGCGGGGTATACAGTTTTGAAGCTTGTTTCGTGCTGATGATGGCAGCGTTGTTATTCTTATAGGAGAATAGCAGCGCTGTTTTTATATTATAATTGTAATTATCTACCATATTTTTCGTATAAATGATAGCAAATATCTTTTATGCGAAAAATGGGGGTACGGTATGAAATTGAGAGAATTGGCAGGCGTTGGCACAAAGATTTATGATTGCCGGCGCTGGATAAATTATCGCTGTGTGCTGGTATTTATTTGTCGTTGCTATTGTAATAAAAAGCAGGTGACGAGGTTTCAGGAGTTTTTTGCCAAAACGCCTTTGCGCAGGAAATTTTTGCATCAGCACCCGAAGGTCTTTGCCCAGCTCAGCAGGCAGTGGCTGTTTCGCGGTTCCCGTATCGACCAGAGGCTGAATGCCGCGGTGGCTTCATGGCAGTATATGGAGAAAATGCTTCCTGAATATATCATGGAAAAAATATATGTGCAGGAGCAGAATAGATGGACGCTATGGGAAAATGTAATAGAAGGGAAAAAGCTGAGCCTTGATGTAAATTTTTTGGATGGCGAAATCAAGGAGGGCTGCCTGACTGTCTCACTGGTTTGGGATGGTGTGACTATTTATCATATCAATTTCTGGCTGAGGGACAGCATGCCTGATAGCCATGAAATGTCAGCCTGCATAGGGTGTCATCAGGGGTCAAGGGATGGCTTGGAAGTAAATAAGCTTCTGACGAAAAAGCTGTATGGCTGTCGACCGAAAAATTTTGTTTATCTTGGATTTTTGTATTTTTTGCAGGCAATGGGAATAAACAAGCTTTCTGCCGTGTCCAATTATGGCTTTTACGCCAATAATCATTTTCGCAGGGATAGAAAGCTGAAGGTATCCTATGATGAGTTCTGGGAAAGCTGTCATGGTGCTTTGAGCGATGACAAAAGGTTTTATATGCTGCCGGTGCAGGAATTTCGCAAGGCGCAGGGAGATTTGCCAACTAAGAAACGTGCCGTATACCGGAAACGGTACGCATTGCTTGATGAGGTCATGACAGCTGTCAGGGAGTCAGTGCTTGCGGCCAGGTGTGAGCATTAAAAGCACAATATAAGTAAAATGCAGTATCAATAAATTATACAGTATAAATAAAAAACGCAGGCGGTATGTGCGGGAAGCGGCTTCTTGGCACGTATACGCCTGCATTTTTATTTTAGATATAGGGAAGTGTGAATACGTCTATGCTTTGACTGAACGGCAATTTATTTTGTCAGCTTGCGCAAATCCTTGAAGAAGGCAGAGCAGATGCGCCCGAACATGTCGATGCCGTCATCGTCATCACGGTCGCGCCACTCCTGACGGCTGTACACCTCGCGTCCTGTCCGGGCATCGTAGACATGGAATTCCACTTTTTCGTATATAACTGATGAATAATAAGCCGGATGGGTGACAGGTACCAGAACCTCGTCCTCTACCTCAATGCGGTTGCCCTTGGAATCCTTGACATATGATTTCTGGGTTTTGGTTTCCCATGTGGTATATTCCGGATGGTAGATAGATTGCGTTTCGTATTGTAATACATCGGCTGTTACATAGGCGTCCACATAGTCAGGCAGATGCTCATCATAAAGCTTGTTGAAGGCATCCCAATCCTTTTCTGCCAGAATATCCATGTCTTGTCCCAGAGCCAGGGACATTTTCCGGCTGATTGATTCAAAGTTCATGACAGACAGTTTTTCCTGTGCCGCCTTTTTAAAATACATGGCATTTAAAGATTTTTCCAGAATACTGCTGCCGGTGTCAGCTTTGGAAAAATCCAAATCGTAGACAGCTATGTTCTTTATGTTGTGGAAATTGTAGCTGTCATCCTTGAATTCGATTTTTTCTGCTGCCGCCGTTTGGCAGAACAGCATCATCAATGCGAGAAGGGTGAGTAGCCTGGTGAATGTTTTTGTCATGAAAATACCTCCCTGATGTCAAATGTCATAGCCGGCATGTATGCAGATAGCAAAAAGCTTCTTTGAGTGATGGGCATGCTGCTCAGCCCTGAAGGAAAGCTTCTCTGCCGGTATGAAAATCTATTGGTGAACACTATGTATATTATATATTATCATGCCATTGACAGAAAAGGGAAAATAAGGAAAATTATTTAT
>NZ_JBJDWZ010000004.1:0-5221 GCF_051866355.1 Anaerovibrio sp. | reverse complement strand
TAGAAGCTATTCAATGGTTGATAACAACTTTATTGTATTTGTGTGTATTGGAGGAGTGTTAATATGTGTAGAATTGGTTCTATCAAAAGCAAGGTGCCTGTTCATCCGTCCAAGGCTCTGCATTTGATGCTGCCACAGCAGGAGGGCCACGATAATTCTGGCTTTGCCATGGTTATGCAGGACCTGTATGGTATTTTTTCTACCTACAAGGATAAGCCTTTGCTGTCTATGGCCTGCACCCAGAAGGGCAACCAGATGGTAGAGGAATACATGGACAGCCACAACTTTGTGCAGCTGGCTGAGTGGATTCCTGTGCCGAACAAGCAGCCGGGACTGGACATTCAGGCTATGCCGTACTATGTGTTCAGAAACTATGATTATCCGGAGCATTACAACGAGCTGAGCCAGAAGGAGAAGGAGGACATGCTCCTGAATACCCGTCTGGCACTGCGTGAGCTTCTGGAGAATTCCGGCGAGGGCTTTGTGTATTCCTTCTGGCCTGATGTGCTGACCTTGAAGGAAATCGGCGATCCGAGGGATATTGCCACCTATTTCCATCTGTGGGAGGACAACGGCTGCCTGTCCGCCAAGAATATTGTGGTGCAGTGCCGCCAGAATACCAACTATGATATTGTCCGCTATGCGGCGCATCCTTTCTTCCTGCAGGGCTATACCCTGTGCGCCAACGGCGAGAACACCTTCTACACCAAGAACAAGGAGTTCCAGAAATCCCTGCACAGGGGCTACATCGGCTTTGAGTCCGACTCCCAGTGCTTCCTCTATACCCTTCACTATGTACTCCATGAGCTGAAGTGGCCGATTAATTACTACAAGCATGTCATTACGCCGCTGCCTTTCGAGGAAATCGAAAAGCGCGAGGACAAGGATGTGCTGACCGCCATCCGTCAGTCATTGGCACATCTTGAGATTAATGGCCCGAACACCATTATCGCAACATTGCCTGACAACCGCATGATTACCTGCTGCGACTCCAAGAAGCTGCGTCCGGTAGTTATCGGTCAGGACGAAAACACTGTAGCAATCGCCTCCGAGGTCTGCGGCCTGAACGAGATTATGCCTGACCGCGATATGACCAAGGATATTTATCCGAATGAGCGTGAGGTTATTGTAATCGACAATGAGCTGGAGGTACAGAGATGGAAGCAGTAAAGACACAGGACGTTTCCGTAAACGATCTTGCCTGGAAAATAGAATATCATGCAGATAGATGTACAATGTGCGGCAGCTGTGTTGCTGCCTGCTCCTTCAAGGCTATCAAGGTAGAAACCCAGGCTCAGTCCATCGTGGTTTCCACCGACAGCCAGCCGGTGCCGGAGCATCGCCACATTGCCCGTCCTATTATCAAGCAGGTGGCAAGCCTGACTGATTTCTGCCGTGGCTGCGGCATGTGCGAGAAGGTGTGCCCGAACAACGCCATCCGCCCTGTCAGGAATATTGACAGCCGCAAGACCCTGCTCTCCAAGGATGCAGGCCCTATCAAGCGCGGCGGACGTACCAACCTGAATGCCCAGAGGACTCTGGACAGCATCATCGTTGGCCGTATTTCCCAGATGACGGACCCGTCTTTGGACTCGGCGCGTCATACCTTTGATATCCGTTCCCCGTTTGGCCGCGTGCTGTCTGCCAAGGAGCTGCCATTCAAGCTGGAAAACGGCAAAATGGTTATGGCTGAAAAGACACCGCCTGTAAACTGGATTTATCCTTTGATTTTCTCCGATATGTCCATCGGCGCCCTGTCCACCCGTGCCTGGGAGGCTGTGGCACTGGCATGTGCATACCTCAACGAGAAGTGCGGCCTGCCGGTACGCATGAGCTCCGGTGAGGGCGGTATGCCTGTAAAGCTGATGGAGTCTGATTATCTCAAATATTTCATTCTGCAGATTGCTTCCGGCCACTTCGGCTGGAACCGTATCATCAAGGCCATTCCGCATATGGTGACTGACCCTGCCGGTGTGCTGATTAAAATCGGCCAGGGTGCAAAGCCGGGTGACGGCGGCCTTCTGCCGGCAGCCAAGGTAGCCGAGCATGTGCAGGCAATCCGCGGCGTACCAAAGGCAACCCTTTCCTCGCCGCCAAACCATCAGGGCCTGTACTCCATCGAGGAGTCCGTGCAGAAGATGCATCTGTCCCTGAATGCGGCCTTCGGCTTCCGTGTACCGGTAGCCATCAAGTGTGCGGCTTCCGCCACTTCCGTATCCGTGTACAACAACCTGCTCCGCGATCCGTACAAGATTTGCGGCGGCTTCTTTATCGACGGTATTCAGGGCGGTACCGGTGCTGCCAACGAGGTTTCCCTCGACCATACCGGCCATCCTGTTGTTTCCAAGATTCGTGACTGCTATCTGGCCGCTGTCAAGCAGGGCCTGCAGGGACAGATTCCTCTCTACGGCGGCGGCGGTATCGGCATGACCGGCAACGCGGCTGCTGATGCCTTCAAGATGATGTGCCTCGGTGCCAACGGCGTATTCGTGGGCAAGGTGCTTATCCAGCTTTTGGGCTGCGTAGGCAACGAGCAGGGACGCTGCAACGCCTGCAACACAGGCAAGTGCCCGATGGGTATCTGCACCCAGGATCCTCGTCTGGTTAAGCGTCTTGACATTGACAAGGGCGCACAGAAGATTGTTGATTATGTACTGGCATTTGACTCCGAGCTGAAGAAGCTCATGGCTCCTATCGGCAACAGCTCTATTCCTGTTGGCCGTAGTGATGCTCTGGTTTCTACTGACAAGGCTATTGCTGACAAGCTGGGCATCCAGTATGTATGCTGATAAGGGAGGAAATACGGAATGTTTGAGATAGAAACTATTAAGGGACATGATCGTATGTCCACCCAGGATTTGCTGCTGGCGATTGAGGCTGCGGTTCGCTCCGGCGAGACCGAGTTCAGTATTCATGCCTCCGGTCAGCACGACATCGGCGGCCCGTTGTGGAATGCCGATGGCAAGAAGCTGGTTTTTCATGTAACTAATGCCGGTCAGCGCGTAGGCTCCATGTGCCTGCCGAATACCGAGATTTTTGTGGAGGATTCCACTTCTGCCGATGTGGGCTGGCTGAATGCCGGCGGTGTGATTACCGTCCGGGGGGATGCCGGTGATACTGCCGGTCACTGCTCCGCAGGCGGCAAGATTTTCATCGGCGGCCGTGCCGGTACCCGCAGTGGTTCCCTGATGAAGCACGACCCTCTGTATGAGGAGCCGGAGCTGTGGATTTTGAAAAATACCGGTTCCTTCTCCTTTGAGTTCATGGGCGGCGGCCGTGCCGTTGTCTGCGGCTATGACTGCGAGGAGTTTGCCTCCGTGCTGGGCGAGCGTGCCTGCGTGGGCATGGTAGGCGGCGTGGTTTATGTCCGCGGCCCTATCAGCAGCTATCCGTCCGACATCCGCTATCTGGATCTGGAGCAGGAGGATATTGACTTTTTGGCTGGCGGCATGGATGAGTTTCTGGAGAAAATCCAGCGCACCGAGCTGAAGGCCGAGCTTTCCGACTGGAGCCAGTGGAAGAAGCTGCGCCCTCTCACCTTTGAGGAAAAGACTGCCAAGCCGGGCAGCAAGGTTTCCATGAAGGATTTCCGTGCCAATGAGTGGGTAAAGGGCGGCATTTTCAGCGATGTTGCCATGGATGATTTTGCAGTTCACAACACCATTTCCAATGGCCTTTATAGATTGCGCGTACCTAGCTGGGACAATGCCAAGTACAACGCTCCGTGCGAGTTCAGCTGTCCTACCGGCATTCCTACCCAGAAGCGCTACAACCTTATCCGTCAGGGCAAGCTGCAGGAGGCAATTGACCTGGAGCTGGAGTACACGCCGTTCCCTGGCTCTGTCTGCGGCAGTGTCTGCCCGAATCCATGTATGGATGGCTGTACCCGCGGCGGCATTGACGAGCCTATTCAGATTGGCAACCTGGGCTGGCTGTCCGCTTATCAGAAGGTTGCTCCGCCAGCCAATGAGACCGGCAAGAAAATCGGCATCATCGGCGGCGGTATGGCAGGCCTGTCCGCCGCATGGCAGCTCAGGCGCAAGGGCCACACCGTTACTGTCTATGACGATGCAGAGCACATCGGCGGCAAGCTGGAGCAGGTTATTCCGCGTGGCCGCCTGATGCACGATGTGCTGGTAAGCGAGCTGAAGCGCATCGAGGATATCGGCGTGAAGTTCGTCACCTCCTGCAAGGTTGACAAGGCGAAGTTTGCGGAGATTCAGCAGGCAAATGATGCCGTGGTAGTTGCCACCGGCGGTCACAAGTCCCGCTTCTTCAACTGGGAGGGCAAGGAACGCCTGACCATGGGACTGGATTTCCTGAAGAAGGTTAATGCAGGTGAAAATCCAAAGGTTGGCAAGCGCGTGGTAGTTATCGGCTGCGGCAACTCCGGCATGGATACCTGCCGTGCCGCCTATGACATGGGCGCTGAGTCCGTAGTGGCTGTGGATGTGCAGAAGCCGGCGGCCTTCGAGGATGAGATTGAGTACGTTGAGAGCCGCGGCGGCAAGCTGGTATGGCCTTTCTTCACTGATAAGATTACCGAGGAGGGCGTCTATGCCAATGACGGGCGCTTCATCCCGGCGGACGAGGTTATTGTGTCCATCGGTGAGGAGCCTGTACTGGATTATCTCCCTGATGATGAATCCATTCAGAAATTCCGTGGTAGCTGGCTGATTGCCGGCAAGGACAAGTCCATCCTGCCGGGTGTATTTGCCGCCGGTGACGTAATCAAGCCGGGCCGTCTGACCGATGCCATCGGTGACGGCATCAAGGCCGCCTACTATGCTGACCAGTATGTGAATGGTGCCGAGTATGTGCCGTTCCCTGAGAAGGTAAAAATTCCGGCTGAGCGTCTCAGCAAGGCGTACTTTGCCAAGTGCCATCATTGCAGCCTGGGCGAGCCTGCTGACGACCATGCGCGTTGCGTAAGCTGCGGTACCTGCCGTGACTGCAAGATGTGCCTTGAGTCCTGCCCGGAGAAGGCCATCAGCCGTATCGCCAGTGAGGACGGCTCCTGGACCTATGTATCCGACCCGAAGAAGTGTATCGGCTGTGGTATCTGCGCCGGTGTCTGCCCTTGCGGTGTCTGGAGCATCAGCGACAATCCTGAGCCTATCAAGATGTATCGTACCTACAACAAGAAATAAGATTTTTTCTCATTCTTGTCCAATACACAGGAACAGCCCCGATGTGCTATGTGCATGTCGGGGCTGTTTCC
>NZ_JBJDWZ010000003.1:6719-30116 GCF_051866355.1 Anaerovibrio sp. | reverse complement strand
AATACCCTACGCCGCAAACAAACAATGCCAGCACCGCGGACATAATATAGGACGCGTGACTGCCCAGAAGCTCCGTCAGCACCACGCCAAGCCTCTGGTCATGGCACAGCATGCTGCCGGCCGTCCAGCCCAGAATACCGGAGCCGAGATAAATAAGCACCGGCCACTTGTCCAGCAGCTTGCCAATCAGCTGACTGCTCCCCACCACAATGGGAATGCTGATAATCAGGCCTATCATAACCAGCAAAAAGCTGCCGGAGGCCGCCCCGGCCACTGCCAGCACATTGTCAATCCCCATGGCCGCATCAGCTACAATAATCGCCCTGACCGCTCCACCGAAGGAATCAGCGGCCTCCACATGCTCCTCATGTCCTGACGGCTTCAGAAGCTTGATGCCGATGGGAATCAGCAGCAGGCCGCCCAGCGCCTGCAGATACGGAATAGTCAGTATATACACCGCCAGCAGCGTCATAAGGGTACGAACCACCACAGCGCCCAGCGTGCCAATCCAGACAGCCTTCTTCCGCAATTCCTCCGGCAGTCTGTGGGATGCCATGGCAATGACTACCGCATTATCCCCCGCCAGCACCAGATCCAGAAGTACGATGGACATCAGCGCTCCCACAAATTCCATGCTAAAAATTTCCATTTCTCAATCCTTTCACATCACAACATACCAGACACAATGGCTTTATTGTAGCTGTATATGCTGAAAACTACATGTAGAACAGCTTTCTTGCCATGTCCACAGGAATTACCAGAGCCGCCAGAAGCCCGCAGGCAAGCCATGTTTTCAAGCTCAGGGGCTCCACGCTCAGCACCTCTCCGCCCAGCTCCACAAAAAGGAACTGCCCGCAGAAAATAATCAGCGTAATCAGCAGAAAGGTCTTGTTCCTGCCAATATGGCGAAAAACATTGATGCTTTCCGTCCTGGCATTGAAGCCGTTAAAGGCGATGGCCATCATAAAGGTGGCAAAGACCGCTGACTTCATGTAGGTGATATCCACATCCCCGAAGAACTGGCGCACCGCCGGCAGGAACAGGACACACAGGCAGATGGCCGTTATATACAGCGAGCAGACCGCTACCTGCCCCAGCATTTTCTTCGTAACGATATTCTCACGCCTTGGCACCGGCTTTTCCTGCATGTATTCCCTCAGGGCCGGTTCGCCGCCAAAGGCAATCGCCGCCAGCGTATCCATGGCCAGATTGACCAGCAGCAGCTGAATCACCGTCAGAACCACGTTTTCCCCCAGCAGAGGCCCGATAAAGCAGATGAGCACCGCCGCCACATTGACAGTCAGCTGGAAAATCAGGAATTTCCTGATGCTCTTGAACATGGAGCGCCCGTACAGAATTGCCTTTTCTATGGAGGAAAACCTGTCATCCAGAATGGTGATATCACCTGCCTCCTTGGCAACCTCCGTGCCACTGCCCATGGCAAAGCCCACATCGGCTTTTTTCAGGGCAGGTGAATCATTGACGCCGTCACCGGTCATGCCTACCACATAATCCAGCTCCTGCGCCAGACGCACCAGACGGCTCTTGTCGGTAGGCAACGCCCTTGCCACCACCCGCAGGGATGGCAGTCTTTCCTTCAGCTCATCATCGCTAAGGCAGTTCATATCCGCCGAGGTAAGGACTATTTCACCTTCATCCCTCAAAAGCCCCGCTTCCCTTGCGATAGCCATGGCAGTTTCCCGCTTGTCCCCGGTCACCATGACCACCTGAATACCGGCCTTCTGCACCTCCTCAATGGCTCCCACGGCCTCCTGACGGAGATTGTCCCGGATGCTGATGATTCCCACCAGTGTAAGCTCCTCCGGCATTACCAGCTCGCCAGCCTCGTTGTGCGCAGTCCTGCCTGCCGCCACGGCCAGCAGGCGCATGGAGCGCTGAGCCTGCCCATTGGCATAGACCTGCAGTCTGTTCAGTGTATTCAAAGGATGCGCCTGCCCCTTGCCATCATAGTAGCTATGGCAGTGATGCAATAATACCTCCGGCGCCCCCTTGACATAGGTCAGACCTCCCTCCTGCAGCTCGACAGCCGCATATTTATCATGGGAGTTGAAATATCTGTAACCAGCCGCCAGGCTTTTATCAATGCCGCCAGCCAGCTCCATCTGCACCAAAAAGCTCATAATGGCACGGTCTGTACTATTGCCCCCGATTACCGCCCCGCCGCTGTACTGCGAGCTGTTATTCAGCCCCAGTCCCAGCACAAGGCCTTCAAGATATGCCTCACTACAGGATTCCCTGAAATCAGGCAACCTTATATCACAGGCATCAGTACCGGCCTCCGCTCCCTCACAGGAGCGGTAGATAACGCTGCCATCACCGGTAGCCAGCTCCACCACGGACAGCTTTCCCTCCGTAATCGTCCCCGTCTTGTCGCTGAACAGAATGCTCAGGCTGCCGGAGGTTTCCATGCCATTAATCTTCTTTACCAGAACGTTATCCTTTTCCATTTTCAGGCTCTGGGCCGACAGCAGCATGGAGGTGAGCATCGGCAGACCCTCCGGCACGGCACAGACAATAACCGTCACGGCCACGGTCACCGCATCCATAATCAGGCGTATCCACTGAAATAACCCGTCAGGCAGCTCACCCAGCACAAAGGTTTTCAGCAGGATGCCCAGCACAATCGCCACCGCGCCTGCATAGCCAAAGGAGGAAATCTGCTGTGCCAGCCTGCCCAGCTTGACCTGCAACGGCGTTTTTCTGGTATTTTCCTGCGCCTCCAGCGCCAGCTGGCCGAACATGGTGCCGTCACCTACGACCTTTACCTCCATATATGTCTCGCCACTGCATACCACCGTACCGCGATACACATAATGCGGATTCAGCAGATCCAGCCTGTCATAGGTTGCAGGCGCCCCGCCCTCCGCAGGCCTTTTGGTAATTTCCTCCGTTTCGCCGTTCAGCACCGACTGATCCAGCTTTACCCTGCCTCTGACTATTTCGCCATCAGCCGGCAGGCGGTCCCCGGCCTGCAAAAAGACAATATCGCCCACAACCACGTCATTGACGGGAATTTCCTGCAGGCCGCCGCTCCGCAGCACCTTCGTAATATCCTTGGCCGCCTCATCTTCCCGCAGGGAAACAGCCTTGCCCTCCTGCTGGCTCTCGCTTACAGCGGCCACTCCGTTGGCCAGCAGGATGGCCACCAGCACACCGGCCGCCTCATACCACTCCGCCTGCCCCAGAAGATACAGCACCGCCTGAATCAAAAGGGCCACCAGCAGAATCATAATCATAGGGTCACGAAACCCCTGCAGAAGCTTTTTCCACAGAGCATCCGGCATAATCTGCGTCAGGCTGTTATTGCCGTACCTTGCCCTGCTGGCTATGACCTGCTCTTCATTCAACCCATGTAAATCCACTTTTATACACTCTCCTGCAATACAATACAAAAACACCTTTCCATTATACACCATTATACGAAACAAAAAAATAGCAGCCGGCAGAAAACTCCGCCGGCCGCTATGCCACATAATCATATTTAATTATTATCCGCGTATACAAGGGGATAGCCTGCTGTTTCAGGTCAGCCTGCACCACCATGGAAAACTGAGCTTCGCATCACTCAATCCCTGCCACGGCATAAGAGGAAATTCCCTGCCCATTACCGGTGAAGCCGAGGTGTTCCTCCGTGGTAGCCTTGACATTTATCTGGTCAACGCTCACCTTGAGCACCCTTGCTATATTCTCCCGCATGGCCGGAATGTGGGGTGCCATTTTTGGCCGCTGTGCCACGATGGTGGCATCCACGTTGCCGACGGCATAGCCCTTTTCCGCCAGCAGCCTGCCCACTTCCTCCAGAAGCCTCAAGCTGTCCGCTCCTTTGTAACGCTCATCTGTATCAGGAAAATGCTTGCCGATGTCCCCCAGCGCCGCGGCGCCCAGAAGGGCATCAGAAATCGCATGCAGAAGCACATCCGCATCCGAGTGGCCCAGAAGCCCTTTTTCAAAAGGAATCTCCACGCCGCCAATAATCAGCTTGCGGCCCTCTGTCAGCTGATGGACATCATATCCCATGCCAAACCTGCTCATCCTATCTCCCCCTTTTCTCTATCCTCTGCCAGAAAGGCCCTGCCTATCACCATGTCCTCCGGCGTTGTCAGCTTGATGTTCCGATAATCGCTTTCAACAATGCAGACCTTCTCCCCCAGCCTCTCGACGAGGCCGGCATCATCTGTCCCCAGAAAGCCGTCTGCCACCGCCTGCCGGTTGGCCCTGATGAGGATGTCGCGCCTGAACCCCTGGGGCGTCTGAACCTCCCACAGCAGGCTGCGGTCCGGGGTTTCTACAACCTCCCTGTCACTGTTGCAGCGCTTGATGGTATTTTTGGCCGGCACAGCCGCAATGGCCGCACCCTTTTCCCTGGCCATATCAATCGTTGCCCGGATGGTTCTGTCAGACACAAATGGCCTTGCCGCATCATGCACCAGAATAATATCCCCGTCCTCTGCGTTCTCCACCGCCTGAATGCCGTTCCAGACGGAATACTGCCGCTCGGAGCCACCGGCGACAGCCTGCCACGGCTTCAGCCCGGCCACGCCGCCCAGCATGCCCCTGACCAGCTCCAGCTCATCACCGGCGGCCACAACCACCAGATTGTCAACCGCCTCACATCTTGAAAACCTCTGTAGCGTGCGTACCAGCACAGGCACCCCGTCCAGCTCCATAAAGACCTTGTTCATACCGGCGCCCATGCGCTTTCCCTTGCCTGCCGCCGGAAAAATTGCCGTTACCACCTTCACACCCCGCAATACTCACATCACATAAAACAACACTAGGGGCCGGAAAAGCCCGCAGGCTCTCCACAGCCCCTATCCACTTACCTATAGGCACAGCCCCTACGCCGTCACCGGCTTGGCAAAAATCATGCGCCCGGCCGATGTCTGCAGTGCAGACGTCACCTCCACCTGAATCGCCTCGTTCAGATGGTAGCGCCCATTCTCCACCACAATCATCGTGCCATCATCAAGATATGCCACGCCCTGCCCATGCTCCTTGCCTTCCTTGACAATTGTCACGTGCATGCTCTCGCCAGGGATAACCACAGGCTTCACAGCATTTGACAAATCATTGATGTTCAGCACAGGCACGCCCTGCAGCTCGGAAACCTTGTTGAGATTGTAATCATTGGTAATAATCTTGCCGCCAAGCTGCTGACCCAGGCGCACCAGCTTGGAATCAACCTCTGTAATATCGTCAAAATCGTGGTTGATAATCTCAACCTGCATGCCGCTTTCCGTCCGGATTCTCTGGAGAATATCCAGTCCCCGGCGACCGCGCACACGCTTCAAGGCATCGGCCGAATCAGCAATATGCTGCAGCTCCTCCAGTACAAACACCGGTATCAGGAGCTTGCCATCAATAAAGCCTGTCCTGCAGATGTCCGCAATGCGCCCGTCAATAATCACACTGGTATCCAGCAGCTTGCAGCCCACAGAGCTGACATGGCTGGCCGCCCCGGACTGCCCAAGGGCGCCCTCCGGCTGCCCGCCGCCAGCCCCAGGCAGGGAGCCATCCCCGGACACAAGCTCCGAAGCCTGCCCTTTAGGCTTCTTTTTCAGCTTAAGCATCCGGCTCAAAAGCTCGCCAATCTCCTTCTGCTTGCGCACGACAATATGAATGCCAAGATAACCGAAAACGATGCTGAACACCACCGGTATATAGTCACCTACCACCGGTATATTCGAGAATGCACCGCCCAATAAATTCGCAATTATAAGTCCAATAGCCAAACCGGCAACACCGGCAATTACATCCTGCAGAGGCATCTTGCTGAGCTGTCCTTCCACCCAGACGGAAAATCTCTGCAGCGTACTGGCCACAAAGGGCGAAATAAGATAGCCTACGGCCGCACCGACCGCCATGCCCAACGCTATCAGGATAACATTGGCTATGGTCAGCTTGTAAATGCCCATGGATGTTTTCAGCACCTCCGTGCTGATAAGCTCCGTAAGCACCGGACTGGCCAGATGCACTATCACACCGCCGATTACCGCCAGCAATGCAGTAACAAAAAAACGTATAACCTTAACCAGCATCATCACTCACCTCCTTTCGACACCATAATATATAGCAAAAAGATGAAATTCATCTGTATGCTTGAAGAGAGCATTGCCAAACCCTTTAGGATAAAACTCCCAGTCCTTCCCCGACATAAAAACAGCCTGTTGCGACAACAGGCTGTAAACTGCTTGATAGGCTGCCTCATGGCAGGGAGAATCCGGGAATCACCTATGGTTCCTATCCAATCTATCCATCATCCACGCCTCGGCGCCCTCCGTAGACAGCCCCAGGGCAAAGGAAATCTCACTGACAAATATCTGCCTGGCCAGCTCCAGCAGCCTTTTCTCGCCGCCGGATATCCTCTTGCGCTTATCCTGAAGAATCAGGTTGCGTATAACTGCCGCAACCTCCAAAATATCACCCGTCTTTAAACGGTTCAGGTTATTGTGAAACCGCTTGTTCCAGCTCCCCAGCGGCCTCTCCGGTTCCTCCAGAAGAACCTCGGACACCTGCTCAATCTTTTCCGGCGGCGAAATCTGCCTCAGGCCGATACCATCGGCATTGTCCGTCGGAATCATGATTCTGATATCACCAACAGGCAGCTGCAGGATAAAATACTGCTTCACCTGCCCCATGATCTCACATTCCTCAACACCGGCAATCTCCCCGGCACCATGCATCGGGTAAACCACCTGGTCACCAACCTGTAACAAAATCACACCCCCTCTGATGAATCAATCGCACATAGCAATTATATCACAAATTAATTCACAAGAAAAGAAGTAATTTTACCATACATGCAATTACCTGTCAATACAGATTATATGACGGCGGCCTGATAAAATTTTATTCCCGCGGCATGGCGTATCGGAGGGCCTCTGTCAGGTCCGCGGCCCCGTACAGGGCAATCCCTTCTGCCACCTTCTCGCCCTTCAGCTGGTCATAGTTCTTCCTGGGAAGCACCGCGCTGGTAAAGCCCAGCCGGGCGGCCTCCCGCAGCCGCCCCTCGGCCTGGCTGACCGCCCGCACCTCGCCGGAGAGCCCCACCTCGCCAAACACGATGGTGTGGGGGCGCAGGCGGCGGTTGGCAAAGCTGGAGGCCATGGCCACGCAGATGCCCAGATCCGCCGCCGGCTCATCAATGCGGATGCCTCCCGCCACCTTGACGAATACATCACAGGCGCCTATGGCCAGGTGCACACGCTTTTCCAGCACCGCCAGCAGAAGCTGGATGCGCTTTATATCCACCGAATCCGAGGTGCGGCGGGGCGGCACATAAGGGGTCTGGGCCACCAGTGCCTGTACCTCCACCAGCAGGGGGCGCGTCCCCTCCACCGTCGGAACAATGATGCTGCCCGCCTCCTCCGTTCTTTCCGACAAAAACAGCCTGGACGCATCAGGCACATCAATCAGGCCTGTTTCACGCATTTCAAACAGGCCGATTTCATTGGTGCTGCCGAAGCGGTTCTTCACCGCCCGGAGCAGCCTGTACTCCGAGCTGCTGCTGCCCTCAAAATAAAGCACGGTATCCACGATATGCTCCAGCACCCGCGGTCCGGCCAGTGTGCCGTCCTTGGTCACATGCCCCACCACAAAGGCCGCAATGCCGTTGGTCTTTGCCACCCGCAGGATTTCCACGGCACACTCCCTGACCTGGCTGACACTGCCCGGCGCGCTCTGCACGTCAGGCCGGAAAACCGTCTGAATGGAGTCCACCACCAGAAGCTCCGGCTGCAGCTGCTCCACATGCCGCTCAATGTTCTCAAGATTTGTTTCGCTGACCACCAGAAGCCCCTCCTGAACCGCTTCCAGCCTGTCAGCCCGCATGCGCACCTGCCGCACGCTTTCCTCACCGGTGACATACAGCACCCTTTTGCCCACGGCGGCCTCGTTGGCGCACACTTTCAGGGTCAGGCTTGACTTGCCTATGCCGGGATCCCCCACTATCAGCACCAGGGAGCCGGGAATAATCCCTCCGCCCAGCACCCTGTCCAGCTCCTGTGAGCCGGTGGTCATGCGTGGCAGATCCTCCACCGTCACCTGGCTGATGGGGCACGGCCTGCTGCTTTCGGACAGCCCCAGGCTGAGGCCGCGGGACTGATTTTTTTCCTCCCGCACCACTTCCTCCACCATGGTGTTCCACTGGCCGCAGCCCGGGCATTTTCCCAGCCACTTTGCCGTATCATAGCCACAATTCTGGCATACGTACATGGTTTTTTTCTTTGCCATCTTATCTTTTCCACCTCTGCCAAAGCCCGGAGGCCAGCCTTATCGTCCAGCGTCCCAGCCACACGACGGCAACGCCAAAACTCAGCAGGAAATTCAGCGCGGCGTCCAGCCAGCCATGTCCCGCCGGCGGTCCGCTCCTGCCGCCTCCCGGCCCGATATTACCGCGTCCCTTCAATTGACCGCCCCCCATCACGAAAGCTCCGCCAGCGTGTTAAACAGCGCCCTCACCAGCTTCAGCCGCGGCTCCGGCGGCATATTCTCATAGGCTGACTTCACCGTCTGCAGCAGGAGCGAGCACTCCCTCGTGGAAATCATCTGATGCTGAATCAGGTAATGAAGCATCGCCTTGATTTCCATAAAATCCGTATCCGCATCCAGCTTGTCCAGCATTTCCTGATAAATGATATTCTTCAAGGGTACCCGCACCACCCGGATGAAGCCGCCCAGCCCCCGGCGCGACTCCACGGAAAAGCCCTTGTCATGGGTAAAGCGGGTATTCAGCACATAGCTTATCTGGGAAGGAGCGCAGGATATCTCATCGGCTATGTCCGTGCGCCTCAGCTCCACCTGACCGGTCTGCTGCTCTGCCAGACGTGTCAGAATATAGTCCTCTATCAAATCTGCGATATTGCTGCTCATACTAACACCTTATTCCTAAAAACTAATTGACAATTTGACCTTTACTATATTATATTTGACATTTTGACATTACGCAAGCAAAATTTTAGCGCATAACAAAAACCGCCTGCAAAATCCTTGCAGACGGCCGCATACATCGCTATAAAATCAGCCAATATTAACCTTTTCAGAATTTACTACTCTACAGCATCCGTCACTTACGGCTGTTGGCCGCGTGAATCTGCTCCTTGGCCTGCTGCATGGCCTGCATGGCGCCGCCCACATTGTTCTGCACGGCCTCCATGGCGGCAGTCATATTGGCCAGCACATGGTCAAACACCTGGTCAGCATAATGCTCCGCATCGGCTCTCAGCTGGCCTACATATTTCTCGGTATCCTCCCTGAGCTGCTTGGCCTGGGCCTCGGTGCTGTCCTTCAGCTCCTTCGCCTTGGCAGAGGTATCCTCCATGATGGCCTTAGCCTGCTCATTTGCCTGCTGTACCAGCGCACTCTCATCCACGGTCTTCTGGGCGAACCGCTTGGCCTTTTCCACAATCTCCTCGGCTTCCTTGCTGGCCTTGGCAAGAATCTGCTCGGATTCTGCCTGTGCCGCACCGATAATCTCATCGCGGCGGCGGCACACCTCCATGGCATCATTGACCTCCCGCGGCAGCTCCTGACGCAGCTTGTCCATCAGGTGGAACAGCTCGTCATCCTTTACCATTACCCTGTCAAAAAGCGGCATGCGGCTGGCACCTGCCACGTAGCTCTCAATCTCTTCCAATACTGCATCAATTTTCAACATTGCGTCGCCATTCATTGCAATTCCCACCTTTTATTCCAAAACTGAACTGCATGACCCAGTCACACAGGATTTTTCTCACCGGAAGCCTTGCCGGCCAGATACTCAGCCACCACATCAGGCACCAGTCCCCCGTAGTTTCCGTGAAAGCGGATAATCTCCCTCACCACCGAGGAACTATAGCTGTTGTACTCAGGCCTGCCCAGCAGAAACAAGGTATCCAGCTCCGGGTGCATGGCCCGGATAATCTGCGCCTGTCCCTGCTCATATTCAAAATCCGTCACCGAGCGCAGGCCGCGCACGATGACCTTTATATCGTTTGCCAGCATATAGTCCGCCAGCAGCCCGTCAAAGGAAACCACCTTTACATTGGACATATCCGCCACTGAACGGCGCAGGAGCGCCATCCGCTCCTCCACAGACAGCAGGGGCGTCTTGCGTATATTGTTAAAAACACCTATGTACAGCTCATCAAAGATACCTGCCGCCCTTTGAAAAATATCCACATGGCCCAAAGTGACAGGGTCAAAGCTGCCCGGGCAAATCGCTCTTCTCATCACGCATCCTCCCTGTCCTCTGACGGCGGCAGGTGATAAAAACCAATCCTGGTCGTCCTGCCATAGCGCTGATCCTTCACCGGGCGCAGGCGGACAGTGGGAGGAAGCTCCTCCTCATCTCCGCCGTACTCCACAATCACCAGCGCATCCGGCGCCAGAAGCCCGCTGTTTTCCAGATATTCCAACACCCTGTGAGCCAGCCCGTGATGATAGGGCGGGTCACAAAAAACCATATCAAACCTCCGCCCCTGCCCGTCAAGGCGCTTCAGCTGGGAAAACACATCCCCGCCGAGAACCGTGCATCTGTCAGACAGGTGCGTGCGCTCTGCATTAAAACGGATTATATCAGCCGTGGCCTGGTCGACAAAAACGCAGCTGTCAGCTCCGCGGCTCAAGGCTTCCAGCCCCAGGGCCCCGGTACCGGCAAAAAGGTCAAGCACACTGCCGCCCACATCGCTGCCCAGGATACTGAAAAGCGATTCCTTCACCCTGTCGGATGTAGGCCTGGTATTCATTCCCTTTGGAGTTTTCAGATTACAGCCTTTTGCCGTGCCCGTAATAATGCGCATACAAAAACCTCAAAAAACAGATTCTTTTCTATTCTATCATATTTTATCTAAGAATTGAATAAAAATTTTCCGCTAATTTCAGTACAGGCGCTGCAGCACATCATCATCCATACTAAAGGTATGCTCCGCCGCCGGATATGTGCCTGCCTTTACTTCCTCATCATAGGCCCGGAAGGCCGCCTTCATCTGCTCCCCCAGCTCCGCAAAATGCTTGACGAACTTCGGCTTGAAGCCGCTGAAAAGCCCCAGCATGTCCTGATATACCAGAATCTGGCCGTCACAGCCGGCGCCTGCCCCTATGCCGATGGTCGGAATCACCAACCGGGAGCTGATTAGCTCTGCCAGCTTTGCCGGTATGCATTCCAGCACCACGGCAAAAGCCCCTGCCTCCTGAATGGCCAGGGCATCCTCCAGCAGCTTTTTGGCGCCTTCCTCGCTCTTGCCCTGCACCCGGTGCCCCCCCAGGGCATTCACCGACTGCGGCGTAAGCCCCAGATGGGCCATCACCGGAATGCCTGCATCAGTAATCGCCTTTATCTGCGGGCAGACTGCCGCACCGCCCTCCAGCTTGACGGCATTGGCACGGCCTTCCTTCATCAGCCTGCCTGCGTTCATCACCGCCTGCTCGACAGAAACCTGATAGGACATGAAAGGCATGTCAATGACCACCATGGTGTTATTGCAGGCACGGGCCACCGCTCTGCCGAAGGTAATCATATCCTCCATGGTGACAGAAATGGTATCCGGCAGTCCCAGCATCACGTTGCCAAGTGAATCCCCCACCAGAATGCCGTTGATGCCGGCTTCTTCCTCCAGCCTGGCTGTGGAATAGTCGTAGCAGGTCAGCATGGAAATCTTCTCGCCCTTCTGCTTCATTGCCAAAAAAGTAGCTGCCGTGTTTTTCATTTCGCTTCTTCCTTTCTGCCAGCCCTGCAGCCCTCCGCCGCAGCAGCTTCAATACATTTTCTGTATTCCTCTTCCAAAAACGCCTTGATGGAGGTATCGTCGTAGCCGGGATTTTTCTCCCCTGCAATTCTGAGCAGCCGCCTTGACAGCAGGATGTACAGAAGCCTGTCATCGCTGTCATTTAGCGCGTCAAGATGCTTTGCCAGCGTGCCGGTATCGCCGCGCTGTACAGGGCCGGTCAGTGCCTGCACGGGGCCTCTTTCAGCCACATGCCGGGCATTGCCGAGAAAAATCGGCCTCAGGGCCCTGCCGGCCGTCTCCGGCGCAAAGCCGCATTCCTCCAGCATGCGCTGCCCTTCCTCAAAAAGAGCCACCACCTGGTTGCTGACAATGGCCGCCGCCGCATGATACCTGGCCTTGCAGCCGGCCTCAATCAGCTGAACATTCAGCCCCGTCCCCCTCAGCCATTCCAGCATCAAGGACCTGCGCGCCACCGAGCCCTCAAGGGTAAAAAAAACATCCGTCAATTCACTATAAGCATGCAATTTGTCGCTTATAGCAAAAAGCGGATGAACAGAATATCCAAAGGCTCCTGCTGCCTCAATACCCGGAAAGGCAGCCTCTGCCGTCATAGCCCCGCTGGCATGACAAAAAATCTTTCCCTGAATCCCTCCGGCCTCCTGACGCAAAGCCTCATAGCAGGACACAATCGCATCATCAGGCACAGTAAAAAACAGCACATCGCTCTCCGCCAGCAAATCACCCGCATCTGCGTAAATGTTCGTTGCCGTAAAGCCGGCCGCCTCGCCGGCCGACTGAATGCTGTGGCTGTAATAGCCTGTAACCTCAACCTGGTGCTGGCAAAAATACTTGCCCAGGGTAAAACCCACCTTGCCGGCACCGATAAAACCAACTCTCATAAACATCACCTCTCAAAATGGTGATGTGCTGCCGTATCAGGAAAAACATAGTACAGTTTCTGAAAAGAATACCGTCCATCATCTGCAATACTACCACACACACCGTCAAAAGTAAAGCAGGGCAAAACAAAAAACGGCACCGCCAAAGCTCTCTCGGAGCCATGCCGGTACCGCCTTTTGCGCTTTGCAGCCAGCGTTACCTGCCTGCCTCGCCAATCTTCTTGTCCATACCCTTGATATGCCCCTGCAGCCACATGGCCAGGAAATCAAGTATCTCCAGCAGTCCCGCCTGCTGGTTGGTGTCTATTTCCTTCAGGTTGTAGGAATCCAGCTTGTTGATGAACTGCGTATGCTGATGCAGCTGGCTGAAGCGCTTCGGATAATTTATGCTCTTCATGTATTCCTCTTCATGATTGAAATGATATTTCGTATAGTCCCTCAGCTCCTCCAGAACATCCACAATGGCATCATACTTGTCTGCCACAAACTGGTTCGTCAGCAGCTCATAGGCACGATTCGCAATCTCAAAGAGCTTCGCATGCTCCTCATCGATGAACTCTATGCCGGTATGATAGTCTTTCGTAAATTCATATTTCATAAATAAGTCCCCCAATCTGTCATGATATATGCACATATATTATACACGAAGGATGACAAAATTGCACCAGCCTGCCAAATTATCCCGCCGGTATTTTTTCGGAAATAAAAATATTCATCAAATATTTTCTTGACAAATCTGCCACCAATCAGTATAATACTATTCGTTGTGAGTTAATCGACACGAAATTAATACAGGGGTATCGCCAAGTTGGTAAGGCACTGGATTCTGAATCCAGCATGCGTTGGTTCGAGTCCAGCTACCCCTGCCATTGAGCTTTCAGCCGTTCCTGCGGGAGCGGCTTTTTTAGTTTTCTTCTTTATTTCTATAGAAAGGGTGTGGCATATGCCACACCCTTTTCATGCACACCGGCCTTAGAATTTTTTCGGCTGCACGAAAAGCGCCTTGATGGTGATATTGACCTTCTTCACCACCATGCCGGTCATGTACTCCACATCCTTGCGCACCTGATTCTGCAGCTTCTGCACCAGGGTAGGGATGTGCTTCCCGTAGCTGATTACCACGTCACAGCCCACAATAATGCCGGCAGACTCAAAGCCCACCTCGCCATCGCCCTTGTAGACATGCTCCACCCGTACATCAGCCACCTTGGTGACATTGTCGCCATCCACCAGAAGCTTGCGGACGATGGCCTTGATGGCCCAGTCATCAATAATCAGCTTGCCATAGTAGCTGAACACAGGCCGCACGATGGATTTTTCCCCCAGATGGCGGCGCCGGCCATCCTCGCGCCTCTTTTTCAGCAGGGAATTTATCGGATCCACCAGATAACCGGAAAAATGCGGTTTCAGCTCAATCGTCGGCACAGGGATGATGTGCTTTCCCTCTCTCAGCCTGTGAAAACGCGCCTTGTCCATCTCGGACTGGGTAGCGATATCCTCTATGTGCACAAAGCGGGAAATCTCCGGCAGCTTCAGGGCCTTGGCAATCTTGCTTGCCATGTTTTCTGAAGTGCCCAAAATCAGAATCCGCACCGGCTTTGTTTCCTCGATGGCCCTGCAAACCTCCTCCGCATGTCCCGGCAGCACAAAGATGGCACGCTTGACCGCCAGTACCTTGTTCTGCTCCCGCTTGGCGGACTTGCCCGCAATAATCTTGCCATTTTTTATCAGCAGGCCGTCATCAATGATGGCATCAGCCTGATTGTTATGGGCAACCAAAAGGGCACGATGACTTTTTCCGGTGCCGCTGGGCCCTACTAAAGCAATAACCTCCATAGTTCCCTCCAAACTCTCCATAGAACAGGCTGCGCTCAAAGCCGCATCCCGACGCCATCACAGCGCCGGCTCACGATACAGCTCCGCCGCATACTCATCTGCTACGGTAAACTCTCCAACAAACTTCGGCATACGGCCGGGAATGCCATGGAAATCAGAGCCGCCCGTCACCAGCAGATGATATTTATCTGCCATGGCCAGATACCGCTCCGTATCCTCCTTTGTATGGCGCGGATAAAGCGCCTCAATGCCCTCGATGCCCTTTTTCAGCAGCTCTTCCACCAGCTCGTCATTGTAAATCAGCTTGGGATGGGCCAGCACCGGCGTACCGCCGCTGTTCTTTATCAGGTCTATAATCTCTTCCGGCTCCAGCCGGTAGTGGGAAACATAGGCCGGCTTTCCCTTTTCCAGAAGCTGGGCAAAGGTTTCCTTGATAGTTGGAAAATACCCCTTCCTGACCATCGTCTGGGCTATATGTGAACGGCTGATGGACGTACTGCCGTCAGCAATCTCCAGCACATCAGTCTCACTTATATCATAACCCAGCCCCTGCAGCTTCTCCACCATGGTAGAAAAACGCGTCCAGCGGGCCTCGACCACATCATTCAGCCTGTCTGCCAGTTCCTTGTTATATATATCGATATTGTACCCAAGAATGTGAATCTCACTTACTTCATGATGCGCACTCAGCTCGATGCCCGGAATAATCCTGATTCCCGGCTGCGGATAAAGCCCATGCTCATAGAGATGGCAAAGTCCGGCAACCGTATCGTGGTCAGTAATAGCAATGTAGCTGAGCCCTGCCTCCCTGGCGGCCTCCACCAGCTCCTCCGGAGCAAGCAGGCCGTCAGAACAGCTGGTATGCATGTGTAAATCGCTTGACATCAGTTATACCTCATTAACAAGCACCAATTATCATACTCAATCAAACAAGTATATACGGTATATATTCTCCCCGAATTGAAAAAATCCTGCTTTTTTTGCTAAAATACCTGCCTTATTAAAATATCCGCCTCATTCATTAATCAGAATGCGCTCGACATTGACAGCCCTGCCTGAAGCGCCGTCAATCTCCACCAGCAGGGCAGAGTACACGGCAGGCCCCTCGGCCAGCTCAAACCGCGCCGGCATGCAGGAGGTAAATTTCTTGATGATAATCTCCGGCTTGACGCCCAGCACCGAATTCCACGGCCCCACCATGCCAAGATCCGTAATATAGGCGGTTCCCCCCGGCAGTATTCTGGCGTCCGCCGTCTGTATATGGGTGTGGGTTCCCACTACGGCCTGCACCCGGCCATCCAGATAAAAGCCCATGGCCATCTTTTCCGAGGTGGCTTCGGCATGCAGGTCGAGGATAAAAATATCCGCCTGCGTGCCAATCTCCGACAGAATATCCTCTATTTTCTGAAAAGGACAGTCCATATCCGGCATAAAGGCACGCCCCGAAAGATTGATGACCGCCACGTTGGCCGTTCTGAAAGGGTAGATGCACCAGCCGCGTCCCGGTGCCCCCTCCGGATAATTGGCCGGACGCACCAGATACGGCTCTTCATCAATAAAGCCGTACACCTCCCTGTTGTCCCAGATATGGTTGCCGGAGGTGACTATATCCGCCCCGCCCCGGTACAGCTCATCCAGTGACTTGCGGCTGATGCCCCTGCCACCGGCGGAATTCTCGCCGTTGACGATAACCAGGTCAACGCCCTTTTCCTGCTTCAGCGTCCTGGTATAGCGTTCAAAGGCCCTGCGGCCTGTGCGCCCTACCACATCGCCTACAATTAAAATCTTCAAACCATTTTCCTCCTATGGCCTAATAGACCATAACCCTGCCTTCCTCACGGATTCCCACCATGTTCTCACGGATGTGATTCTCACGCAGGAAACGTATTCTATGGTCAATCATTTCTGACTGATTGTACAGTACATCCTCATCTACATCGCTAAAGGCATCGGTCAGAAGCAAATCGCCAAAATTATCCTTTATCAGGGTGACAAGGATGCCGATTTCCGCTCTGGACAGGCTGCCGATGTCGCGAAAAATATGCAGGGCGCGCTTCTCATAATAAAAAGCCAGCTTTGCACCGCTGATGCCCTCTATTTCATGATAAAACCGCAGGCTGTCGGTAATCAGCTTATCGGCCGCCCGCATGCGTTCCTCCCCCGGAACGCCCTTCAATGTAAAGTCCAGCCATACTCCTTCATCCTTGGAATCCAGTGTCACCTTGCCCATCTCCGGAAAACACATCAGGAGTGAAGCCACCAGCTGAATCCCATCCATCGATGCTTCACTAGGAGTAGCACCTGTTTTGTTCTTGCGCATAATCTTCCTCCTTTGCTCACTCTGACGAAGATTACCATTTAAAGAAAAGGGGCTGCCATCCCACGACAACAGCCCCTCTCATTTGTCAACAATTATTTTGCGTAATCAACTACGCGCGTTTCACGAATAATAGTGGCCTTAATCTGGCCCGGATATTCCAGCTCGGCCTCAATCTTCTTGACAATATCATGAGCCAGGGTGATGGCCCCTGCATCGTCCACCTTGTCAGGCTTGACCATGACGCGAATCTCGCGCCCGGCCTGGATTGCAAAGCAGCGCTCAACGCCGTTGAAGCCCTCGGCAATCTCCTCCAGACGGGTAAGACGCTTCAGATAAGCCTCCAGGCTCTCGCGGCGGGCTCCCGGACGGGCAGCAGACACAGCATCTGCCGCAGCCACCAGCACAGCCTCCACCGTATTCGGCTCCACGTCGCCGTGGTGCGCCATGATAGCGTTGATGACATCCTTGGACTCACGGTACTTCTTGGCCACATCGGCGCCAATGGTCACATGGGTGCCCTCCACCTCATTGTCAATGGACTTGCCGATATCGTGAATCAGCCCGGCACGCTTGGCCAGCATCACGTCAACCCCCAGCTCGGCGGCCATCATGCCTGCCAGATGGGAAACCTCCACGGAATGGTTCAGCACGTTCTGCCCATAGCTGGTGCGATAGCGCAGGCGTCCCAGCAGCTTCACCAGCTCCGGATGCAGGCCATGCACACCGGTATCAAAGGTAGCCTGTTCACCGGCTTCCTTGATGCGCTGGTCAACCTCCCGGCGCGCCTTCTTCACCATGTCCTCAATGCTGGTCGGATGGATACGGCCATCGGCAATCAGCTTCTCCAGCGCAATGCGGGCCACCTCACGGCGAACCGGATCAAAGCCGGACAAAATAACTGCCTCCGGGGTATCATCTATGATCAGGTCAATGCCTGTCATGGTTTCCAGTGCGCGGATGTTGCGTCCTTCGCGGCCGATAATGCGCCCCTTCATCTCATCATTCGGCAGGGCCACCACGGAAACCGTGGTTTCTGCTACATGATCGGCAGCACAGCGCTGAATGGCCATGGAAATAATATTCCTCGCCTTCTTCTCGGCCTCGTCCTTGGTCTGCTGCTCATACTCCTTGATCATCATGGCCTTTTCGTGCTGCAGCTCCTCCTCGACCTCGGCCAGAAGCATGGTCTTTGCTTCCTCCGTAGTCAGGCTGGAAATACGCTCCAGCTCGGTTTTCTGCTTTTCGTGCAGCTCATTGATGGCTGCCTGGCTCTTCTCCAGCTTGGCCTCCTTGGCGGCAATAGCTTCCTCCTTTTTCTCCATGGAGTCCAGCTTGCGGTCAAGGTTCTCCTCCTTGGATACCAGACGGCGTTCCTGACGCTGCAGTTCATTACGGCGTTCACGGGTCTCACGATCTAATTCCTGACGAAGACGATGCACGTCTTCCTTTGCTTCTAACAGCTTTTCCTTTTTTGCAGCCTCGCCCTTGGACTCTGCGGCCCTGACAATGCGCCTTGCTTCCTCCTCGGCGGAACCAATCTGCTTTTCGGCCGCCTGCTTGCGCATCATGTAGCCACCGGCACCGCCAATTATAAGCGCGGCAACTGCTGCAAGTATAATCTCAATGATAATAACACACCTCCCCTTCTAAATTTTATTGCCAATCATGGCGTCAATTATCATTTAGCGGCTGTGATTGAACACAACCATACCATTCTATTTTACGAATTATTGCGGGCAAAGTCAAGAAAATAAAAGCAGGGACACCGCATTTGCGCAGTCATTCCATACGACGCGGCGTCCCCTGAAGAATCAGCTTATTTTTTGTACATGCGGTTGATGGCGCTGAACAATGCCATAACGGAAGCAGACATGACATCCGTATCCATGCCGGCGCCCCAGGTGATGGTCCCGTCTGCGGCAGTAACACCGATGTAGGCCATAGCACGGGAGGTAGAGCCTATCTCCAGTGCATGCTCGCTGTAGGTGAGATTGCTGTAGCGCACGTCGGTATTTTCCTGAATGGCGTTGCTGATGGCATCCAGACGCCCGTTGCCCTTTGCCTTGAACACGGTCGGCTTGCCGTTGATTTCCAGCTCCACATAGCCGGTGCGGGTGCCGTCCACCTCTTTTTTCAGGCTGAAATCAATCAGCTTGTACGGCTCTGTTACATTCACGTACTGATCCTGGAATATCTGATAGATTTCGTCCCCCAGAAGCTCCTTGTGCTTGTGGTCGGACACGCCCTTCACGCAGTAGCCGAAATCCTCGCGCATCTTCTTCGGCATGGAAATACCGTATTTCTGCTCCATGATATATGCCACGCCGCCCTTGCCGGACTGGCTGTTGATGCGGATAACATCTGCCTCATACTCACGGCCGACGTCGTGCGGGTCAATCGGCAGATACGGCACTGTCCAATGGTCAGGGTCCTGCTCCTCACGCCACTTCATGCCCTTGGCGATGGCATCCTGATGGGAACCGGAGAAGGCCGCAAAAACCAGTGCACCGGCATAAGGCTGACGCTCATGGACGCGCATGCGGGTAACCTTCTCGTACAGGTCAACCAGGTCAGGCAGATTGCTGAAATCCAGTCCCGGATCCACGCCCAGCACATACATATTCATGGCAATGGTGACAATATCTGCGTTGCCGGTGCGCTCGCCGTTGCCGAAAAGGGTTCCCTCGATGCGGTCCGCACCTGCCAGAATGCCCAGCTCGGAATCGGCCACGCCACAGCCACGGTCGTTATGCGGATGCAGGGACAGCTCCACAGCATCACGATATTTCAGGTTGTTGGAAATATAGGCCACCTGCATTGCATAAATGTGCGGCATGGACATCTCCACCGTTACAGGGATGTTGATGATGGCCTTGCGGTCAGGGGTCGGCTGCCATACATCCAGCACCGCGTTGCACACCTCAAGGGCATATTCAGGCTCGGTGCCGGTGAAGCTCTCCGGCGAATACTCAAAGCGGTAATTTGCCCCGGCTTCCTCGGTAAGCTGTTTCAGGAGCTTTGCACCGTCAATGGCTATCTGCTTGATTTCCTCCTTGTTCTTGCGGAACACCTGCTGACGCTGGGCCAGGGAGGTGGAATTGTACACATGGACGATGGCATTCTTTACGCCCTCAAGAGCCTCAAAGGTCTTTTTGATGATGTGCTCCCTGGCCTGGGTGAGCACCTGCACCGTAACATCATCAGGAATCAGGTCCTCCTCCACCAGACGGCGCAGGAACATATACTCCGTTTCTGAAGCAGCAGGAAAGCCTACCTCAATCTCCTTGAAGCCCACCTGCACCAGCATCTTGAAAAACTCAATCTTCTCATCCAGGCTCATAGGAATAATCAGGGCCTGATTGCCATCCCGCAGATCCACGGAGCACCAGGTAGGCGCCTTGTCCGGATGCTGCTTGTAGGCCCAGCTCAAATCTATGGTCGGCGGCATAAAATAGCCTTCATGATACTTCTTGACATTTTCCATCACTAATCTCTCCTTTTTTTACCTGCCCGCGCCACCAATCACTGCCGCAGGCGAACCCAATACAACTTCTCCGGAGACGGGGCATATAAAAAGGCTCCGTCTCCTCTAACAGAGACGAAGCCTGAAAACTCCGTGGTACCACTCATATTCGCACGAGATACGTGCGCACTCATTACGGATACATACATATCCTCCTGCTGTAACGGCCAGTTCCCGGCACCGCCTACCATACCGCCGGAATCTCCGGCAGGATTTCAACGGGCTGCTCCGGGGCCAGTTCACATCAGCCTGCCCGCTGCCTCACACCATCCGGCAGCTCTCTGAAAGGCTCACTGACACTACTACTCCCCATCAAAGCATTTCGCGTATTCATTTGCGTGATTAAAAGTATAGCAAATATTCACACAAAATTCAAGTGCCCGGCTCATTTCTTTGCAAAATGCAGTTTTCCGTTTTCCACGCTCATAGCCACCGTATCGCCCTCGCTGACATCACCGCGGATGATGGATTTGCTGAGCTCTGTCTCTACGGTATGGCTCAGCAGGCGGCGCAGCGGACGGGCGCCAAAATCGGCGTCAAAGCCCTGATCGGCCAGAAGCTGCAGCGCCGCATCATCCCAGGCCAGATGCAGCTTAATCTGCTTTTCAAGCCGCTCGTTCAGCTGTCCCAGAAGCAGGGCGGCAATATTCTTTACCTGCTCCTTGGCCAGACCCCTGAACACCACAATATCATCCACACGGTTCAGGAACTCAGGGCGGAAATATTCCTTCAATATCTCCCTGACAGTGCTCTCCGCCTCGCCGTAATCCTTGCTGAGAATCTCATGGGAGCCAAGATTGGAGGTCATGATGATAACGGTATTCTTAAAGTTGACAACTCTTCCCTTGCCATCGGTGAGCCTGCCATCGTCCAGAATCTGCAGCAGTACGTTGAACACGTCACGATGGGCCTTCTCAATCTCATCCAGCAGGATTACGCTGTATGGACGGCGGCGCACAGCCTCGGTCAGCTGGCCACCCTCATCGTAGCCCACATAGCCCGGAGGCGCACCAATCAGCCTTGCCACGGAATGCTTCTCCATGTACTCGCTCATGTCGATGCGTATCATGCTGCGCTCATCGTCAAAGAGGGCCTCCGCCAGCGTCTTGGCCAGCTCGGTCTTGCCCACGCCGGTAGGCCCCAGGAAGATAAAGGAGCCAATCGGCCGCTCCGGCGCCTTGATGCCGGCACGGGCGCGGAGGATGGCCTCGCTGACCACCCTGACAGCCTCATCCTGTCCCACCACGCGCTCATGCAGTACATCCTCCAGATGCAGCAGCTTTTCACGCTCGCCGGTGAGCATCTTGGTCACAGGGATACCCGTCCAGCGGCTGATTACCCTGGCAATATCCTCCTCGCCAACTTCTTCCTTCAAGAGCTGGTTATCCGCAGATTTTTCCGCAATGGCGGCCTCCTCTGCTTCCAGCTGCTTCTGCAGTTCCGGCAGCCTGCCGTATTTCAGCTCGGACAATTTATTCAGGTCATAATCCCTCTCCGCGCTTTCCATCTGACTGCGGACGGCATCCATTTCCTTCTTGATGCCGCGGACGCGGAGAATGGACTGCTTCTCGGCCTCCCACCGGTTCTGCAGTTCCTGCTGCTGCTTCAAAAGCTCTTCCTTTTCCTTCCGGATGCCTGCCAGCTTTTCCTGCCCTGCCGCGTCATTTTCCTTCTGCAGGGCCTGCTCCTCAATCTCCAGCTGGAGAATCTTGCGGCGCACCTCATCGAGAGGCCCCGGCATGGACTCAATTTCCGTGCGGAGCTTGGCCGCTGCCTCATCCACCAGGTCGATAGCCTTGTCCGGCAGGAACCTGTCGGAGATATAGCGGTCAGACAGCACCGCCGCCGACACCAGCGCCGCATCCCGGATGCGGACGCCGTGATGCACCTCATAGCGCTCCTTCAGGCCGCGGAGGATGGAAATAGTATCCTCCACGGAAGGCTCGCCAACCATGACAGGCTGGAAGCGCCGCTCAAGAGCGCTGTCCTTCTCAATGTACTTCCTGTACTCGTTCAGGGTAGTGGCACCGATGCAGCGCAGTTCGCCCCTTGCCATCATCGGCTTCAGCAGATTGCCCGCATCCATGGCGCCGTCAGTGGCACCGGCTCCCACTACGGTATGCACCTCGTCAATAAACAGCAGAATCTGCCCATCAGACTTGACGATTTCGTTGAGCACTGATTTCAGTCTTTCCTCAAACTCGCCCCGGTACTTGGCACCGGCCACCAGCGCTCCCATATCCAGCGAGAACAAGGTCTTGTTTTTCAGCGACTCAGGCACGTCGCCTGCCACGATGCGCCGCGCCAGTCCCTCCACGATGGCAGTCTTGCCGACACCCGGCTCACCAATCAGCACCGGATTGTTCTTGGTGCGGCGGGACAGAATCTCAATGGTCCTGCGGATTTCATCGTCCCTGCCGATAACAGGGTCCAGCTTGCCCTGACGCGCCACCTGCGTCAAATCCCTGCCGAATTTTTCCAGTGCCTTGTAGCCATCCTCCGGATTGGCTGAATTGACATTCTGCTTGCGGTTCTTCCTGATGGAACCCATGATGCCGTTCTTGCTCAGGCCGAAATCACGGCAGATGCTGCGCACCTCGTCACCGCCATCCTCTGCAATCGCCAGCAGGAGATGCTCGGTGCTAATGTATTCATCCTGCATGGACTTGGCCAGCTGCTCGGACTTTGCCATGACGCGGCCCAGCTCCACGCTCATGGTGAGCCTGTCCTGGCCCTTTACGCTGGGGATTTTTCTCAGCTGCTGCTCCAGCCGCTGCTGGAGCATGCCCAAATCAGCCCCTGCCTCCTGAAAAATAGTTTCAAGAAGCCCCTCCGGCTCCTGCACCAGTGCCAGAAGCACATGCAGGCTGCTGATTTCCTGATGATAATGCAGAGCCGCATTCTGCTGGGCCCTCTGCAGTGTATTCAAAACTCTCTGAGTGTATTTTTCCTGTTCCATAGCTTATTCTCCACCTTTCCAGTCACTACATCATTGCACCTGCTGAATTTATGCCAGTTGCATGGCAGAACGTATACCGTTTGTATGGCAATACCCACGAAAACCCTAGTCGTGCCTCGCGTTACTAACATCCA
>NZ_JBJDWZ010000003.1:0-6619 GCF_051866355.1 Anaerovibrio sp. | reverse complement strand
TTTGTATGGCAATACCCACGAAAACCCTAGTCGTGCCTCGCGTTACTAACATCCATCTATCACTTCGTTCTGATGAATGAAGTAACGAGGCGCGACAAAGGTTTTCTTAGAGTACATGCCATACAACTTGCTTACAGTCTTCTGCACAACACCATAAAACCAACTAACAATAATCTGGCAATAATGTTTGTCTTTTTGACTTTCTACATCTATTATAAAACAAAAAGACAAAAAGTCAATCGCTTTTTGTCTTTTTGACTAATTATTTTACAACTTTTTCGGCAGGGCCAGCTCCACGGTAAACGTCGTACCCTTGCCCAGCTCGCTTTCCACGTAGATATAGCCGTGATGCACATCCACAATATCCTTGGCAATAGCCAGCCCCAGGCCATTGCCGCCCATCTGCCGGGAACGGGCCTTATCAACGCGGTAGAACCTGCCAAATATCTTTTCCCGGTCCCCCTTGGCCAGCCCGATGCCGTTATCCGCCACGCTGAACCGCAGGCGCTTGCTTTTCGGCGACTCGGCCGTTACCGTGACCGTGCCGTAATCCTGCGTGTATTTGACGGCGTTGTCCACCAGAATCATAACCAGCTGATTTATCTTCTGCTCATCCCCCACCCACAGGATGGATTCAGTGATATTGCCTATCAGGGTGATATTTTTCTTGTCAGCCATAGGCTGCATATTTCTCAGCACCTGCCGCATGGAGGCGGACAGGTCAAACTCCTGCATGTTCAGCTTTTCCACGTTGTTGTCACTGCGGGCAATAATGAGCAGATCACCTACCAGCTTGCTCATTTTTTTGACCTCGTCCTTGACATCATCTATAACCTGCCGCAAAAACGGCGACTGCACAGCCGGATCGTTGCCCAGCAGGTCCGCTGAGGCCATAACCACGCTCAACGGCGTGCGCAGCTCGTGGGAGGCGTCCGCCGTAAACTGCTTCTGCCTTTCATAGGCCGCCTGCATCGGCGCCATGACACAGCCGGCTATATAGTAGCCCGCTATAGCCGCCAGCACCAGTGCCACAAAGGAAACCAGCCCCAGAAAATAGGAAAACTTCGTCAGTCCCTTGTACAGGGCGTTTATATCCTTGCCCATATATACAACGCCCACATTATGACCATCAATCTTCACATAGGAGGCCGTCATCATGATAACCTTGTCCGGGTCGTCGTCATGCTCAAAAACTGCCACATCCGTAAACGGCACCTGTCCGCGCCGAATCAGGTCCATTACCTCATCCTCCAGCCGCAGGGGTGCCCTGGAAAAATGGCGCAGCTCGCCGTTATTGTCATAAGCATAGAAAAACATCCGCTCACGATACCCCAGGTCATCAGGGAAAATATTCGACTGCAGCATCATGGACTCCCCTGCCGCCACATCCTGAACCACGCTGGACAGCTCCCGGGCCTGCTCCGAGCTTACCGCCCAGAGCATGCCGCGGTAGCTCAGGACTATAATCAGCGCAAAAATCAGGAACATCAGGGTCGTGTACGCTATCGTCAGCCGCCAGCGGCTCCTGTAAAAGATATTCGTCAGCTTGTGCTTATTTAATTTCCAGTTTATAGCCAACACCCCGAATCGTGCTTATCATCATCTGCCCGTCAGCCGACTCCAGCTTCTTTCTGAGCAGCTTTACGTAGGAATCGATATTGTTGGAGCTGACTTCCGACTCCAGCCCCCATATCCTGTCCAGTATAATGTCACGCGGCACAACTATGCCCATATTCTGCACCAGCAAATCAAAAATCTGGAATTCCCGCGGCGAGAGCTGGATGACCTGCTCCCCCTTCTTCAGCACCTTGGATGTGCGATCCAGGGTAAAATCCCCAAGCTCCATCATATCCTGCTGAATCTTCTGGCTGCTGCGCCGTCCCAGGGCGCGGAGCCGCGCCATCAGCTCTGCAAATTCAAAGGGCTTTACCAGATAATCGTCCGCCCCGGCGTCCAGCCCCGTAACCCTGTCCTCCACGGAGTCCCTGGCCGTCAGCAGCAATATCGCCCTCTGATAACCCTCACTGCGCAGCTTTTTGCATGCGTCCACACCGGATACCTTCGGCATCATCCAGTCCAGCACAAGCACGTCATAATCCTCATACATGGCGTAATCATACACCATGTCACCAGTAGTCACCCACTCGGTAGAAATGCCATTCTGCTCCAGCATGTACTTTATCAGCTTGCCCAGCTTCATATCATCCTCTGCCAGCAAAATATGCATAATATCAACCTCCACATAAGTACTTAGTCCCAGTCTACTATAATTCAGTGAAAATTGCATGTAAATACAAAAGACGGTGCAGACACAAAACATCGTGCCATGCACCGCCGCATATAACAAATCGGATAAACCAGGCAGCCCGGAGGCTGCTATACAACATTATCAGCGGTTGATGCTGTCACGCAGGATTACATCATGGGAACCGCCTTCTACGATACTGGTAGAGGATACCAGGGTAAGGCGCGCCTTTTCCTGCAGCTCCGGAATGCTCAGAGCGCCGCAGTTGCACATGGTGGAGCGTATCTTGCTCAGGGTAATGCCCACATTGTCCTTCAGGCTGCCGGCATAAGGCACATAGGAGTCAACGCCCTCCTCAAAGGACAGCTTCTTGGCGCCGCCCAGGTCGTAGCGCTGCCAGTTGCGGGCACGGTTGGAACCCTCGCCCCAATACTCCTTGTAATAGGTGCCGTTAATCTTCACAACATCCGTAGGGCTCTCATCGAAGCGGGAGAAATAGCGTCCCAGCATCATGAAATCAGCACCCATGGCCAGAGCCAGGGTCATGTGGTAATCATGCACAATACCGCCATCAGAGCAAACCGGAATGTATACGCCGGTAGCCTCATAGTATTCATCACGGGCTGCGCATACATCAATCAGGGCAGTTGCCTGACCGCGGCCGATACCCTTGGTTTCACGGGTGATGCAGATGGAACCGCCGCCGATACCCACCTTGATGAAGTCAGCGCCCGCCTTGGCCAGGAACATAAAGCCCTCCCGGTCAACGACGTTGCCGGCGCCCACCTTGACATCCTCGCCAAAATTCTCATGGATGTATTTCAGCGTTATGCGCTGCCACTCGGAGAATCCCTCGGAGGAATCGATGCACAGCACATCCGCGCCTGCCTTCAAAAGAGCCGGTACACGCTCTGCATAGTCGCGGGTATTGATGCCGGCGCCTACGATATAGCGCTTCTTCTCATCAATCAGCTCCAGCTCGTTCTCCTTGTTATCGGTATAATCCTTGCGGAATACCATGTAGCGAAGGCGCTGGTTGTCATCAATCAGCGGCAGCATGTTCAGCTTGTTGTCCCAGATGATGTCGTTTGCCTCGGACAAAGTAGTATCTGCACTGGCATAAACCAGCTTCTCAAAAGGCGTCATGAATTCCTTGGCAGGAGTATCAGGGCTCATGCGGGTCACGCGGTAGTCACGGCTGGTAACGATGCCCAGCAGCTTGCCGGTGGGAGTGCCGTCCTCTGTTACTGCCATAGTGGAATGGCCGGTCTTTTCCTTCAGTGCCAGAATCTCTGCAATAGTAGTCTCAGGGGTGATATTGGAATCGCTGTCAACAAAGCCGGACTTGAAGTTCTTTACCCGTGCTACCATAGCAGCCTCTTCCTCAATCGTCTGGGAACCATAGATGAAGGAAACGCCTCCCTCACGCGCCAGTGCCACTGCCATGCGGTCATTGGATACGGACTGCATGATGGCAGAGGTCATCGGAATGTTCATGGAAATCTTCGGCTCCTCACCCTTCTTGAACTTTACCAATGGTGTCTTCAAGGAAACATTCGCCGGAATGCACTTTTCAGAAGAATAACCAGGTACCAGCAGGTACTCACCAAAGGTATGAGATGGTTCACTGAAATAGAATGCCAACTTAATCCCTACTTTCTGTAAAAATATTGAACTAATGCCCGACAAAGCATCAGGCCTCTTCACCGTTTTATATCCGCAGATATTGTTACTATACTAGTACAAACTTTGCCGCTTGTCAAATAAATTTCTGCCAAAAGAACAGCCCCCGGCGAAGCGGTCAGCTTCACGGGGGGCTGGTTAATACATCACTCTACAGTAACGGACTTGGCCAGGTTACGAGGCTTGTCCACATCACAGCCGCGGGTCAGGGCGGTGTAATATGCCAAAAGCTGCAGCGGCAGCACGGTCAGCAACGGAATGAGCAGCTCATCCGTCTCCGGCACGAAGATTACGTGGTCGGTGTACTTGTGCAGCTCGCCATCTCCCTTGGCAGCCACGCCGATAACCACCGCATCACGAGCCTTTACTTCCTTGATATTGCTCAGGGTCTTCTCGTAAACGCTCTTCTGGGTAGCCAGGGCAACCACAGGGATGCCACGGGTAATCAGGGCCAGGGTGCCATGCTTCAGCTCGCCTGCTGCATAGGCCTCCGCATGAATATAGGAAATCTCCTTCAGCTTCAGGGAGCCCTCCAGTGCCACATGGTAGTCAAGGGCCCGGCCCAGGAAGAACACGTCGTCATTGTAGCCATACTGCTGGGCAAAGGCCTTGATAGGGTCCACGTCCTCAAGGGTTTCGCTGATCTGGGCAGGGATATTGCGCAGCTTGCCCAGAAGCTCCTTCATGCGGCTTTCCTCCACAGTGCCGCGAAGGCCTGCCATATAAGCACCCAGCAGGAACATGACAATCAGCTGGGTGGTGTATGCCTTGGTAGAAGCTACCGCAATTTCAGGGCCTGCCCAGGTATAGACAACCTGATCCGCCTCGCGGGCAATGGATGAGCCAACCACGTTGGTAACGGCCATGGTCTTGGAGCCCAGGCGCTTTGCTTCCTTCAGGGCAGCCAGGGTATCAATAGTCTCACCGGACTGGCTAACTACGATGGTCAGGGTATTGTCGTCAATAATCGGCTTCCTGTAGCGGAACTCGGAGGCAATATCCACCTCAACCGGCACCCGCGCCAGATTTTCGATATAATACTTGCCTACCAGGCCTGCATGATAAGCAGTGCCGCAGGCGATAATAAACACCTTGGAGAAGGAGTTTACATATTCCTCCGTCCATTTCAGCTCATCCAGAATAACGGCACTGTCGTCCTTGGCAATACGGCCGGACAGGGTGTCGCGGACAGCCTTCGGCTGCTCATGGATTTCCTTCAGCATGAAATGCTCATAACCGCCCTTCTCGGCAGCCTCGGCATTCCAGTTCACCTCAAATACCTTCTTGGTAATCGGCTCGCCGCGGCGGTTGGTAATCCAGACGGAATCCTTCTTCACTACTGCAATCTCGCCGTCGTTAATAATATAGGTACGGCGGGTACGGGCAATGATGGCCGGAATGTCGGAAGCGATGAAGTTCTCGCCTTCACCCAGGCCGATAACCAGCGGATTGTCCTGCTTGGTGCAAATCAGGGTATCAGGGTCAGCCTTGGACATAAACACGATGGAATAGGAGCCTTCGATACGGCGCAGCACCTTGCGGACAGCCGCCTCGAAGTCACCCTCATAATAAGTTTCCAGAAGGTGCGGCAGCACCTCGGTATCCGTCTCTGACTTAAACTCATGTCCTGCCTCAATCAGCTCTTCCTTCAAGGCAAGGTAATTCTCAATAATGCCGTTATGCACCACGGCAAAATTGCCGGTGCAGTCAGTATGAGGATGGGAATTCAAATCGGAAGGGCCACCGTGGGTTGCCCAGCGGGTATGGCCGATACCCATGCACCCAACAGGCACATTGCCATCAATCTTCTTCTCCAGCTCTGCCAGACGTCCGACGCTCTTCTCCACGCGGATGGCGTCAGCATCACCGTTGTACACGGCAATACCGGCAGAATCATAACCTCGGTACTCCAGCTTGGTCAGGCCCTCAATCAAAAATCTCGCTGCCTGCTTGTCACCTACATAACCAACAATACCACACATACTAAAACCTCCAAATTCACCGTCATGACGACATACACCCATCCGGCACTGCCATCACACAGTCCGCTAGAAGTCCTGGCCTGCCCATGCCCACTGCTTTGTCCCGCCAGTCGCCTGACGGCTTTGACAGCTGCTGACGATGGGGCACCCCACCGGGAGGCATCCGCTGATATATCGACAACCTCCATCCTCGTCACCTTGCATCCCTGCACACGCAGCGGACACAAGACCATGCGCTAAACCCGTACATGAGCAACATGAGAAAACACCTCACATACAAGCCTTTTTCCGGCTGCCGCAGCCATCGCCCAGGACAAAGCGAAAGCCGCACATCACAGCCAACTTCCATTATTCTAGTCTATAACATGGTTTTAGTCAATAAAATTTTCTCAAGCCGCGGCACTATCCATTGACGCCAAAATCTGCATCAAAAAACGTCCTACCCGCCTGCGCGGATAGGACGCCTCTTTCGTTAATGCTGTTATGGCCTCAGACAGCAGGCTGTCATCAGCGCACGGTGCATGTTACATCATGCCCGGCATGCCGCCCATTGCCGGAGCTGCAGGAGCTGCACCCTCCGGAGCAGGCTTGTCAGCAACCAGGGTCTCAGTGGTGAGAACCATAGCTGCAATGCTGGCTGCATTCTGCAGTGCGGAACGGGTAACCTTGGCAGGGTCAACAATACCGGCCTCAATCATGTTTACATACT
>NZ_JBJDWZ010000002.1:0-5352 GCF_051866355.1 Anaerovibrio sp. | reverse complement strand
TTTACCAGCTTGTCAGGCACGCAAATCATCTTGACGATGGTCTTGCCGGCGGTCAGCTCCTGCACGCGGGCATTAGCCTTGGCCGCTACCTCCATCTCCTCGCGGCTGATGCCGGTAGCAATCATGATGCGGTCACGCACCTTGCCGTTAATCTGCAGTACAATCTGCACCTCAGCCTTGACCGTGGCGGCCTCGTCACACTCAGGCCACCTCTGCTGATGTACGCTGCCCTCGCCGATGAGGATGCTCCACAGCTCTTCGGTGATGTGCGGCGCAAACGGCGCCAGCAGCTTGATAAGGGCAACGGAAACCTCGCGTACCAGGTTGCCATTGACGCTCTCGCTGTTCTGGAATACGTAGAAGGCATTTACCAGCTCCATAACAGAGCTGATGGCCGTGTTGAACATGAAGCGGTCGCGAATGTCCTCCGTTACCTTCTTGATGGTGGTATGCAGTACGCGGCGCAGCTCCTTTTCCTCTTCCGTCAGGCTGCTGACATCGTATTCATCCTGCCCATTCTTGATTTTATCCTCAAAAATTTCCATGATGCGCCATACGCGCTTCAGGAAACGGGAGGCACCGGCAACGCCCTCGTCGCTCCAATCCAAATCGCGGTCGACAGGCGCCGCAAACAGGATAAAGAGGCGGGCCGTATCCGCGCCGTACTTGGCAATAATTTCCTCCGGGGAAACCACGTTGCCCTTGGACTTGGACATCTTGCTGCCATCCTTCAGCACCATGCCCTGGGTGAGAAGGTTGGTAAATGGCTCGCCAAAGTCCACCATTCCCTCATCACGCAGCACCTTGGTGAAGAAGCGTGAATAGAGAAGATGCAGGATGGCGTGCTCAATGCCGCCGATGTACTGGTCAACAGGTGCCCAGTAATTTACCTTGTCCTTGTCAAATGGCAGCTTGTCATTATGCGGATCGGTGTAGCGGAGATAATACCAGGAGGAACAGATGAAGGTGTCCATGGTATCAGTTTCACGCTTGGCCGGCTTGCCGCACTTCGGGCAGGTGCAGTTCACGAAGGACTCGCTCTGAGCCAGCGGGGAAACCGCCCCCTGCTCAAACTTTACATCCTCCGGCAGCAGTACAGGCAGCTGGTCTTCCGGCACAAGCTGCTCGCCGCAATCCGGGCAGTAAATCACAGGAATTGGCGCACCCCAGTAACGCTGACGGGAAATCAGCCAGTCGCGGAGGCGGTAGTTGACGCGGCGCTTGCCGAAGCCCTCTGCCTCTGCCTTGTCCATGATGCCCTGCATAGCCGCCTTGATATCCATGCCGGAGAACTCGGCGGAATTTACCAGCACACCGGCCTTATCCACATAAGCCTCGGTCATTTCTTCCAGCTTCAGCTCCCTGTCCTTCGGCTGGAGGGTGATGATGATATTCAGGTTGTACTTGGTGGCAAACATCCAGTCACGCTGATCCTCGGAAGGAACGCCGATAACCGCGCCCGTGCCGTACTCTGCCAGCACATAGTTGGTAACCCAGATTTCCACCTTGTTGCCATTGAACGGATTGATGGCATACAGGCCGGTGAAGATGCCCTCCTTCTCGGATTCGGAGGAAGTACGCTCCATCTCGGACTGGTTCTGCGCCTTCTTGCAGAAGGCCATGATTTCCTCTGCCTTCGGATTATTCTCGCAGATCTTCTCAATCAGCGGATGCTCTGCCGCCAGCGCCAGGAAGGTAATGCCGTACACGGTATCAGGACGAGTGGTGTATGCCGCAATCTTCTCCCCCAGCTCCGGCACATCCAGATTGAACTCAAGACCCTCACTGCGGCCAATCCAGTTCTCCTGCATGATTTTTACGCGCTCCGGCCAGCCCTTCAGCTGATCCAAATCTTTCAAGAGCACATCGGCATAATCAGTGATTTTCAGGAACCACTGGGACAAATCCTTTTTCACCACATCGGAATCACAGCGCCAGCACTTGCCCTCGATAACCTGCTCATTGGCCAGCACGGTACCGCAGGTATTGCACCAGTTTACATAGGCCTTTTTCTTGTAGGCAAGGCCGCGCTTGTAGAACAGCTGGAAAAGCCACTGGGTCCAGCGGTAATAATCAGGGCTGCAGGTAGCCACCGCCCTGTCCCAGTCATAGGACAAGCCCATCTCGCGCTGCTGGCGCTTCATGTTGTCCATGTTGGAATAGGTCCAGTCAGAAGGCTTTACACCGTGCTTGATAGCCGCATTCTCTGCCGGCATGCCAAAAGCGTCAAACCCCATCGGATGAATGACATTGAAGCCCTCCATAGTCTTGTAGCGGGCCAGCACATCGCCGATGGAATAATTGCGCACATGCCCCATGTGCAGGTTGCCGGACGGATACGGGAACATCTCCAAAGAATAATACTTTGGCTTCTTCGGATCCATCTCAGTCTTGTAGACATTCTCGGCCAGCCACTTGGACTGCCATTTCTTTTCTATGCTTTGCGGTGAATACTTCTCCACGATACAGCCTCCTAAAATATAAATTGGCCCTGGCTGAATACTCCAACCAGGGCATAAATTCGTAGAATCAACCACAGCATATTATATCTTATTTGGCCGTTTATCGTCAACCGATATATCAATCACATCAGTGCCAAAACCTGAACGTCATATACCTTTTTTGAGCTTCCTGATTCTGTCCAGCACGCTCCCGTCCAGCTGTATACAGCCTTCAAAAGCATCCTCAAAGGCCTCGGCCAGACTGTCAGGCAGCTCTACCTGCGCCAGATTGGTACATCCCTTGAAGGCCTCATGGGCTATCGCCACCACGCCTGACGGCAGCTTTATTTCCCTCATGCTTATGCAGGCAGAAAAGGAACCGGCGCCAATCCTCACCACGCCTGACGGCAACTCTATGTGGCCAAGGCTGCTGCACTCCGCAAAGGCGCCATCGCCAATCTCCGTAATATGCGGCGGCAGCTCTATCTCATCAAGGCTGATGCACTTGAAAAATGCGCCCACGCTTATTTTCTGCAAGCCTTCCGGCAGCACGACACGCTCCAGGCTGCTGCATCCGGCAAAAATCCCCTGCCCGATTTCAGTCACACCTGACGGCAAAACAATCTTTTCCAGGCTGGCACACTCCGAAAAAGCACCGGCGTCTATCTTAGTTACGCCCGACGGCAGCTCAATACGCCACAAATTGCTGCACCCTGCAAAGGTGCCCTGCTCAATTTCGGTCATGCCGGAAGGTAGCTTGATGCTGCTCAGGCTGTTGCACCTGTAAAAAGCACCCACGCCTATTTTTTTTACGCTGTCCGGCAGCTCGATGCTATTCAGCCCGCTGCAGCCGGAGAAGGCCCCCTGACCTATTTCCGCAACTCCCGACGGCAACCTGATACTGCGCAAATTATTGCAGTACCTGAAAGCATATTCACCAATGGCCACAACAGTCACGCCGTCTATGATAGGCGGAATACTGAGGTTGCTCACATGCTTGCGTGCACCTGTTACCGCTATGCCGCCCGGCACAGGCTCGTACAAAAGATCAGTGCCGCAGTAACCTGCCGCATCTGCATAGCCATTTTCATAGGCCTTATGCAACCAGTACATGCCGCCCTCCTCATCATTTTTCTCTTCGCACAAAAGCTTTCCCAGCATAAACATGGATTTGGCATTTCCTGCTTCGGCAGCCTGCTTGTGCCACACTATATCTTCATCTATATTCTTTTTCATAATACATCAATATCCTTTGCTAACAGTTTATTATGCTTTATCACAGCTACTATACCACATTATAACACATCAGCACAGCAAAGAGTAAAGTCATTTTATCATATAGCCATGATGCATAGGGCCGCTGCCCCTGCCCAAATCCAGCATGGCCGCCAGCGCACCGGAAATGTACTCCTTCGCCAGACGAACCGCCTCCGCCAGCTCACAGCCCTTCGCCAGATTGGCGGCAATGGCGGAGGACAGGGTACAGCCTGTGCCGTGGGTATTGGGATTATCAATGCGCTTCCCGGCAAACCACGTCAATCTGCCATCTGCGTACAAAAGGTCATTGGCATCATTGACGCTGTGGCCGCCCTTGCAGAGAACACCACATCCGTACTTCCTGCCGATTTTCTCTGCCGCCTTTTCCATCATCTCTTTACTGGCAATTTTCTCCCCCAGAAGCACCTCCGCTTCCGGGATGTTCGGTGTCAGCACCGTTGCCAGCGGAAACAGCTCCTGCTGCAGAACCTCCACCGCATCATCGGCAATCAGCCTGGCACCGCTGGTAGCCACCATCACCGGGTCGACCACCACATGCCTCGGCTGATACTGCCGCAGTTTTTCCGCTATCATCCTGATTAAACCCTTGTCGGAAACCATGCCAATCTTGACCGCATCAGGGAAAATATCCGTAAAAATGCAGTCCAGCTGCTGTCCCAAAAACTCCGGCGTCACATTCATAATCGCCGCCACACCGGTTGTATTCTGCGCCGTCAATGCCGTGATGGCGCTCATGCCGTACACGCCATTGGCCAGCATGGTCTTCAAATCCGCCTGTATCCCGGCCCCGCCACTGCAATCACTGCCTGCTATCGTTAAAGCTGTCTTCATATCCTCACGCTCCAAAAAATATGCTATATATTTTATATTATAAGCAATTTTCACCTAAAGCACTATAATAAATTTTATAAAATTAATTTCCATTACCGATCCTTAAACTAAAAAAAGAAAATTGTAGTGTAATTCCTATGTGAAACAGATTTTATGAAACGAAATGAGCAGCATGGCATTTTCCAGCAAATTAACCAACGAAGAACATAATCTGACCGAAAGCTACACCACCATATATTCTACATCTATGGATGAAGCCTTCAAAAAACCTTATTCGATAAAATCGAAGATGAATACGATATTGTTGTGAGTAAGGAAGCATATCAGGATTTCATGTCAAGCTTTTTGTAGAAACTATATTCTGCATTTCTTTGTCTCCCATAAAATCCACCAATCTTATATTTCATCCGATAGTTCAGTAAATTTTTCCCTTATCTTTTCCATAAGCATGATTATACAATCATATACCCGTTCAGCAGCCTTATCATCTTGAATACAATTTTCTAGTACCATATCTTCAAAATCTTTTCCTTCAGCATAAAATGCATAATAAAAATTTTTCACATTAAATTGCAAGTCTTTTTTAGATATTTCAAATATATTTTTTCCCTCTTCAAAACAAGCATATCCTTCCTCGGTTTGTTTAAATTGAAGTTCCCTTTTCATATCGTTTCCATCTCCTTTTCAACGTATCCAGTCCACCCTCAATGTGATTAGATATAATATCAAGGATGCTATACTCATCATCTTTATATTCCAATGCACCAGATTGGACAATAATTTTGTTATCTTTTTTTCCGAT
>NZ_JBJDWZ010000001.1:0-5418 GCF_051866355.1 Anaerovibrio sp. | reverse complement strand
GCGCAACCAATTCGTGCCATCAGTGCAGAGGCAATCACCATCAGCGCAATCGCTCTCCCGCATTACTGCTGTTTTTCATACAGCGCGCCGTTATAAATCCGCTTCACAGCCTCATACTCTTCATTGATAACACTGTACCTTGCTTCATAGGAAGAAGCCGTCACACCAATGGCATCAAAAATCGTGTGCATCAGGTAATCCGTGCGGTAAGGCCGATGCACAGCCCCCTTGATTCTCGCCCAGATATCGGGGTTCTGTTCCTTGTAGCTTGAGGACGCCCAGATAATAAAAGGCACCTCTATCATATGCCGGCTCCCCTTTTCCTCGGAGCTATGCCCTGCAAAATCCGCAGTATCATACAAATCCATGCCATGGTCAGAAATATAAAAAATTATCGCATTCTTGTCCTCAAAGCGCCGTATAATTTCATCCACCACATAATCGTTATAATACACGGCATTATCATATTCAGCCTGCAGTTTTCCCCGCTCGTCCTTCTCCCCCGGCTCATCATCCGCCGTAAATCTGGCAAAGGACTGCGGATACCGGCGCACGAAATTCTCATGCGTTCCCTCCAGATGAATCGTATAATACTGCTTCGGCTGTTCATTGTACTGCAGATACTCTTCCAGCGGCTGCAGCAGCTTTTCATCATACTCGGCAACGGCCACGCCGCCACCGGCAGCACTGCCGGAAATATGCAGAAAATGGCACGCATCAGAACGCTGTGCATAATACCTGTCAAAATTCCCCCAGCGTCCCACAGGCTCCTGATTGGAAAGCCATACCGCATAATACCCTGCCTTGCGCAGAATATCAATCATATTGGGATACTTATACCACCATACATTTTCATCGCGTTCCTTCGTTGACGTATTGAACACGATTGACATCACATTTGCCGTGCCATTGCCGCAGGCTATGGTGTCGTCAAAAACAGCCAGCTCGCCCCTGGCATCACGCATTTTCAGATGCGGGGAGGTGTCCAGATGGTAGCCGTAAAGGCTCATGTGATTTCTGTCCGTGGATTCTCCCAGAATAAATACCACATAGGGAACCTGCCTCGTCCCGGCATCAACAATCTCCTTTTCAGCCAGCTCATCCAGCGCGGCATAAACAGTTTCCTCATCCCCCATATTGGCAACGCCAATCAAAAAATCATTGGTGATGCGCAAAATGTTCAAATGACTGTAAACCGTATCATAAAAAATGCTCTTGCGTACAAACTCCATATCCCTGTTCATACCGGTGTATTTCTCATAGCTCTGCACACCGATAATCACGTTGCTGGCCACAGCAAAAAACAGCGTAATGCACATCAGGCGGCATCCCCGCCTGCCCAGGCTGTGCCTTCTGACAAAAACTGCCAGCCCCGCACAGGCCACGGCCGCCAGCAGCAGTACAGTACACACCTGCGGCTTATACACGTAGGTTTCCAGAAACTCCATTGCCGTGCTGGGGTCTGTCCCCATCAAAATCATCAGCTTGGAGGTATCCAGCACATCCTCATACTGATACATGATAAACCAGTCAGCAACACAGGTCACTCCGGCATATCCCAGCAGTACAAAAGCACACAGATACTTCATCCACTTCCACCTAAAGCCATGAAAAAAGCATGCCAGCAGAAAAATCCACAGCACCCCCGGCAATAAATAATGCACCAGGCTTACAGCCACGCGCCGCCCCGGCTCCATACTGCTGTTGGCACAGAAATATGCGCCTGCCACGCTCGAATTAAACACGAACAGCCAGCAAATCAGGCTGTGCTCCTGCTCAAACACTCCGGACAGCCTTTCGTAGAGCCATCTGCCTGCATCCCCCGGCCTGCCCCTGAGCCAAAATCCACGCCCAAATCTAAATCCCATAATCTCCCAGCTCCATAAATTTCACACTGCCCATAAAGCTCACAAGCCATATAAGCAAAACTCGTCTATTGAAACAATAAAAAACCGCCGCCATGCAGACAAAGCCACGGCGGCAGTACATACAACACACTAAAACGCCCCATCCGGCAAAAATCATCAGGCCATGTCAGACAAAGCCTCCGAAATCCGATAGAACTTCTGAATCGCGGACACAAAACTGCTAAGCTCCTCAGAAATCCACCTGCGCTCGTTAATAGAAATCATCGCACTGACACTGCAATTCTTGATATCAGTTTTCAGCTCTATCAACGTGCCATTGGCCAGCTCCTTCTCAACAGCATACCGCGGCAGGACAGCTACACCCTTGTTGCAGACAATTCGCGACTTGATAGCCTCGATATTCTTCATGATGGAGGTTTCCTCCATCACAATGTTCTTCCTGCTGAGATAGATATTGGAAAGACGCTCATACACGCCATCCTGGTCAAAGCAAATCAGCGCCACATTCTTTTTCTGATTGCCGGTAATAAAATCCCGGTCAGCCTCCGCCATATACGGCGAACCAACCAGAACCAGCGGTATGGACAGCAGCTTCTGCGTAGAAATCAGAGGATTCTTCACCGCATTGTAATGAATCCCCACATCCAGCATGCCGGAAGCTACCTTCGTAGTAACCTCAACGGAGTTATACACATTCATAGACACCCCGATATGCGGGAATGTCTTGCTGAACTCCTTCAAAAACTCAGGCACCCTGTACATCAGCAGGGTTTCCGGAATACCCACGTTCAGGGTAGCAGTCACAGGTACTGCCTCGTCATCCTCCTGAGCATCGGCCTGCATATCATAATAATCCTCCTGCGCCTTGACATAACGAGCATACTCGGAACGCTTCAGCAGAGGATTTATCGGCTTGAACTTGCCAGTCAGCTTTTTGAGGGAGCTCTCATCATCGGCACTCTTGCCTGCCGGATCCAGCATCTCAATCATATTGCTCTTTGATGCACCCTTCAGCAAAGAGCTCAAAAACGAAGAAATACCGGACGAACCCGCCTTGCCGCGAGGCTCCTTTACCTCCTGTGCAGCCACAGGCTCATCGTACTGCGCCCACTGGTTCATCCCCCCGGACGCATCCTGACCGGCCGCCTGACTATCCGCACTATGTGGTTCATCGACCACCATCCTCGGCGGCTCATTGTCCTGCACACGATGCGGTGATTCATTCGTAACCACATGCAAAGACGGCTCTCCCATCTGCCTGCCTGCCTCACCACTGCGGACGCGGTGGGACCCATCAACTACCAGGCGAAGTGCCTCCTTGCCCTCCTTCGGCTGTGCCTTGGCGGCCTCCGGCTTGCCGGCCTCGCCACCGGCAACCATCCTGAGGGATGCGCCTTCCTTCTCGGACTGCGCCTGTTCCTTCATGGCCTGCAGCTCCTGCATGGCGCGCGCCGCCTCGGCCTTCATGGCCTGAGCCTCCTGCATGATACGCGCCGCCTCGGCCTTCATAGCCTGAACTTCCTTCATGGCCTGGGCTTCCTGCATAGCGCGCTCCGCCTCGGCCTTCATGGCCTGAGCCTCCCTTATGGCCTCCTGCGCCGCCTGCTGTACGGCACTGGTTTCCTGCACCATCTGCTGTGCCGAATCTGTTTTTTGCGATACATCCTGCACAGCATCTGCCGCCAGCACTGCCTGCTGCACAGTTTCCTGCTTCTGTACAGGCTGTCCGACAAAATCCGCCTCCTGCACCGCCTGCCGGATGGCATCCACCTCCTGCGCAGCCGCAGCTACCCCATCAACATTCTCTGTTGCCTGCACCTGCTCCGATATAGTGGCTGTCATGTTTTCTTCATTGACCTGGATATTTTCCTGTTTTTTTGTGCCTTCACCGCCCGACGACCTGCGGTGTCTTCTCTTACCACTGGCAAGCTGACATGCTGTGCCTAAAATAGTGTCAGCATAAGTCATAACAACAACCCCAATACCTAAAAATAGATAAAATACCTTCTTATATTTTAATAAACTATAACCAATATGTCAAATGATGAAGTTAATCATATTTAAATATATTTTCTCTCTTTTTTGTTAATTTTGACAAAAAAATCATCTATTAGCATTGCAAGCGGCACAATGAAAAAAATTTCCACATTACGTATGATTAAGCAAATTTTCCATAAAAATAAAACTAAAGACTATTCAACTTTCTGTGAATTTAGTATACTATACTATGGTAGGGATTATACAAAAAGGAGGATATAATGATGTTAAGCGTACTCAGGCGCGTTGCAGGTTATATCAATGCACAGCGCCAAAAAGGGCAGATTCTTGTGTTCACGGCAGTGCTGCTGCCGCTGGTTATTGCCGCCACCGGCTTTACCGTGGATTACGGCAACATGTATCTCACCAAATCAAAACTGCAGAATGCAGCTGACGCAGCTGCCATAGCCGGAGGCTGGGCTTACTGCAACAACGGCAATTCCAAAACCGTTGCTGATGCCGCCGCCACGGATTCTGTAACGACAAACATGTCCGAGGTCACAAAGGAAAATCAGAGCTATAAAGTAGGAACTAATCAGAATGGCGATGTTTTCTACAAGGCAGAGCTGAAATCCGAGGTGCCAATCTACTTCCTCAGCTATTTCAGCGATATCGGCGATTCCACTGAAATTCGCGCTGACAGTATCGCCAAGATTTCCAAATCCTCTGGCGGCAGCTCCAGCAGTAATGCACCACTGTTTGACGCACTCTTTAAATTTAGTGATGGCGGCTTCCGCTCCATCAACGCCAATCAGAATCCTGACAATATTACCATTGCTCAAATTAAGGATTCTTCTTTCTATCAGGGCAGGGTTGTTGCTGTCGGTGAGGATGCAGACAGCGCCAAGCACTACACCCATGAGCTGCTCCAGCCATCTGTACTGGAAAACTTTGATGATAACACCGTACTCAGTGATATCATCTACCAAAAGGATGAAAACGGCAACTACGTTGTAGATGAGAACGGCAACAGGGTACTGAGCGAGGATTACAAAAAATACTGCAATGACATCGAGGCTGACCCTGACGGCGATTTATCCGCAGAAATGAAAGCCATTCTGGCCGCCGCCGAGGGAAATTCCATAAATGATACCTCCGGCAACCAGATTAACCTGAGTAAGTATGCTACCGGTGAATGGCAGGATTATGACTATATTTACAATAATCAGGGCATCAACCCTGACATTGTCATTGACGGCAACCTTCCTGCCAAAAAGGATGCAGACGGCAACGATGTGCCTCTGTACATCATCGTGGACAGCAGTCAGATGGCCAAGATGACCGTAAGGATAAACATGTCAGATACCAGCCGCCCTGTTGTGCTGGTTTACACCGGCACCAGTACAGTGTATATCGAAGCCAACAACTCTACCTTCCGCGGTGCCATCTGCGCCCCGAATGCTTACATTCACATGAACGATCAGGGCCTGAATTTCTACGGCTCCGTAGTGGGCAAGGGCATTGAAATCACCGGCAAGGGCAGGTATTACCAGACTAACATCGGCGGCGGTGC